>NZ_CP084506.1:2123731-2427121 GCF_003113495.2 Edwardsiella tarda ATCC 15947 = NBRC 105688
GCTCCCTAGGGGATCAAGTGTACCCTGCCGGACAGGGGTCCCCTGCGCAATCGCCGAGATGACTGCTGGCCTGAACTGTGGCTCAGCAAAAACGCAAACCGCTTTTTGCTCAACCAACTGTGTTCGAATTTGATGTAAGCGCCGTGCGCCAGGCTGGATCTCGGGATTGACGGTGAAATGCCCCAACGGGGTCAGGCCAAAAGCATTCTCGAAGTAACCATAGGCGTCGTGGAAGACAAAATAACCTTTACCTTGCACGGGCCGCAGCATCATAGCAACTTTCGTTTGTGTCTGCTCGAGTTGTTGCTCGAATTTACGTAGGTTGACATCCAGTTTCTCGCGATTTTGTGGGCTTTGTTGCACTAATCGGTCGTGGATGGCGATCGCTACCTGTTTGGCGATGGCCGGAGAGAGCCAGATATGCATATTATACTGGCCATGATCATCGGCGTGATCGGCCGCTAAGCCAGTCTGGGCGCCATTTGTAACAATATGTGACTCGGCAGATTCGGATTTTTCCGCGTGCTTTTCACTCTGCGAACTATGATGATCATGATCATCATCATCTCCCTCGATCAGCTGACTCCGCACGGTCGGCAGCGTGCTGAGAGAGAGATTTTTGCTTTTTTCTAGCTGTTGAGTTGGTTTAACCAAAAAACTCTCCATTTCTGGCCCTATCCATACCACCAGGTCGGCGTCACGCAATCGTTTGATATCGGATGGCTTCAGCGCATAGTCATGCGGTGAGGCACCGTCAGGCAGCAACACCTGCGTCGGCATCACCCCATCGGCGATCGCCGCAGCGATAAAACCCAATGGGCGAATCGAGGTGACCACATCGGCTCGTGCGCTACCGACCAGCGCGCATACCGACAGTGCGGAAGCAATCAGCGTGCGTTTAACTATATTGTTTTGCGATATCATGAGAAAATTTCCTGGGAAACGTACGAAGAAACGTTATATTATAACATTCCATTTATAGTGCAATACGCCGTAACCATGTCACAACCAGATAATCATCCCTTGGTCACCCTTCAGCACATCGCCGTCCGCTTCGGCACCCGCGATGTGCTGGATAATATCTCCCTGACGCTACGGCGTGGGCGCATCCTGACGCTGCTCGGCCCCAACGGCGCCGGTAAGTCCACCCTGGTGCGCGTCGTGCTGGGGTTGGTCGCCCCGACGCGTGGCGAGCGCATTACCCGCCCCGGGCTAACCATTGGCTACGTACCGCAGAAGCTGCACCTGGACGCGACTCTCCCGCTGACGGTAGAGCGCTTTATGCGCCTGCGTCCCGGCGTCAAACGTCAGGATGTGTTGCCGGCGCTGCAACGGGTGCAGGCCGCCCATCTGCTGACTCAGCCGATGCAGAAACTCTCCGGCGGCGAGAATCAGCGCGTCCTACTGGCGCGCGCCCTGCTCAACACCCCGGATCTATTGGTGTTGGACGAGCCTACCGCCGGCGTCGACGTCAACGGCCAGTTGGCGCTGTATGATCTGATCGACCGCCTACGCCACGAGCTGAATTGCGCAGTGCTGATGGTTTCCCACGATCTGCATCTGGTGATGGCTAAGACCGACGATGTGCTGTGCCTAAACCAACACATCTGCTGTTCCGGTACTCCACAGGCCGTGGCCAATCACCCCCAGTTTATCGCGCTGTTTGGTAACCGTGGCGCCCAGCAGCTGGCGCTCTACCAGCACCATCACAACCACCGCCACGATCTGTGCGGCAAGGTGATCCTCAAGAGCCGCACGGGAGAGGCCGATGATTGAGTTGTTGTTGCCCGGCTGGCTAGCCGGTGCCCTGTTAGCGTTGGCGGCCGGGCCTCTGGGTTCGTTTGTCGTCTGGCGACGCATGTCCTACTTTGGCGACACCCTGGCGCATGCCTCGCTGCTCGGCGTCGCCTTCGGTCTGCTGCTCGACGTCAACCCCTTCTATGCGGTGATCGCCGTGACGCTGGTGTTGGCCTGTGCCCTGGTGTGGCTGGAGCGCCGTCCGCAGCTCGCGGTCGATACCCTGCTGGGTATCATGGCGCACAGCGCGCTCTCCCTCGGCCTGGTGGTAGTGGCGTTGATGTCTAACGTGCGCGTCGATCTGATGGCTTACCTGTTCGGCGATCTGTTGGCGGTTACCTACCAGGATGTGGTGCTGATCGCCATCGGCGTGGTGCTGGTACTGGCGCTGCTGCTATGGCAATGGCGCGCCCTGTTATCGATGACCATCAGCCCCGATCTGGCGCATGTCGATGGCGTGCCGCTCGGGCGTACCAAGCTGCTGCTGATGCTGACCACCGCGCTGACCATCGGGCTGGCGATGAAGTTTGTCGGCGCGTTGATCATCACCTCGCTACTGATCATCCCGGCGGCGACGGCACGCCGTTTCGCCCGTACCCCCGAACAGATGGCGACGGGCGCAGTACTGGTGGGTTGGCTGGCCATCAGCGGCGGTCTGGCCCTCTCCGCCTGGTATGACACCCCGGCCGGGCCCTCGGTGGTACTGTGTGCCGCCTTCCTATTTATGCTGAGTCTAAGCCGACGTCAGGCCGCCTGATCCCCCAGATAAAAAAAATCCCGCAGCCAGCTGCGGGATTTTTTTATCCGACGCCGAGGGCATTACGCCTGGCGTTCGATGCCGAAGTGACGGTAGGCATGGCCGGTCGCGATGCGCCCACGTGGCGTGCGTTGAATGAAACCCTGCTGGATCAGGTAGGGCTCCAGCACATCCTCGATGGTCTCACGCTCCTCGCCGATCGCCGCCGCCAGGTTATCCAACCCAACCGGGCCGCCCATAAACTTGTCGATCACCGCCAACAGCAGCTTGCGATCCATATAGTCGAAGCCGGCGGCATCCACATCCAGCATATTCAGCGCCTGCGCCGCCACCGTCCCATCGATGTGGCCATCGGCGCACACCTCGGCAAAGTCACGCACCCGGCGTAACAGACGGTTGGCGATACGCGGCGTACCGCGCGAACGGCGTGCGATCTCTAACGCCCCCTCCTCCGTCAACGACAGCCCCAGACACTGGGCGCTGCGCCCGACGATATGTTGCAGATCGGCCACCTGATAGAACTCTAAACGCTGCACGATGCCGAAACGATCGCGCAGCGGCGAGGTCAGCGAACCGGCGCGGGTGGTGGCGCCGACCAGGGTAAAGGGCGGCAGATCGATCTTGATGGAGCGTGCCGCCGGCCCCTCGCCGATCATGATATCCAGCTGGTAATCCTCCATCGCCGGATAGAGCACCTCCTCGACGACCGGGGAGAGGCGGTGGATCTCGTCGATAAACAGCACATCGTGCGGCTCTAAGTTGGTCAACATCGCCGCCAGATCGCCCGCCTTCTCCAACACCGGCCCCGAGGTGGTACGCAGATTCACGCCCATCTCATTGGCGACAATGTTAGCCAAGGTGGTCTTGCCCAGCCCCGGAGGGCCGAAGATCAATAGGTGATCCAACGCGTCGCCGCGCAGCTTGGCCGCCTTGATGAAGATCTCCATCTGCTCGCGGACCTGCGGCTGGCCGACATAATCGGCCAGGCTCTTCGGCCGGATTGCGCGATCGAGGAACTCCTCCTCGCTCTGGCTACCGGCGGAAATCAGACGATCGGCTTCTATCATCCCAAACTCTCCAGAGGGTTACAGAGCCGCGCGCAACGCGTCGCGGATCAGGGTTTCACTGTCCGCCCCGACGCTGGCTACCCGGTTGACCAGGCGGCTGGCCTCCTGCGGCTTATAGCCCAGGGCGATCAGCGCCGCCACCGCCTCACCCTCGGCATCGGCCTGAGCCTGCGGCTGGGCGCTCGGCGGCAAATCGTCCGACGGAGTGAACAGATCACCGCTCAGCCCCTTGAAGCGATCTTTCATCTCGACCACCAGACGTTCGGCGGTCTTCTTACCCACGCCCGGCAGCTTGATCAATGCGGCCACCTCTTCACGCTCCACCGCCGCGACGAATTGCTGTGCCGACATACCCGACAGGATCGCCAGCGCCAGCTTCGGCCCGACGCCGTTGACCTTGATCAGCTCACGGAATAGCGCGCGCTCCTGCTTATTATTGAACCCATACAGCAGTTGGGCATCCTCACGCACCACGAAGTGGGTGAAAATTACCGCCTCGCTGCCAGGCTGCGGCAACTCATAAAAGCAGGTCATCGGCATCTGTACTTCGTAGCCGACGCCGCCGGCCTCCAGCAACACCTGTGGTGGCTGCTTTTCCAGAATCACTCCTCTGAGGCGACCAATCACGCGCACTTCCTCTCTGTCTCAGTCAAATATTCCCCCGCTTATACCATAAAAAAGGCTGGATGAATATCCAGCCTGATAGAAAGCGCGTCCTGCCCCACTCAGCGTAGGCGACCCCGCGCCAGATTGAGGCGCCCATCGCCGATACGCAGCGCGTTCTGGCTGACATGGCAGTGGGTGATCGCCACCGCCAGCGCATCGGCGGCGTCGGCTTGCGGGTTGGCGGGGAGTTTGAGCAAGGAGCGCACCATATGCTGCACCTGGGCCTTCTCCGCCCCCCCGTTACCCACCACCGTCTGTTTGATCTGGCGCGCCGCGTACTCAAACACCGGCAGGTCACGATTGACCGCCGCCACGATGGCGGCGCCGCGCGCCTGTCCCAGCTTGAGCGCCGAGTCGGCGTTCTTCGCCATAAACACCTGTTCGATGGCGAAGTAGTCGGGATTAAACTGGGTAATGATCTCGCTAACGCCGGCATAGACCAGCTTGAGGCGCGTCGGCAGATCATCGACAGCGGTGCGAATGCAGCCGCTGCCGAGATAGTCGAGTTGGCGCCCACACTGGCGGATCACGCCGTAACCGGTAATACGCGAGCCGGGGTCAATCCCGAGGATGATACTCATTCCAGAGTAGCCGCAACCTCGTCGGAGATTTCACCGTTGTGATACACTTCCTGCACATCGTCGCAGTCTTCCAGCATATCGATCAGGCGCAGCAGCTTCGGCGCGGTCTCCGCGTCCATGTCTGCTTGAGTCGAGGGGATCATGGAGACTTCGGCCGACTCGGCCACCAGGCCAGCCGCATCCAGCGCATCCTTCACCTTACCGAAGGTTTCCCACGGGGTGTAGACATCGATGGCGCCGTCATCATAGGTCACCACGTCATCGGCACCCGCTTCCAGCGCGGCATCCATCACGACGTCTTCATCCAGGCCCGGCGCGTAAGAGATCACCCCTTTCTTGGTGAACAGGTAGGATACGGAGCCGTCGGTACCCAGGTTACCGCCACACTTGGTGAAGGCATGACGCACTTCGGAAACGGTACGGTTACGGTTGTCGCTCAGGCACTCGACCATCACGGCGGTGCCGCCCGGGCCGTAGCCTTCATAGATGATGGTTTCCATGTTACCGTCGTCGTCGCCGCCGACGCCGCGGGCGATGGCGCGATTCAGGGTATCACGGGTCATGTTGTTGGACAGAGCCTTATCGACGGCCGCACGCAGACGCGGGTTAGCGTCCGGATCGCCGCCGCCCAGCTTGGCGGCGGTGACCAGCTCGCGAATGATCTTGGTAAAGATTTTACCGCGCTTGGCATCCTGCGCAGCCTTACGATGTTTGGTGTTGGCCCACTTACTATGACCTGCCATATAAATCTCCGCTAAAGGCGCAAAGGCCCTAAATAGTCAATATGCAAACGCCTGTCAACAAGCCAGACGGCCAGCATGGCCGCCCGGACAGGCAGGTAATCAAGGTACGAACTGTTCGATCGCCTGGCGGTTGCTCCAGGACTTGGTCAGCTCGGCGGCGGCGGCGTCCATCCAGCGGTAAGCCAGATGTTCGCTCAGCGGGATCGCCCGCTCGTCAGGCAAGGCCAAGCAAAACCAATGCTCCAGATTGCGCGTCACCCCAGGCGCATAACGCCGACGCAGGTGCGCGAACAGCTCAAACTCCACGCAACGCTGGCAGTCCGTCAGCGTCAAATGCTCGTCGACGATGTCGATTCCCACTTCTTCCTTTACTTCACGCTGCGCGGCTTGCGGCGCCAACTCCCCCGCTTCCAGGCTGCCGGTAACCGACTGCCAAAAATCGGGGTCATCGCGCCGCTGCAACATCAGCACCCGTCCGCTCTGGCGCGCATAGATCACCACCAGCACGGATTCCGGACGCTTATAAGCCATTACTCGTCGTCACCCTGTTTCAGGCTGACGGCGATGGACAGCTCCTGCAACGCGGCCGGGTTGGCGCGGCTCGGCGCATCGGTCAGCGGACAGGCGGCGGCGGTCGTTTTCGGGAAGGCGATCACGTCACGGATATTCTCCGTGCCGGTCAGCAACATCACCAAACGGTCCAGACCGAAGGCCAGGCCGGCATGCGGTGGGGTGCCATACTTCAGGGCATCCAGCAGGAAGCCGAACTTCTCGCGCTGCTCCTGCTCGTTGATGCCCAGAATGTCGAATACCGCCGACTGCATGGCACCGTTGTGAATACGCACCGAGCCGCCGCCCACTTCGTAACCGTTCATCACCATGTCGTAAGCGTTGGCGATCGCACCGACCGGATTGGCCTTCAGTGCTTCCGGACTGATATCACGCGGTGAGGTAAACGGATGGTGCATCGCCGCCAGACCGCCTTCGCCGTCCTCTTCGAACATCGGGAAGTCGATCACCCACAGCGGGGCCCAACGGGTTTCGTCGGTCAGTTTCAGGTCACGACCCACCTTCAGGCGCAGAGCGCCCATGGCATCGGTAGCCACCTTGGCGCTATCGGCGCCGAAGAAGATGATGTCGCCGCTCTCGGCCGCGCAACGCGCCAGGATACCTTCCAGCACCTCGGCGTTGAGGAACTTAGCGATCGGGCTCTGCACGCCATCCATCCCGGCGGCACGGTCGTTGACCTTCATCCAGGCCAGCCCCTTGGCGCCATAGATGCCGACGAACTGACCGTACTCGTCGATGTTCTTACGGGTCAGGCTGGCGCCACCCGGTACACGCAGCGCGATAACGCGGCCCTTGGCGTCGTTGGCCGGGCCAGAGAAGACTTTGAAATCGACGTTTTTAACCAGATCGGCCACGTCCACCAGCTCCAGCGGGTTACGCAGATCCGGCTTATCGGAGCCGAAACGGCGCATCGCCTCGGCGAAGGTCATCACCGGGAAGTCGCCCAGATCGACGCCTTTGATCTCCAGCCACAGCGCACGGGCCAGCTCTTCCATGATTTCACGCACCTGCTCGGCGCTCATGAAGGAGGTTTCCACATCGATCTGGGTGAATTCCGGCTGGCGGTCGGCACGCAGGTCTTCGTCGCGGAAGCATTTGACGATCTGATAGTAACGGTCGAAACCGGACATCATCAGCAACTGCTTAAACAGCTGCGGAGACTGCGGCAACGCGTAGAATTTGCCCTTATGGACTCGGCTCGGCACCAGGTAGTCACGCGCCCCTTCCGGCGTCGCCTTGGTCAGCATCGGGGTTTCGATATCCAGGAAGCCGTGGTTATCCATGAAACGACGCACGAATGCGGTGATCTTGGCGCGGGTCTTCAGACGCGCAGCCATCTCCGGACGACGCAGATCCAGGTAGCGGTACTTCAGGCGATTCTCTTCGCTGTTAGTCTGGTTAAAGTCCAGCGGCAGCGGCTCGGCGCGGTTGATGAGGGTCAGGCCATGGCCAAAGACTTCGATCTCCCCGGTCGGCATATCGCTGTTACGCTGACTCTCCGGGCGAGCACGCACGGTGCCGGTGATCTGCACGCAAAACTCGTTACGCAGCTCAGAGGCCTGACGGAAAGCATCCTGATGATCCGGATCAAAGAACACCTGCACCACCCCTTCGCGGTCACGCAGATCGATGAAGATCAGACCACCCAGGTCGCGGCGGCGATGTACCCAACCGCACAGGGTCACTTCCTGGCCCACATGGGACAGATTCAACTGCCCGCAATAATTAGTACGCATAACGATATCCTTTGGCTTGCTTAATTTATTTTGCCGACGCCGCGCCCGGACAACCGGCCGGACACGTGCTGCCTGCGCAGCGCTCTGTTGAAGACGGTGTTTTGTCGGTACGTGGCTTAAAATCGGTCGCGTACCAGCCGTTTCCCTTTAACTGGAAACCGGCGGCTGAAATCTGTTTTTTCAAGGCAGGATGACCGCACGCCGGGCAATCGACCAGCGGTGCATCGGACATTTTTTGCAACTTCTCAAGATGATGATTGCAGTCGCTACAAACGTATTCGTAGATCGGCATAGCTCAGGCGGATTTACATGCTTGATGAAAAAAGGGGGCTATTATACTGGAAATTCCCCGCTGCGATAAGAGCGCGCGCGCACTTTGCACTGTTTCTCACCACCCTTCCCCCTCTGCCTAACTTGTTAGCTTTATGTTATATTTCAGGCGTGTTCATTATGGAGCCAACGGATGTTCTACTATGGGCTGCCGCAGTGGCAGCATGCCGCCTGGGCGAAGATCGGTCTGCACGACTTAGCCGACTATAGCCGTTACTTTAACTGCGTCGAAGGCAACACCACCTTCTATGCCCTGCCAGCACCCGAGTTGGTGCAGCGCTGGCGCGCCATGACCCACGACCACTTTCGTTTCTGCTTCAAATTTCCTTCCGCCATCAGTCACCAGGCGGCACTCCTGCATTGCGATCAACAGATTGGCGCTTTTTACCGTGCGCTGCAACCTCTGGATGGCCGCCTAGGGCAACTTTGGCTACAACTGCCGGCGGCCTGTGGCCCGGAGCATCTGCCGCGTCTGTGGCACTTTCTCGACGCCTTGCCACGTGGCTTCCAGTATGGCGTCGAGGTTCGCCATCCAGCCTTCTTCGCCAAGGGTGAGGCCGAGCGCTCGCTTAATCACGGGCTGCGCCAACGCGCGATCAACCGCGTCATCCTCGACAGTCGCCCGGTACACCATGCCCGTCCCGACAGCCACGCCGTGCGCGAGGCACAGCGCAAGAAGCCGCAATTACCAGTACACGTGGTGATGAGCGGCAGTCAGCCAATGGTGCGCTTCGTCGGCGGCGACGATCTAGCGGCTAATCGCGAGTGGTTGCAGCCCTGGCTAGCACCGCTCCAGCGCTGGAGCCAAGAGGGCACCCCCTATCTGTTTATCCATACCCCGGACTGCCGCGACGCGCCGCAACAGGCGCAGGCGTTATGGCGTGCCCTGGCGCAGGCCGATGTCGCCGGACTGCCCGCGCGCCCCGATTGGCCGCAGCAGGCGGCGCTGTTCTGAACAGTGAGGCGGATTAAACGTAGGCTACAGTAAAAAAATCGACATACCTCAACAGATTAGTCAGGACATTCCTCTGTGCTACGGCTATCATTTACCAGTTCATACGATTAAGACTATGGAGCTTAAGAGAATGATAAGCGCGCTTTATGTTGTGCTTGGCGCACTATTATTAGTCACGTTTTCTTGGCAGGTAGTACGGCTGCGCATGCTCTATCGCGTCAGCTATGGCGATGGCGGCTTCTATGAGTTACAGACCGCCATCCGCATCCACGGCAACGCCGTGGAATACATCCCCATCGCCGCCATCCTGCTGGTGATGATGGAGATGAACGGTGCCCGAGTATGGATGGTGCATCTGTGTGGAATACTGCTGATCCTGGGGCGTATCATGCACGCCTGGGGATTGCGCCAACACGAGATGCATTGGCGCCGCTCCGGAATGAGTGCCACTTACCTCGCCCTGCTGCTGATGGTATTGGCTAACCTCTATTATCTCCCCTGGGGGCAAATGTTGCTCGGCGATTAACCGGCGTCCCGGCGGGATCGCCGGGTTCGCACCTTAGTCCCGACGCGGCCTGCGCGCCAGGCAAAATCCGCCCCACAACACCCCGAGCCATAGCGGTAGCAACAGCACCGAGATGCGGATGGCGGGCGTCAACGCCATGATCACCAAGATCAGGCCTAGAAAGGCCAAACAGAGGTAGTTGCCATAGGGATACCACAGCGCACGAAAATGGGTCACCACGCCCTGACGGTTCATCGCCGCCTTAAACTTGAGGTGCGCCATGCAGATCATCACCCAGTTAATCACCAGCGTCGAAACCACCAGCGCCATCAACAACGCAAACGCCTTACCCGGCATCAGGTAGTTGATCAGGATCACCAGTGAGGTAGTCAAACCCGATAAGGCGATCGAGCGCAGCGGGATACCACGGCGGCTAATCCGAGTAAGCCAATGCGGGGCATGGCCTTGCAGCGACAGCCCATACAGCATACGGCTATTCGAGTAGACGCAGCTGTTGTAGACCGATAACGCGGCCGTCAGGATCACCACGTTGAGTGCCGCCGCCACCGTCCCGCTATTCAGATGGGCGAAGATCATCACAAACGGGCTACTCGCCGCGTCGATCTGTGGCCAGGGGTACAGCATCAGCAGCACCAGCAGAGAACCGATATAGAAGATCAGGATACGGTAGACCACCTGATTGGTCGCCTTGGGGATACTCTTACGCGGCTCGCTGGCCTCGGCGGCGGTGATACCGATCAGCTCCAATCCACCGAACGAGAACATGATCACCGCCAGCGCCATCACTAATCCCCCCCAGCCGTGTGCCAGGAAGCCACCGTGACGCCAGAGGTTATCGAGCCCGGCCTGCGGTCCCGCCTCGCCGGAGAGCAGCAACCAGCTACCGAAGGCGATCATCCCCAGGATCGCGGCCACCTTGATCAGGGCGAACCAGAATTCGGTTTCGCCATACAGGCGCACGTTGACCATATTCAGCGCGTTGATCAGCACAAAGAACAGCGTGGCCCAGATCCAGGTCGGCACCTCCGGCCACCAATATTGCATGTAGATCCCGGCGGCGGTCAGCTCGGCCATGCCGACCAACACGAACATAACCCAATAGTTCCAGCCGGAGACGAAGCCGGCGAACGGCCCCCAGTAGCAGTGCGCAAAGTGGGCGAAGGAGCCCGCCACCGGCTCCTGAACCACCATCTCACCCAGTTGACGCATAATGAAAAAAGCGATCACCCCGCCGAGGGCATAGCCCAACAATACGGCTGGCCCGGCCAACTGGATCGCCGGACCGATGCCGAGAAACAGCCCGGTACCGACGGCGCCGCCGAGGGCGATCAGTTGAATATGTCGGTTTTTTAATCCCCTCTCCAGGGTGGTACTACTGTGCTGCGAATCGCCCATTTTTTCCTCTGTGCGATAGCGTCATGGTGGCTCTCTGAAGCGCGATCTCCGTGGCGTATCGTATTATTTTATTTACAACGCGCGGCGATTTGTATCACTGCAAACTATTGCAATCAAGATAAATATCATGCTAGCCCGCTGACTGCTGGCGGAATATTCAGCGAGCGTACCGTCGGTGAGGTGTCCGTCGACAAGGCGAAATGGCGCATAGCCGACGGCGGCCATCTTCTGCTAAACTATGCGCCCCTTATTGAAACTCCCTACATCCGCTATGTCTGACTGCGATAAAAATCCCGCACCGTGCGCCGGGCGCGACACGCTATTTTCCGCCCCGATCGCCAAGCTGGGCGACTGGACCTTTGATGAACGCGTGGCCGAAGTGTTTCCCGACATGATCCAGCGTTCGGTGCCTGGCTACTCCAACATCATCGCCATGATCGGTATGCTGGCGCAGCGCTTCGTCCTGCCGGGAACGCGGGTGTATGATCTCGGCTGCTCTCTGGGGGCCGCTACCCTCTCCATGCGCCGCAATATTCAGGCCGAGGGATGCGAGATCATCGCCATCGATAACTCACCGGCGATGGTCAGCCGTTGCCGCCGTCACATCGATGCCTTCCGTAGCCCAACGCCGGTTCAGGTGTTGGAAGCCGACATCCGCGATGTCGCCATCGAGAATGCCTCGCTGGTAGTGCTGAACTTTACCTTGCAGTTTCTCGCCCCGGACGATCGCCAGATCCTGCTGGATCGGATCTACCAGGGGTTGCTGCCGGGCGGTGCGCTGGTATTGTCGGAGAAGTTTAACTTCGCCGACACCACCGTCGGCGAACTGCTGTTCGATATGCACCATGACTTCAAGCGTGCCAACGGTTACAGCGAGCTGGAGATCAGCCAGAAGCGCAGCATGTTGGAGAACGTGATGCTGACGGATAGCGTCGAGACTCACAAACAGCGCCTGCACCAGGCAGGCTTCCAGCACGCCGAGACCTGGTTCCAGTGCTTTAACTTTGGTTCGCTACTGGCCATCAAGGAGACCCAGGAATGATCGACTTCGGCAACTTCTACGCCCAAATCGCCCACGGGCCGCTGAGTAAATGGTTGGAGGTGCTACCGGCCCAGTTGGCGGCCTGGCAGCGTGACTCCCTGCACGGTTACTTCCGCGACTGGAACAACGCGGTAGAGCGGCTGCCTGAACTGACGCCCTACCACCTGGATCTACTGCATGGCGTACACGCCGAGGCGGAGCAACCGCTGAGCGAAGGGCAACGCATCGGTATCGAAAAGATGTTACGCGCGTTGATGCCCTGGCGTAAGGGGCCATTCGATCTGTATGGCATTCACATCGATACGGAGTGGCGCTCGGATTGGAAATGGCAGCGCGTACTGCCGCATCTGTCGCCGCTGGCCGGGCGGACCATCCTCGATGTCGGCTGCGGTAGCGGCTATCACCTATGGCGCATGGTGGGCGCCGGCGCGCATTTGGCGGTGGGGATCGACCCGATGCAACTGTTCCTGTGCCAGTTCGAGGCGGTACGCAAACTGCTCGGCGGCGACCAACGCGCCCATCTGCTGCCCCTAGGCATCGAACAACTACCGGCACTGGGTGCCTTCGACACCGTCTTCTCGATGGGGGTGCTCTATCACCGCCGTTCACCGCTCGATCATCTGTATCAACTCAAGGATCAGTTGGTCAGCGGCGGCGAACTGCTGCTGGAGACGCTGGTGATCGAGGGTGATGCCCAGCAGGTGTTGGTCCCCGGCGAGCGCTACGCGCAGATGCGCAACGTCTACTTCATTCCCTCGGCCGCCATGTTGATCACCTGGCTAGAGAAGTGCGGTTTCTGTGACGTCCGCCTGGTCGATCAATGCCCGACTCGTGTCGAAGAGCAGCGCCGTACGAGCTGGATGACCAGCGAGTCTCTGGCCGAATTCCTCGACCCGCACGACGCCCGGAAGACCTGTGAAGGCTATCCGGCCCCGCTGCGCGCCGCCTTCATCGCCCGCAAGCCCTAAGGCGAGCGGCGCAGAAAAAAGCCCCAACCACAAGGGATGGGGCTTGATGAGTGAGCGAACCCTCCGCTACAAGTTCGTACTGACTTCTACTGGAGATGGCGACTACAGGGCGTGGAGAGCGGATGCGACTCTGCGGCGACACAGGCTTCCGGCATCATCTGCAATGCCGCCTTCATCGCCTCGACCATGCCGCTGTCCACGCAATAGTGGCAAAATTCGTCATTCTCTGCATGGCTCATACTCACGCCCGCCTTGCGATAACGCATCGTCGACGGCACGCAATGACCCGCCGAGGTATGCACCTCATGCAGGCCGATCTCCACGAACTTATGCAAGTTGGACAGGCGTACCCCGGCTCCGGCCATGATCAACGGCCCCTGGCTGGCTTGATGCAACTGACGCAACAGCGGCAAACCCGCTTCGGCGCTCTGTTGTTGACCCGACGTCAAGATACGCGCCACCCCTAAATCGGTTAGCTGCGCCAAGGCCAACATCGGATTGGCACACATGTCGAAGGCTCGATGAAAGGTGATGGCCATCGGCCCGGCCAGCGTCATGAGCTGGCGCATACGATGCAGATCGATATGCCCCTCTTCATCCAATAAGCCGATCACCGCACCGGGAAACCCCAGATCGCGTACCAACGCCAGATCACGCTTCATCAAGGCAAACTCGCTATCGCTATAGCAAAAATCGCCGCCGCGTGGACGAATGATCGGATGCACCGGGATGCTCACCTGCTCACGGCACCCCACCAAGGTGCCGTAACTGGGGGTGATCCCCCCATCCTGCTGACTGGCACACAGCTCGATACGATCGGCCCCCGCCGCCTGAGCGGCCTCGGCACACGCCAACGAGTAGCAACAGACTTCTAACTTCACCATTCCAACCTCCGAATCAACAGCCAAAAGGGCGCCGAGATGAAAAATACTCATACCCATGCAGCCAATATTGAGGATCACCCCACGCCTCGCCTAGTCTGTTCCCTATAGCGTTTGAGTTTTTCCCCCATGCGCGTGATGATAAATTCGCCACCCGACGCACACAGCCGACTGGCAAGATCATGGCGCAACAGAAAAGTAACCGGTTGCAGCCTGAAGGATGCAATTAGCCTACTAAAGGATAATAGTGATGACATTTAATTTCGATGAAGTGATCGACCGCCGTCACAGTGACAGCGAGAAATGGGGCAAATATGCGGGACAGGACACAATTCCACTGTGGGTCGCCGATACCGACTTCCGCTCGCCACCGGCCGTCATCGAGGCCTTGCAACAGCGGGTGGCGCACGGCGTATTCGGCTACGGCGCGCCGCCCGCGTCGCTGATCGCCCTGTTTGTCGAGCGCATGGCGCAACGTTATCAGTGGACCATCCAACCCGACTGGCTGGTGTTCCTGCCGGGATTAGTCTGTGGTCTTAACCTCACGGTGCGCGCCCTGACCGCCGCGGATCAAGGCACCTTGGCCCCTCACCCTATCTACCCCCCTTTCATGAAGTCGGCCCACCTGGCCGGGCGTAGCCAGACGGCGATGCCACTCACCTTGCGTGACGGGCGTTGGGTGGTCGATCTGGCGGCGGCCGAAGCGGGAATGAGCGGACAGGAACGGCTATTGATGCTGTGTAACCCACAGAACCCGGGGGGAACGGTCTACCGGCGCGAGGAGTTGGCGGCACAGTTAGCCTTCGCCCAACGCCACGACCTGCTGATCTGTTCCGACGAGATCCACTGCGATCTCCTGCTGGAGCCGGGCGTACGCCACACGCCGATCGCCGCGCTGAGTTCCGATGCCGAACGGCGCAGCGTGACGCTGATGGCGCCCTCCAAGACCTTTAACATCGCCGGCCTCGGCGCCTCCGTCGCCATCATCCCCGATGCCCAGCTGCGTAGCCGCTTTATCGCGGCACGTACCGGCATCGTTCCGCAAGTCGATATCCTGGCCTTCGTCGCCGCTGAGGCCGCCTATCGCCACGGCCAACCCTGGCTGGATGCACAGTTGGACTATCTGCGCGCCAATCGCGATCACCTTAGCGCGCGCATCAACGCCATGCCGGGGCTACGTACCGTCAGCGTCGAGGGGAGCTACCTGGCCTGGATCGATGCCAGCGCCCTGCCCGTCGAGCAACCGCAGGCGTTCTTCGAGCGCGCGGGGGTCGGGCTCTCCGACGGGGCCGACTTCGGCGCGCCACGCTTCGTGCGCCTCAACTTCGGCTGTCGGCGCGCCCTGCTCGATCAGGCGCTGGATCGTATGGCGCAGGCCATCGCCACGCTCTAGGTTAGGCGCGCTCGCTGGCGACGATCGCCCGCAAGGTATAGGGGTGAAACTTGATCGTCGTCAGCCGATCACCGACGGCGAGCGTCGGATTGGGCAAGCGCTCGCCTTCGCCCTGCGGGTGGCTAAAGGTGAGGCTGATCCCCGGCGCGAGCAACCCCTCATCCGGCAGCAATGCCAGGGCACGGCTATGCAGCGTGGCCGGATCGCCCGCCAAGACCAGCTCCACATGCTGCCAGCCCTGATGCGGGTAGCGCTTCGCCCCCGGATACGGCAGCTCGACACAGTCGATCGACCAAGGCCCGACGCGCAACGGTTGCGCCAGATCGAATAGACAGATCGGGCGGCCATTGATCGGATTCTCGGCCAGCAACGTGGCGCAACGCAGGAAGCCACGCCGCCAGCGCTCGGCGGTCTCCCGTTCGTTGCAACGCAGCGAAATGTGATCCGCCGTGAAACGTGCCAGATCCAGCGACAGTGAGTCCGCCAGCGCCGTTAATGCCGCTTCGAAACGCGTCAGATCCGCCGCTAACTCCTGTAGCTCGTCGATATCGGCTAAGTTATTCATGCCCTCTCCCGTAATGATAGGTGCATCGCCCCTGACGGCGACGCCAAAACCGAGGCGCGTACTCTACCGCGCCGCGCGCGCCACATCCATCCCCCACGCGTGCCCCCACAGGGAAAGGCGCACAGGTGCTGACGGCAGTAGTGATTTCACCTATAATGGCCGGCTGTTTTCCGTCGCATCATATCATTCGGCGGTTAGGATTCGGTTTTCACATTCACGATGCCGGCGCCCACGGCGACCGGTGCGAACAGCTTAAGGTAACCCTGTGAATATTCAGGCACTTATTTCAGATAAAGTCACTCAGGCGCTGGTTGCAGCCGGTGCGCCGGCCGACAGCGAGGCCCTGGTTCGTCCTTCCGCCAAAGTCCAGTTCGGCGACTATCAGGCCAATGGCATCATGGCGGCGGCGAAAAAAATGGCTATGCCTCCACGCCAACTCGCCGAGCAGGTGGTGGCCAATCTGGCCCTGGATGGGATCGCCAGCAAGGTAGAGATTGCCGGCCCGGGTTTCATCAATATCTTCCTCGACGCCGCCTGGCTGGCTGACCAGGTCGATGCCGCACTGGCGGATCCACGCCTGGGCGTCGCTCGCGTCGCGCCGCAGACCATCGTCGTGGACTACTCTGCCCCAAACGTCGCCAAAGAGATGCACGTCGGTCATCTGCGTTCCACCATCATCGGCGATGCCGCGGTACGCACCCTGGAGTTCCTCGGTCATAACGTCATTCGTGCCAACCATGTCGGCGACTGGGGTACCCAGTTCGGCATGCTGATCGCCTATCTGGAAAGGGTGCAAAGCGAAAGTCAGGCTGGCGAGATGGCCCTGGCCGATCTGGAAGCCTTCTACCGTGAAGCCAAGAAGCACTATGATGAAGACGCCGCCTTCGCCGAACGCGCACGCGGTTACGTGGTCAAGCTGCAGGGCGGTGACGAATACTGCCGTGAGATGTGGCGTAAGCTGGTCGACATCACCATGCGCCAGAACCAGCGCAACTACGATCGTCTGAACGTCACCCTGACCGATGACGATGTGATGGGCGAGAGCCTGTACAACCCGATGCTGCCGGGCATCGTGGCCGATCTGAAGGCCAAAGGACTGGCGACGGAGAGCGAAGGCGCCACCGTGGTGTTCCTCGACGAGTTCAAGAATAAAGAAGGTGAGCCGATGGGGGTCATCGTCCAGAAGAAGGACGGCGGCTACCTGTACACCACCACCGACATCGCCTGCGCCAAATATCGCTACGAGACACTCGGCGCCAATCGTATCCTCTACTATATCGACTCACGCCAGCATCAGCATCTGATGCAAGCCTGGGCCATCGTGCGCAAGGCGGGTTATGTCCCGGAATCCGTCAGTCTGGAGCACCACATGTTCGGCATGATGTTGGGCAAGGACGGTAAACCGTTCAAGACCCGCGCCGGCGGCACCATCAAGCTGGCCGATCTGCTGGATGAAGCCACCGAGCGCGCCGCCAAGCTGATCGCCGACAAGAACCCCGAGCTGAGTGGCGACGAGCTGAAAGAGCTGGTGGAAGTGGTCGGTATCGGCGCAGTCAAGTATGCGGATCTCTCCAAGAACCGCACCACCGACTATATCTTCGACTGGGACAATATGCTGGCCTTCGAGGGCAATACCGCCCCCTATATGCAGTATGCCTACACCCGCGTGGCCTCCATCTTCAAACGCGCGGGTATCGATGAGAACAGCCTCAGCGGTGCCGTCATCCTGACAGAGGAGCGTGAGAAGGCGCTGGCGACTCGCCTGATGCAGTTTGAGGAGACCATCCTGACGGTGGCGCGCGAGGGCACCCCGCACGTCATGTGTGCCTACCTGTATGAGGTCGCCGGGTTGTTCTCCAGCTTCTACGAGGCCTGTCCGATCCTCAACGCCGACGACGAGCACGTCCGCGCCAGCCGCCTGAAGCTGGCCGCCTTAACGGCACGCACGCTGAAAACCGGCCTGGATACCCTGGGTATCAAGACCGTCGAGCGTATGTAACCGCCTAGGCATATGCCGCATCGCAAGCCACCCGCTGTCTAGCCGGTGGCTTTTTTATTCGCCGCCCGGCGTCCGGGCATGGCGGTTTAGGCCGATCGCCGCCTCCCGATACCGCCCCCTATCGAGCCGAGCGAGCAAAGCGATCCGCCGCCGACGCCAGCGGGGCAGATCACGCCTGGCAGGGTGAGTCTGTGCCGCGCGACAGCATCGCCAAGGTCGCGCCGTGATCCGATGAACGATGCGGGGAAAAAAAATCCCCGGCAATGCCGGGGAGTCGGCGCGCACCGAACCTAGCGCCGCCGTGGCGCGCGTGACGCGCTGAGGAAATGCCGAGCGCGGATAGGCGTTATAACACCGCGCTACGGGTAAAGTCGCGCAGGCGGAAACCCAGTAGCGCCAATACCGCAAAGTAGCTGGCGGCACCGGCGATCACCAGCCCCATCAGCCGCAACAGGCGATAAGGCATGCCGCCGACATCCCAGGCGGGCATCCACCACATCATGCCGACCAAGACGGCCGCCATCACCAACACCGCCGCCAACAGCTTCAACAGGAAGCCCAACCAACCGGCCAACGGCGTGAACAACTTCTGACGGCGCAGCTGCCAGTAGAGCAAACCGGCATTGAGGCAGGCGGCCAAGCCGATAGAGAGCGAGAGCCCGGCGTGCTTCAGCGGACCGATGAAGATCAGGTTCATCACTTGGGTCAGGATCAGCGTCACGATGGCGATCTTGACCGGTGTCTTGATGTCCTGGCGTGAGTAAAAACCCGGTGCCAAGATCTTGACCATGATGATCCCCAGTAATCCCACCGAATAGGCGACCAAGGCACGCTGCGTCATCGCCGCATCAAAGGCGTTGAATTTACCGTATTGGAATAGCGCCACCGTCAACGGCTTAGCGATCACGCCGAGCGCCACGGCACAGGGTAAGGCCAGCAGGAAACAGAGGCGCAGCCCCCAGTCGAGCAGGCGGTTATAGTCGTCCAGCCGCCCCGAGGAGAAGCTCTTCGCCAGCGAGGGCAGCAGGATCGTTCCCAGCGCAACCCCGAGGACACCCGAGGGCAACTCCATCAGCCGGTCGGCGTAATACATCCAGGAGACCGAGCCGGAGACCAAAAAAGAGGCGAAGATGGTATTGATGATCAGGGATATCTGGCTCACGGAGACCCCGACGATCGCCGGCCCCATCAGCTTAAGCACTCGCCAGACACCCCGATCGTGCAGATTGATGCGCGGCAAGACCAACATGCCGATCTTCTTCAAGTGCGGCAACTGATAACCCAGTTGCAAGACGCCCCCCACCAGCACCGCCCACGCCAGCGCCAACACCGGCGGATGGAAATAGGGCGCGGCGAACAGCGAGAAACCGATCATGCTGACGTTAAGCAACGTCGGGGCAAAGGCCGGTACCGAGAAGCGGTTCCAGGTATTCAGCACCGCGCCGGCCATCGAAGCCAGCGAGATCAACAGAATATAGGGAAAGGTAATGCGCAGCAGCGCACTGGTCAGCGCAAACTTATCCGGCGTATCGGCGAAGCCGGGAGCGGTGGCATAGATGACCCAGGGGGCGGCCACCATCCCCGCCACGGTCACCAGCGCCAAGATCAGGGTCAACAGGCCGCTGACATAGGCGACGAAGGTACGCGTCGCCTCCTCGCCCTGCTGGTTCTTATACTCCGCAAGAATCGGCACGAATGCCTGAGAGAAGGCGCCCTCGGCGAAGATACGCCGCAAAAGGTTAGGCAGTTTAAAGGCGACAAAGAAGGCATCGGTCGCCATCCCGGCACCAAAGATCCTTGCTACCAGCGCGTCGCGGGCGAAGCCCAACACGCGCGAAAACATGGTCATCGAGCTGACCGCAGCCAGTGATTTAAGTAGATTCATCGGTTCATCGTCAGGGTTGCGGCCCCGCCGTCCATCGCTGGCGGGGTGGAAATAGGCCAACTAGTCTACTTATCCCCGAACGAATAGCCAGTGCAGGATGTAACAAAAGGCTCGGATTTCAGACGCTAGGCGCGATATTGCGCAGAGGGAAGAGGACTGGGGCCACGACGGGGCCCCGCGCCGTTTATTCGTCGGACAACAGGCTCGCCAAACGCCGTTTCAAGTCGGCGACCTCCGACTCCAGCGCCGTGACTCGTGCGCTCAATTCATCCGTCTCCACCGCCGCACTCGCTGTATCTACCGCGGCGCTCTCCGCCCCGATCGCCGCTTCGCCGCAGAAGAGATGCGCGTAGCGACTCTCTCGCCGTCCCGGCTCACGCGCCAGACGCACGACGAAGGGGCCATCTTCACGCTCCGCCAGGCGGTTCAGCGCCTGCTCCGCCTCATTGACATCGGCGAAGGCATACAGCCGGTTGCTACGGGTACGCAGCTCTCCCGGTGTCTGTGGACCACGCAGTAACAGGCAGCAGATCAGCGCGACCTCCGCCGGGCTGAAGCGCAGATCGCCAAACTCGGAGTTGCAGAAGCGGTGTTCATACTTCACCACGCGACTGCCCGGGGCGTTGATGCTACGGATCTGATGCTTACGTACCAACAGATCCAGGGCGTTCTGCACCTCGCTTTCGCTCAGATCCAATACCGGCTCTCGATTGGTCTTCTGGTTGCAGGCGGTGGTCAGGGCATTAAGCGATAACGGATACTGTTCCGGCGTCGTGACCTGCTTCTCAAGGAAGCAGCCGATGACGCGTGCCTCGATCGGGGAAAGAATATGTTTAATCATCTGCGGTTATCTCCTGGTAAACCCGGCCATGGGGCCGCATCAGCGCCCCGGCGTCCAATCGGGGGTAGTCAAGGCGGTCAGCACGTGATCCTGCCACTTCCCATTGATTAATAAATAGTTTTTAGCATAGCCCTCTTTTTCAAAGCCGAGGCGCTGCAGTAGCGCGCCGCTGCGCTGATTATGGGGCATGTAGTTGGCCATAATGCGATGCATGCGTTGCTGGCGTTGCATATAACGGATCGCCGACTGCAACCCCTCATACATCATCCCCTGCCCCTGCCACTTGGCCGCGACAGAGTAACCGAGGAAACAGGCATGAAAGGCGCCGCGCAGCACGTTGCTGAAGTTGGCGACCCCACGCACCTCCTGCTCATCTTGCCCCAGCAAAATAAAATAGAAGGCGCTGCCCTGCTTCTGGAGTTCACGGATCATCGACAAGCGCGCCTGCCAACCAGAAGGATAACAGTGGCTTTCATCGCGTATCGGCTCCCAGGGACGCAAGAAGTCTCGATTTTCCGCGTAGTAATCCGCCAATCGGTGGGCATCGCGCTCGCTTACCAAACGAACGACTAACCGATCCGTGGTCAGGTGGACCTTAGGGCCCGTGTTGCCATAGCCAAACATGCATCCCTCCGTATGCGTTGCCCTCATCGAATAGCGCCGCACCGCGCGTGGCCCGCGAACGCTGTTACTGATTACTATAACCTCTCCCTCTTCCGGCGGTAAGTCATTGACTGATGTTATAATGTCCAAACGCGCCGCCCCGTCAGCAATTTCTCTCGGTTCTGCTGGCTAGTTAACGCTATATGCCAAAATTTTCTGAATCCACAATACAATTTACTGTTTATTCAGCCATTCTATGACTTCCTCTGTCATTAGTGCCCAGAACGGGCGAAAATAGTACCGCTCGGTATCAATTTCTTACTTGCGCTTACGCTTAATGGTGGAACATGTCGCTGGTATTACAGGCCAGGCGATCGGGAAAGTACTTTCTGCTGATCGATAACCTACTGGTCGTGCTCGGTTTCTTTGTCGTATTCCCGTTAATCTCTATCCGCTTTGTCGACCAATTAGGTTGGGCGGCACTGATGGTCGGTATCGCCCTCGGCCTCCGTCAGCTGCTACAACAGGGGCTCGGCATTTTCGGCGGTGCCATCGCCGATCGCGTCGGTGCTAAGCCGATGATCGTCATCGGCATGTTGCTACGCGCCGCCGGCTTCGCCACGATGGCGGTCGCCAGTGAGCCGTGGATCCTATGGGCCTCCTGCGCCCTCTCCGCCCTCGGCGGTACGTTGTTCGATCCCCCGCGAACGGCCTTGGTGATCAAGCTGACTCGTCCCCATGAGCGTGGGCGCTTCTACTCGTTGCTGATGATGCAAGATAGCGCCGGCGCGGTGGTCGGCGCGCTGATCGGTAGCTGGCTATTGGCCTATGACTTCCACTATGTCTGCTGGACCGGCGCATTGATCTTCGTGCTGGCCGCCGCCTGGAACGCGTGGCTGCTCCCCGCCTATCGCCTATCGACGGTCCGTGCGCCGGTCGGCGAAGGGATGCTACGCGTGATCCGCGATCGCCGCTTCCTCACCTATGTGCTCACCCTGACCGGCTACTACGTGTTAGCGGTGCAAGTGATGTTGATGCTGCCGATCGTCGTCAACGATATCGCCGGTGGACCAAGCGCCGTTAAATGGATGTACGCCATCGAGGCGGCGCTATCGCTGACGCTGCTCTATCCCATCGCCCGCTGGAGCGAGAAGCGCTTCCGGTTGGAGCAGCGCCTGATGTTTGGTCTGTTACTGATGACCCTAAGCCTGTTCCCGGTAGGTCTCAGCGGCTCACTCCCGTCGCTGTTCGCCCTGATCTGCTGCTTCTATCTCGGTTCGATCATCGCCGAGCCGGCGCGGGAAACCCTGAGCGCCTCGCTGGCCGACGCGCGGGCGCGGGGCAGCTACATGGGGTTCAGTCGTCTGGGTCTGGCGCTGGGGGGCGCCCTGGGTTATACCGGTGGCGGTTGGATGTATGACCTCGGGCGCTCCTTCGCCATGCCCGAACTGCCGTGGGCCTTGCTCGGTCTGATCGGCCTATTGACCTTAGCGATACTGTATTGGCAGTTTAGCCTACGTGCGCCCTGTGCGGTCCGTCAGCCGCGCTCCAGCTGACCCCGGCGGCGGGGATTCGGCCTTATCCGATCCCCGTCGTGCGCCATAAGGTGTATGCTGTCATGGAGTTAGCGCATGATACGCCTCTCCAGGCACGGGTGTTTCCCCCGCGCGCGCTGTGTCACAATGCATTTTTTCCTGCGGGTTGTTCCCGCCGCCGAGGCTTGATTAATGAAAAAACTATGGTTCACCGCCGCCCTGTTGGCGGCCGGTCTCTTGTTGAGCGCCTGTAATAAGCTGACCAGTTACAGCATCAGCGAGCAGCAGATTAACAGCTACCTGGAGAAACACAGCCAGTTTGAAAAACAGATCGGGGTTCCCGGCTTGGTGGATGCCCGTATCACCCTCAGCCAGCTCAGCAGCCAAATCGGGCGTAGCGAGCCGAACACCATCACCCTGAGTGGCCATGCCAACGTCGCCATCAGCTCGATCCTCGGCCCCCAGCAGAGCGAGTTGACGCTAACCTTGCGCGCCAAACCGGTCTATCAGCGTGAACAGGGGGCTATCTACCTACGCGATCTGACGCTGGTGGATTACCAGGTGCAACCGCAGAAGATGGAGACCATCATGAAGGCGCTGGCCCCCTATCTAAACCAGTCGCTGCGGACCTACTTCGACCAGGAGCCGGCCTACGTGCTCAACCCGGAGAAGAGCAATGCCGAGGCCATCGCGCGTAAACTGGCCAAGGGACTCGAAGTCAAACCCGGCGAGCTGGTGATCCCGTTGACGGAGTGATCGTCACGCTGCATCGCCAGGCTATCATGACAACGGCGCCCTTGGGCGCCGTTGTCGTCGGTAAGATCGGTACGGTGTTTAGGCGTCGCCCGCCTCGTCAGCGACGTCCTCATCCTCCGCCAGATCGTCACGCAGCGCCTGCAACGCCTCACGCGCCAGTTCCGCCAGCGTACGATAGAATGGCGTGCGCGCATGCGCTTCAACCTTGCCTAAAAACGCCCCGGCCCAGGGCATCAGATAGCTATCGAACAGGCTGGCCTGCGCCAGCAGTTCATCGCTCTGCGCCTGATCTTCCAACCAGGAAGCCGCCAGCAGCAACTGGGCGAAACTGTCCGCTGCGCCGCTTCCCAACGGCATGCCGCGCTGTAGCAGGAAATCACGTACCTGCTGCTCACAGGCCCCTTCCACATAGGCGCTGCGCTGAGTCGCTACCGCCCCATCCGCACCGAACAGCGCCTGATAATCCTGAGCCAATGCCTGACGATCGGTGGCCGCCGCCTGGAGACGCGTCAACAATGCCTCCTGCTCCAACGGCCAGTGCTGCGCCAGACGATTCTGCTGCAACAGGGTAAACAGCGGATCCAACAGGGGATCCTGTGGCTGGCGGGCGAACAGCGAACCCAGCAGACGACATACCATGGAAAACTCGTTCATATCCGTTCCTGCAATCGATCGTTCAAAGTGACAATGTCACAAATTTAGAGAGTTACCACGCGGCAAACTCGGGGATAGCGCGATGGCCTCGGCGCTGTAAAAAGTCGAGCACACGCCGCGCGGAAGCATTCAATACCCGCTCCGGCGGGAAGTTTACCTCATTCAGGATCGAGATACAGTGGCTAAAGTTCCCCATATCGAAGGCGATATGGGCATCGGAGCCCAGTGACAGCCAACCACCGGCATCGCGCACCGCCGCCGCAATGGCGCGGCAGTTGTCGGCGCTCCCGACACGCGAATGGATAAAAGAGGAGTTATTCAACTCCAGCGCCACCTCATAGCGTGCCGCCGCCTGAGCGACGGCGGGAATGTCTATCGGATATTTATGATTGCCGGGATGAGAGATGATATCCACCTCGCCGCGCGCCATCAGCGCCAATAACGCGCTGGTATGGTAGTCCCGATCCTGCGGGGCGAGTACCGGCTCATGAAAACCGGCGATCACCAGATCCATCTCCGTCCACATGCGTCCCGGACAGTCGATCTCACCACGTTCATTTTTGATGTTGGCTTCGATCCCTCGCAGAATGCCAACACCATCGACACAGCGTGGCCAAACGCGCATGTTCATAAAATGCCAGAGATGGGGGGCATCGGCCATCTCCGGGCCATGATCGGTGATGGCGAAGAGCCGTAGCCCACGTGCCGCCGCCTGGGCGATATAGTCGTGCAGCGTGCTATAGGCATGGGTGCTGGCGACGGTATGCATGTGTAAATCGACGGGATACATCATCTCTCCTTGCTGGGTGTCCGCGCGCCGCTCGCGCGCGCTGGCAAAATCACCTGTCTACGGTAACAAAAAATGCGCCATGATTCATACCCTGCCCCTCACTCCCCCGCGCCTCGTGCCTCTTTTCGCCTATTAGTACAACGATTAAACCCATTGTTTGCCACATTGTTTATATTATCGCTTTGTTTTATGATGCCACTATCTATAGCGTATTCACTGCTAACGGTAGCGTAACCGTGTAGCGACGTTCTATTTCAGGCCCACTGGTTTTAATTGGGAGTTGCCGCTATGATTCTCGAAAGAACGTTGCGTAGAGCCGTTGCGGGCCTTTTCGTTATCTTATTTATCAGCACCGCCGCCTTAGTCGTTTATAGCAGTGCGCGCGAATGGCAAAATATGCGCCTGGTGACCTCGGCGATCGTGAATGGCATTTCAAAAAGTCAACTAGATAATGATAATCGGAATATTCAGCGACGCAGTAAAATTATCGAGTACGTCACAAAAAGAGCCGACCAAGATATGGATCTGTTTAGCGTTGCGCGCGATCTACATTGGGGCAGTAGCGTCTATTGGCTGGATGGCACACACCTGCGCCTCTTGGATCAGGACGCGCAAGATCGACTCTCTCACGACAAGAAGCTGGCGCTCATCGCCCAGTTACGCGTCCATCCTCAGCCTTATTGGTACGGCCACCTCGATCGCGGCGAGACCGTACTCCCCTATCTGAAATATACCACCCAGGCGGGAAAGGTATTACTCTTTCTACTGGATATTAATGGTCTGGAAAAGGTACTGGATGAACACAGTGCTACCACCCCCATTTATCTCTATGTCTTCGACCAAGAGAATAGATTGATCGCCCGTTCAGCCAATGCGCCGACACAACTGCCCGATAGCATCCGTGGTGACAATCTCCATACCAGCCGCCCGTTTGAAATAAAGGTTAGCCAACAAAATGCGTTGTTAAATGGTAAACAGGCGACCCTGGTAGGCTATATTCCCGCCGCCTATCTGTTAAAACTGATCGGTTTTAACCTGCTCTATTTTATTTTGTCATTTAGCTGTGCAATATTTTTCTTGCGTTATTTCTACAAAAAGATCAAGCGTGAGATCGAGCAGGAACGAGAAACCTTTTTAGCCGGCAAAACGCCGTCGCATACGCACGGCCTCTTCTTTAACGACGCGGTGAAGCGGCGCGTCGAGCTGGATAACCACGCACTGTTACGCGATCCCTTAACCAAGCTGTACAACCGGCGTAAGTATGATTACGACATCGCGCAGCGTCTGTACCAAAAGCACCCCTTTTACCTGCTGTTACTCGAACTGGATACCGCCTCTAGCGACGACTCACTCGCCACACACGAAGCGGAAGAGTTGCGCCTGACGCAAGTCGCCGCCCTCTTCGCTCAGTATCAAGAGGGATGGCGCTTCTACCGACTCGGTGGGGAGGTCTTCGCCGCCCTGCTCGATAAACGACACGTGACGGATCGTCGTGCCCTAGCCCAATGCTGTGACACGCTCCTGGCCGAGGCGGCGCGTAGGCACGCCTGCCTCAGCATCGGAGCCAGCGACAGCGCTGAGGCCAGCGAGCGCCTGGTGCTACAAACCCTGGCGGACAATCGGCTGTATATCAGCAAGCATCACGGGAAAAACTGCGCGACCTTACCGCCGGAGCGCCCGCCGGTCCCCACACCGAGCGGAGCCAATGCGTGGCCGGATCAATAGCCGCGGGCGATATCTACCACCCCTTCAGGATGACGCCCGGCCTCGATGGCACGGATATTATCGGCGATATAGTCCATCGCCACGGGTGCCAGCGTGATCGCGGCGATATGCGGCGTCAAGGTGACGCGTGGATGCTGCCAGAAGGGGTGATCGCCCGGCAAGGGCTCGCGGGCGAACACGTCCAGGGTCGCCGCGGCCACCTGACCGCTGTCGAGCGCCGCCAACAAAGCGTCCTCATCCAGATGCACCCCGCGAGCCAGGTTAATGACATAGGCCCCGGCATTCAACTGCGCGAACAGTGACGCGTTCAGGATACCGACCGTCTGCGGCGTATTTGGCAGTAGGTTGATCAGTAACTGTACGCCATGCAGGAAGGGCGCAAGCTGATCGTTACCGTAGAAACTCTGCACCTGGGGATAATCTTTCACCCCACGGCTCCAGCAGCGTACCGGTAAACCAAACGAGGCCAAGCGGCGCGCGACACGTCCCCCCAACACCCCTGCCCCCAACACGCCGATGGTGAACGTCTCGGCTTCATGCGGCGCCAGATAACGCCAAATCCCCTGGCGCTGTTGCTGCGCATACTCGTCGAAACGCCGGAAGTAGCGCATCACCGCGGCGACTGCGTACTCCTCCATCTGTTGCGCCATCCCCGTATCTTCCAGGCGCACCAATGGGATCCCCGCCGGCAGCATGCCGGGGTGTTCGCGCGCCTGCGACAGAATGGCATCGACGCCGGCGCCCAAGGCGAAGATGGCGCGCAGATCCTGGCGTTCGGCTAACATCTCATAGGGGGGTTGCCAAACCAAAGCGTAGTCCGCCGGGGCGTTATCGCCCGGTAGCCACTGACGGATACGCGCCTGCGGCAAGCGCTGGCGCATGCCGTCCAGCCAGGCTTGAGCATCGAAAAAAGGATGGTAATAGATGATCTCCACGTCGGCCTCCTGAGGGATGATGGCGGCATCGCTGCCACCCGGTTAGCGGATAAAAAAACGGCGAATACCCTTTTGTCAGGATCTCCGCCGTCTGTCAACGCCGAGCGCCATTATTGCTTAGCGCCGCCTATCATTGCTCGCAGCGACTCGCCGCCCCTGCTTTTGCCGTCTCCTGGCGGGCGATCAGGCGCCGAAGCAACGGTACCAGCAACACCAGGATCACGCCGGTAACGATCGAACCCCACCCCAGCGCGTTAAACACCGAACTATAACCGGGGTTCGTCTCCAGCGGCGTATTGCCACTATTCTGCGGCATCAGCCCCGAGACGTAGCCCGCCAGCACAGAGGCCACCCCGGTGACCATCATCCAGCAGCCCATCATCAAGCCTTGCAGGCGTGCCGGTGCCAACTTACCGATCATCGCGTAACCGATAGGAGAGATCAGCAGTTCGCCCAGGCTTTGCAGCAGATAGCTGATGGCGATCCATTTAAAGGCGACCAAACCATTCGCTCCGGCCAGCGAAATGCCCAGCGGCAAGACCAGCATCCCCAAGCCCATACAGAACAGCGAGGCGGCAAACTGAGAGGGAATATCGATGCGCATCCCACGCTCACGCAACCATTTAAAGAGCCAGGCCATCAGCGGTCCGCCGATGACGATCACCAGGGTATTGATGTTCTGGATCCACTGTGGCGCCACACGCCAGCCATAGACATTCAAGTCGATATTATGTTCGGAGAACAACATTAGGCCCATCGGTGCCAATTGATACAACGACCAGAATACCAGGGAGCCCAGCGCCAAGATCAGGTAGGCCACCATGCGGCGCCGCTCTCCCTCTTGGCGATGGCGCGCCGTCATCACGCACAGCAGGGCGAAGACCACGATACCCAGCAAGATAACGAAGTTACTACTGAAACCGGCATGCGTCAGCAGGATACGCAGCACCGGGACCAGCGCCACCAAGATCAACAAGCCAATCAGCATACGGCCATAGAACGCCCGACCGCCAATGTGGCGTAGCGGAGTATTGATGTCGGCCAGAATACGCCAGCGTGACAGCGTGACCAGGATCGCCACCGCATTACCCAAGGTGGCGAACAGGAACAACGCCCGGTAATTCTCCGTCAACTGGAAGTAACCCGCCACGGAGAAACCGATGAAGAACCCCAGGTTCATCCCGGCATAGTTCCACAAAAACGCGCTCTCACGGCGGTTATCGTCCGGCGCGAAGCGTTGGGTCAGCATCATGTTGATACAGGTGACATTCAGACCGCTACCGGTCAGGAACATCGCCAACCCCCAATACAGCCCGGTGACGCCCAGTTCGGCGATCAGATAACAACCGATGACCTGCAGCACCATCCCCAGGACAAACAGGTTACGGTTACTCAGACAGCGTCCGCCTAAGTAGCCACCGAACAGATGCAAACCGTAGTTGAAGGCGCCGAAGATCCCCATCATGGCGTTGGCTTGGCTCTCGCTAAAGCCGAGACGCTTGGTGGCATACAGCACCAGGGTGGAATAGAGCACGGCGAAGCCAAGGGTGGCAAACGTCTGAATGAAGAATAGGGCGCCGGTTCCCGATGGTACCGCGCCTTGATGAGAGTGGGTGGTCGAAGCGTTCACCGCTTTTCTCCTCGAACGAAGGGGCTAGTCACAACTCATCCTGAGAACTTCCCGGTGTTGTGCCGGTCGGCCTTTGTTGTTAGTCCATAGCGTTTGTTTAGGCCGCACTCTCATTTAGCGGGATAAACGACCAAAAGGCCAGCGATAATCTCAATTAATTGCCTATTTAGCTATTATTTAGTCAGTTTATAAGCGTAACTATTCACATTACTTCCCTATCTTATGCTGAAAGGAACAGCCTAACGCCCACGGTGAGCATCACCGCGCATGCATACACGCCTAGGCGTGACAGCACGCGGCGACTACAATAGCGGCTTGAGTATTAACGCCATGACCGAATAAGGTATCCTGATGCGACCCTTGACTCTACTGCGCAACGCCGCGGCGCTGTGCCTCGCCTTAACCGTCAACCTCCATGCCGCCGAACCCCGCGAAACTACCTGGGAGAGCCATCTCCAACACGCGCGCGGTGAAACGGTCTACTTCAATGCGTGGGGCGGCAGCCCGCAGGTGAATGATTACCTAAGCTGGGCCGCCCAGCAGGTGAAGCAACGCTACGGCATCACCCTCGTGCAGGTCAAAGTGGGCGACATCGCCGAGAGCGTCGGTCGTATCCGCGCGGAGAAGGCCGCAGGGAATACCCAGCAGGGCAGCATCGATCTGTTGTGGGTCAATGGTAAGAACTTTAACGCGTTGCGCCGCGATGGCCTGTTGTATGGCCCCTTCGCCGAGCAGTTACCCAACTGGCGCTGGGTGAATCAGGCGTTGCCGGTACGCAACGACTTTACCGTCGCGACCGATGGCTACGAAGCGCCGTGGGGCGTCGGCCAATTAGTGTTGATCCACGATGCCGCCACCTTGCCCACGCCCCCCGCCGATCCGCAGGCGCTGTTGGCTTATGCCCGCCAGCATCCTGGGCGTCTGACCTACCCTCGCCCGCCACAGTTCCACGGTAGCAGCTTCCTAAAAAGTATCCTGATGCAACTGAGCCCTAACCTGCCACTGGATAAACCCGTCGATGCCCAGACCTTCGCGCGAGACAGCGCACCGCTATGGGCCTGGTTGGATCAGATTCACCCCTATTTATGGCGCCAGGGACGTGTCTTCCCCACCAGCGATGCCCAGCAGCTGCAACTGTTTAACGATGGTGCCCTCGATCTGGCCATCACCTTCAACCCGGGCATGGCGCCTGCCGCCATCGCCGCGGGTGAACTGCCGCCCGATGCGCAGGTCTACGCCTTTAAGGCTGGCGCGCTAAGCAATGTCCATTTCCTGGCGATCCCTTTCAATGCTCGCGCCAAGGACGCCGCGCTGGTGGTCATCAACTTCCTTCAGTCACCTGCCGCCCAAGCGCGCAAGGCCGATGCCCGTATCTGGGGCGACCCCACGATTCTGGATGTGGCCCGCCTCTCCGCCGCGCAGCGCCAGGCCTTCGGCCAGCTCCCGACGCTGTTCCCTGCCCTGCCCGAACCCCATCCCTCTTGGCAAGAGGCCTTAGAGAAGACCTGGCAGCAGCGTTACGGCCAGTAGCCTCGTCACGTTTAATTACGCCGCATTTCGCGGCGTAATTGGCCAATTTGTTGAATGTTTAGCTAAACAGTTGGTTTTACGAAAAAAGAGTGTTGACGTCGCCACGGCTTTTCCCTACATTAGCGCCCATCGCAACACGGCTCGCTGTTGCGGCGACAATTTGGTGAGGTGTCCGAGTGGTTGAAGGAGCACGCCTGGAAAGTGTGTATACGTGAAAACGTATCAAGGGTTCGAATCCCTTCCTCACCGCCAGATTCTAGAAAGCCCGGCCTATGGCCGGGCTTTTTGCGTTTTCGCGCTGAGCAACCTAGCGGCCGCGTTTCCTCTCGCTCAGCCTTCATACCGCCACCTTGGATGCCTCATCGAAGGCCACGCTCTCGCCTGTTACGTCGTGGGAAACTATCCCTCTCGCTCCGGGAGCGAGACTGCCTCTCGGGTTCGCTCGTTAGCGAATCGAGTGGGCGGTTAGTGTCTGATAACATTCCGGCGCTATCGTCTTCCAGAGAGGGTAAGCTCCGCGCACTCAACGCCCGCGGATCCTGCTTATTCATGGCGGGCGCAGAAGGCGCTCAGCGCAGCGGCTAAGCCCGCCGGATTCTCCCAGGCCATCGCGTGACCGCACTGCGCCACGGTAATACACGCCATCCCTAAGGATTGCAGCCGTGAAAAATCCGCATCGGGTAGCGACGCCTCGCCGAAGATCAACCCGCTTGGCCGTGTCATTCGCAGGAAGATCGCTAACCAGGCGTTTCCGGCGATCAGGCTAGCCGCCGAGCGCCAAACCGCCCACGGCGCGGCGACCGCGAGGCTGCCCGCCCAGGCGCTATCCTCGCTCGCCACGAAAGCCGAGTGCCCCGATGCAATATAATCATGCTGGCTATTCGCATAGATTTTCTGACTAAACAGGCCACCGCCAGGATGGAAATTCGGCTCAGAGACGATCAGCCCACGAACCCCCGCCGCCGCCTCGGCGACACTCTCGATGGCGATGCTTCCCCCCATGCTATGTCCATAAATGAAGTAATCGCGTAACCCGATAGCTCGAATGACCTCGTTAACCACCCGGGCCTGCTCCCCGATGGTGTAACCATACTCCCACGGCTTGTCGCTATACCCGTAGCCGGGCAAGTCGATCAGAATCGCGGCTCTGCGTCTAAAATGAGGATCGCAAACCACGCGAGGATAGTCATACGATGCGGCACATCCCAGGCCGTGTATGAACACCACGGGTATCCCCTCACCCGGCAAGGTCAGCCAACGCACCCGGCAGCGCGCAACCGTGGAATAGCACGATGATAGCAAAAGCCTCTCCTCATTCGAGATCCATGACTCCGCGCCCACGCCACCTATAGTCGGCTCTGGGGCATAAGGTACCCGCTGCGTTTCGCCGAGTTGATGGGCATCGAGTTTGTGTTGATCGATCAAGAAACCCAATTGGAGCAGCTAAAGCAGCAGTTACGTTGGAACGAGGTGTACTACCGCCTCGGCCTCTGACTGCAGAGTATGCCGATAAAAGACCCAGATTGGCTACGCATTCGTCAGATGGAGTGGGTGTGAAAAAATCTGCTTGACCATCCGGGGCGTGATCCCTATAGTAGCGCCCCGTTGCAGCGTACAACGCCGCAGCGCAAAATTTGGTGAGGTGTCCGAGTGGTTGAAGGAGCACGCCTGGAAAGTGTGTATACGTGAAAACGTATCAAGGGTTCGAATCCCTTCCTCACCGCCAGATTCTGAAAAGCCCGGCCTATGGCCGGGCTTTTTGCATTTCTCTCTCCCCTAATTCTTCACCACTTTCGGTGAAAAATCAGATCGCCGTCGCTAGCCCGCCTTCCCATTATTGCCGATAGTCTATCTATCACGTTCAACAATGAGATCTCGCTATGAGCAGTGAAGAAGAGCTATTACGCCTGCACGCCGAGGAGCAACGCCTCCAGTTTCCGACCTTCAACCATGAGAACGCCTGGCAGTTGGGATGTGCCCTCCGACAGGAGGCCGAGCGACGCGGGCTGCATGTCACCATCGATATCCAATTCGCCGATCAGACGCTATTCCATTACGCCATGCCGGGTACCTCGCCGGACAATGCCGAGTGGATCCGACGTAAGCGCAACGTAGTACTGCGTTTTCATCGTAGCTCCTATGCCATGGGAATGCGTCTGGCGCTACGTAATACGACCCTGGAGGCATTCTATGGCTTGAGCAATGCCGACTACGCCGTACAGGGGGGAAGCTTCCCGCTCCGTATCGCCAACTGCGGTTGTGTCGGCGCGGTCAGTGTCTCTGGCGCGCCACAGCGCGAGGATCACCTGCTGGTAAGTGAGGTTATTAGCAACTTTCTCGGGCTTAGTCAGGCAAAATCCGCCTAGTCGCTAAAACTCTTTTTCTTCATCATCAGGCGGGAGGGGACAAACCCCTGCCCCGCCTGACATCTCTAGCAACGGCGCTGTAAAGAAACCGCTTTTTTTACGCTGCCGACAATTTACTCGTCTGACTTGATATATATCTATATTTCCGCTTCACTAAAGGCGTATCGTATTGCTCCTCTTCGCGACGGACCGCCTATGGCCCGCCTTTCTTTGATTTTTCTATAGTTGGTTTAATCGCATAATGAAAACCCATAAAATTGGCGGCGTTATGCCGTTCAGCGCGCTGATTGAGTCCTGTTGGCGTGATCCCTATTCACTCCAGCGTTTCACCAAGGATCTCATCGCCGGTATTACCGTCGGCATCATCGCCATCCCGTTGGCGATGGCATTAGCCATCGGTAGCGGCGTGCCGCCACAGTATGGTCTATACACTTCGGCCGTCGCCGGTATCGTCATCGCCCTGACCGGCGGTTCACGCTACAGCGTCTCTGGCCCGACCGCCGCCTTCGTGGTGATCCTCTATCCAGTCTCGCAACAGTTCGGCCTCTCCGGGCTGTTGGTGGCTACGCTGATGTCGGGGATCTTCCTGCTGTTGATGGGGATGGCGCGCTTCGGTCGCCTGATCGAGTACATCCCGCTCTCCGTCACCCTCGGTTTCACCTCCGGGATCGCCATCACCATCGCCACCATGCAAGTCAAAGACTTCTTCGGCTTGCACCTGGAGCATGTTCCCGAGAGCTATCTGTTTAAGGTGGCGGCGCTGGCTCAAGCCATGCCGACCATCAACTGGGCGGATACCCTGATCGGTGCCACCACCCTGGCGGTATTGATCCTGTGGCCTAAGCTCGGCGTACGCCTACCGGGCCACCTGCCGGCACTGCTGGCGGGGAGCGCGGTGATGGGCATCTGCTCCCTATTCGGTCACGATGTGGCGACCATCGGTTCCCGTTTCAGCTATATCCTGGCCGACGGCAGCCACGGGCAGGGCATTCCGCCGATCCTGCCGCAGTTCGTATTGCCGTGGAAACTCCCCGCGACCGATGGCAGCACCCTCTCCCTGAGTTGGCATAACCTGACGGCATTGATGCCGGCGGCCTTCTCCATGGCGATGCTGGGCGCGATCGAATCGCTGTTGTGCGCCGTGGTGCTGGATGGCATGACCGGGAAGAAACACCACTCCAACGGTGAGTTGATCGGCCAGGGGCTGGGTAACATCGCCGCGCCCTTCTTCGGCGGCATCACCGCCACCGCCGCCATCGCGCGTTCGGCCGCCAACGTACGCGCCGGCGCCACCTCGCCCGTCTCGGCGGTGATCCATTCGCTACTGGTGATCCTGGCGCTGCTGGTGCTGGCCCCTTGGCTCTCCTATCTGCCGCTGGCGGCGATGGCCTCCCTGCTGCTGATCGTGGCGTGGAACATGAGCGAGGCGCATAAGGTGGTCTATCTGCTGCGCCGGGCGCCGAAGGATGACATCATCGTCATGCTGCTATGCATGTCGTTGACGGTACTGTTCGATATGGTGATCGCCATCACCGTTGGCATCGTGCTGGCTTCACTGCTGTTTATGCGCCGTATCGCGCGCATGACCCGTATCAGCGAGGTGAGCCATGACGATGCGCGTGGGGTGCTGGTGCTGCGCGTCAGCGGTCCACTGTTCTTCGCCGCCGCCGAGCGTATCTTCAATGAGATCCTGGCGATGGGGGATAAATACCAGACCGTCGTCATGCAGTGGGATGCGGTACCGGTACTGGACGCCGGCGGCCTGAACGCCTTCCTGCGTTTCATCGACACCCTGCCGCAAGGGAAACGTCTGCTGGTCACCGATCTACCGTTCCAGCCGCTGAAGACATTGGCGCGCGCACGCGTGACGCCGATCGATGGACGCCTGGCGTTCTACGCCACCCTGCCCGATGCCCTGCGCACGCTGGAGGAGGAGCGCTAACGCCGCCCGCTCCTGCAATGGCGCCCAAACGGGCGCCATTTTTCTCTGTCTCCCCGCCCCGCTCCCCGCTATGATCGCGCTCCCACACGGAGAGAGAACGCGATGAAAAGAGCCCTAATAGCCCTTGTCGCCCTGTGCGCCGCCTTCTATGCCGGTATCAGAGCCGACCGTTTCCTGATGCAGGATGCCTGCCTGGACGCCGGCGGGCGCGTACAGGGGATATTCTGCGAACGCGGATAAAAAAGGGGAAGCTTTCGCTCCCCCTACAAGACGTGTATCGTGCGCTCGGACGCTTAGTTGGCGGTATCCAGCGGCGGGAAGTTCTTCACCAGATCGTCGATGGCTTTCATCTGTACCAGGAACGGCTCCAGCTTATCCAACGGCAACGCGGAAGGGCCATCGCACAAGGCGTGCGCCGGATCCGGATGCGCCTCGATAAACAGGCCAGCCAGACCGATAGCCATACCGGAACGGGCCAACTCGGCGACCTGGGCACGGCGACCGCCCGAGGCGGCACCGAACGGGTCACGGCACTGTAAGGCGTGTGTGACGTCGAAGATCACCGGCGCGCCATGGCTCACATTCTTCATCACGCCGAAGCCCAGCATGTCGACCACCAGATTATCGTAACCGAAGTTGCTGCCACGATCGCACAGGATCACCTGATCGTTGCCGCCTTCCTGGAACTTGTCCACGATGTTACCCATCTGGCCCGGGCTGAGGAATTGCGGCTTCTTCACGTTGATCACCGCGCCGGTTTTGGCCATCGCCTCGACCAGATCGGTCTGACGGGCCAGAAACGCCGGGAGCTGGATCACGTCCACCACCTCTGCCACCGGCTGTGCCTGCTCAGGCGTATGCACATCGGTGATGATCTTCACCCCAAAGGTCTGCTTCAGTTCCTGGAAGATCTTCATCCCCTCTTCCAGGCCGGGACCACGATAGGAGTGGATAGAGGAGCGGTTGGCCTTGTCGAAAGAGGCCTTAAAGACATAGGGGATCCCGAGCTTCTGGGTGACGGTGACGTAGTGCTCACAGATGCGCATCGCCAGATCACGCGACTCCAGCACATTCATCCCACCGAAGAGAACAAACGGCAGATCGTTAGCGACCTGAATATCACCAATGCTGACAACTTTCTGTTTCATGCTTGCGCCTTTAATTTGTGAAAAAACCTGCTAACCCAACAGCGGACGCACAGAGTATGCCATACTCCGCCGCCAATCGCCGCCACGGCGCAGGCAAAAAGAAATCGAATCGGCATGCCAGGATCGCTTGATTCAGCGGCACGCCACCCGCTTAATGCAGAACCACCGTAAACGCTTCGATGGCGTGGATCTGCAGCTTGATCACATCGGCCACCGGATCCTCCGGGCACTGCTCGACGAAATAGTTCAGATCGGATAAGGCGATGTGTGGGCACTCTAGACGGGCATAGATCAGCCCACGATCGCGGATCTCATAAGGATCTTCGGGGTCGAATTGCAGCAGTGCCTCGCACGCGTTCAGCGCCAACTCAATCTGTTGCTCTTCCATCAACGCCGTCTTCAGCGTCGCCAACAGGCGGCGCACCACCTGGCTGTTCTCCGCGGCGGCCAGATCCTCGTCGCTCACCTCGGCCTGCATGCCCAAATGCCCCTTCAGCCAGACCGCCAGCAGCGCACGCTCCAAGCGTTCGCCGTTGAGCGGGTTGATTAACCAAACGCTGCCATCCGGCCAGTCGGCGCGCAGCAGCAGCTGGGTCGGAAAGACCACCGCCTGCACGGGGAGCGCCAGACGCTGGGCGACCTGTTGCAGGATCACCCCCAGCGAGGCCGGCGTCCCCTGACGGCATGCCAGCACCTTGTCCAGCCACAGTGCATCGGAGAGGCGATAGACGCCGCCAACGCCGCCAAAGCCCCACTCGCCAAAGAACAGCGTCAGCAGACCTTGCAGACGCGACGTCTCGTCGCTCACCGCTTGCAGTGCCGTCTGTGCCTGTTCCGCCAACGCATCCAACGCGTGGCGTACCTCCTCCACGGCCAGATCGGGACGAACCCCCTGTTGCATCTGCAGCACGCCGTCGCTCAGCGTCATCTCATCGAAGGCAAAATCGGCCATTACACTCATATTGGTTCCATACTCAGCGGCAGTCCGTTCATCGCCTATTTCTTCATGACGCCGGGTGCATCCGGCAAGCGGCCATCTCGACATTAAACGCTCCACTGACCCAGCGTGACACGCTCATTGTCGCCATAATCGCGCACACTCTCGACCCGGCTAAAGCCGACATCGTTCAACAGGGCGCGTACCGCCGCCCCCTGTTGCCAACCATGCTCCAACAGTAACCAGCCCTCCGCAGCCAGATAGTGCGGCGCCTGACTGGCGATAATGCGCAGATCCGCCAACCCCTGCTCGGCGGCCACCAGGGCACTGGCCGGTTCGAAACGCACGTCGCCCAGGCTCAGGTGCGTATCATCGGCATCGATGTAGGGGGGATTGGCCACGATCATATCGAAGCGACGCCCGGCTAATGGGGCGAACCAACTCCCCTGCAAGATCTCGACACGCGCCAGCCCCAATCGTTCGGCATTACGGCGGGCCAACGCCACCGCCTCGGGATTGAACTCGACGGCACTCACCCGGCAGTCGGGACGTTCGCTGGCCAAGGCCAAGGCGATGGCGCCGGTGCCGGTACCGAGATCGACGATCTGAGCCGGCCGTGCGGGCAGACGTTGTAGCGCCTGCTCGACCAGGCACTCGGTATCAGGACGCGGGATCAGCGTCGCCGGCGAGACCTCGAGCGCTAGCGACCAGAATTCACGTTGCCCGATCAGATAGGCCACCGGCTCCCCCTGCTCACGCCGCGCCAACAGCGCCGCAAGCCGTTCTAGCTGCGCCGCCGTCAGCCGCGTCTCGCCGAAGGCGAGGATAAAGCTACGCCCCTTGCCGCTGACATGCTCCAGCAAGATCTCGGCGTCGCGCCGTGGGCTGTCACCGGGCGTCAGGCGAGCGATGGCCTGACGCAACCAATCGTCGTAACGCATCATTCCTGCTCGGACAGCGCGCTGAGCTGATCCGCCTGGTACTCCTGCACGATAGGCTCGATCAGGCTATCCAGCTTACCCTCCATCACCTCGTCCAGACGGTAGAGCGTCAGGTTAATACGGTGGTCGGTCACCCGCCCTTGCGGGAAGTTATAGGTACGAATGCGATCGGAGCGATCGCCGCTACCCAGCAGGTTACGGCGCGTCGATGCCTCCTCCCGCTGACGCTTGGCGATCTCGGCGGCACGAATACGCGCCCCCAACACCGACATCGCCTTGGCTTTGTTCTTATGCTGCGAGCGCTCATCCTGACACTCCACCACGATACCGGTCGGCAGGTGGGTAATACGGATCGCCGAGTCGGTGGTGTTCACGTGCTGACCCCCGGCCCCGGAAGAGCGGTAGGTATCGATGCGTAGATCCGCCGGATTGATCTGCGGCAGCTCCGCCTCCGGCACCTCTGGCATCACCGCTACGGTACACGCCGAGGTATGGATGCGCCCCTGCGACTCCGTCGCGGGGACACGCTGCACGCGGTGGCCGCCGGATTCGAACTTGAGGCGCCCGTAAGCCCCCTCGCCGCTGACCTTAGCGATCACCTCTTTATAACCACCGTGCTCCCCCTCGCTGGCGCTCATCACCTCGATGCGCCAACGACGCGCCTCGGCGTAGCGGCTGTACATGCGGAACAGATCGCCGGCGAACAGACCCGCCTCGTCGCCACCGGTACCGGCGCGCACCTCGAGGAAACAGTTACGCTCATCGTCAGGATCCTTGGGCAGCAGCAAGATCTGTAGCTGCTGCTCCAGCTCGTTCAGGCGCTCGCGCGTCTCCTTGATCTCCTCCTGCGCCATTTCACGCATCTCAGGATCATCCAGCATCATCTCCGCCGTCTCGATATCATCTTGGGCCTGCCGCCAGTCAAGAAAACAGCGCGATACATCGGTCAACTGGGCATATTCACGCGACAGCGCGCGAAAACGATCCTGATCGGCGATGACTCCGGCATCACCGAGCAGCGCCTGAACTTCTTCATGGCGCTCTTGTAATGCTTCTAGTTTGGCAACAATAGAAGGCTTCATGCGTGGCTATTTACCTATCAATAAAAAGGAAGAGAACAAAACTAATTGTGGTCCAGTCCGAGACTGTCGCGCAGTACCTGTAGACGCTGCGCATCGCCGCTGCCGGCGGCTTGCTGGAGGGATTTGGTCGGGGCATGGATAAGACGATTGGTCAGGCGATGGGCCAGACGGCGGATCACCGCCTCGGCATCGACGCCTTGAGCCAGGGCGGCCAACGCCTCGGACTCGGCCTCGGCACGCAGCTGATCGGCCTGAGCGCGGTATTCGCGGATCGTTTCGACGGCGCCTTGCGCGCGCAGCCAGGCCATGAAATTGGCGCACTCTTGCTGCACGATATGCTCAGCCTGCACCGCCGCCGCCTGACGCTGGGCCATGTTGCCCTGAATGATCGCCTGAAGATCATCCACGCTATACAGATAGGCGTTCGCCAACTCGCCGACCTCCGGCTCGATGTCGCGCGGCACGGCGATATCCACCAGCAACATCGGACGGTTGCGCCGCGCCTTCAGGGCGCGCTCCACCATCCCCTTACCGATGATCGGTAACGGGCTCGCCGTCGAACTGATGACGATGTCGGCCTCGGCCAGACGCTCGCCGATCGCCTCTAAGGTGATCACCTCGGCGCCGACCTCTGAGGCCAACGTCTGGGCGCGTTCGCGGGTACGGTTGGCGATCAGCATATGCTGCACCTGGTGCTGATGCAGGTGACGCGCCACCAGCTCGATGGTCTCTCCGGCGCCGACCAGCAAGACATTCAGGCGAGCCAAGGATTCGAAGATCTGCCGCGCCAGGGTACAGGCGGCAAACGCCACCGACACGGCGCTGGCGCCGATTTCGGTTTCGGTACGCACCCGCTTGGCGACAGAGAAAGTCTTCTGAAACAGACGCTCCAGGTCAGCAGACAGCGCCTGCTCACGTTGAGATTCCGAGAAGGCTTTCTTGACCTGCCCCAAGATTTGCGGTTCGCCCAACACCAACGAATCCAAGCCACTGGCGACGCGCATCAGATGGCTGACGGCCTCGTTATCTTGGTGCCAATATAGGCTATCGCTCACCTCTTCCGGTGACAGTTGATGATAGCTGCACAGCCAGTCGACGATCTGTTGGCGGAGATCGGCCCGCTGCTCTACGCTCAGGTACAGCTCGGTCCGGTTACAGGTAGACAACACCACTCCCGCCTGCACCGACGGCTGCCGCAGCAGACTTTCAATGGCCCGATCCAACGTATCGGGAGAAAACGTTACCCGCTCCCGTAAGGAGACCGGTGCCGTTTTATGATTGATTCCAAGTGCAAGAAGACTCATGAAAAACCGTTAGTAGTCCCGACGTCATTAGGGTTTAGTGGTAATGGCAGCATTCTACTTGATGAGTCGAAGCAATAAAAGCCACTGCACCCCGGCATGGCGTGCGCTGACAGACATTTTTTTACCCTTTTCCTCCTCGATAGCCACCACTCCCCATTGACGCCCTCCGGTAAGGAGGCTAGCGTTAGCCACCAACAACCTTCACCATGGAATCCGAGGATGAAAAAGGTAAATCTCCTGCGTTTACTGCCAGTTAGCTGCTTGCTGCTCGCAGCCTGTAGTTCCCTGCCCCAACCCGGCGCGGGCGGTAACATCGACTCGCCGCAATGGAAAGCGCATCAGCAACAAGTAGAAAATATCGCCGCCTATCAAACACGCGGGGCATTTGCCTATCTTTCCGATAAGCAAAAGGTTTATGCACGATTCTTCTGGCAACAGACCGCCGCCGGGCACTACCGCTTATTGTTGACCAATCCGCTGGGGAGTACCGAGCTGGAGCTGAACGTGCGGCCAGGTGTGGCGCAGATCACCGACAGCCAAGGACGTCACTACGTCAGCGATAACGCCGCCGTGATGATCGAAAAACTGACGGGAATGCAGATCCCGTTAGATAACTTACGCCAATGGATGCTGGGGCTACCCGGCCAGGCACAGCAGGTTCGTCTGGATAGCGCACAACGCCTCAGCCAGTTAACCTACCGCCATGCTGGCCAGAATTGGCAGGTCGATTACCTGCGTTACGACACCCGCGTCACCCCTCCCTTACCGGCACAGTTGGAGCTGAGCCAGGGGGAACAACGCATCAAGCTGAAGATGGATAGCTGGACGCTGCAACCATGATCCGCGCACAGACCCATTGGCCGGCCCCGGCTAAGCTGAACTTGTTCTTATACATCACCGGACGGCGCGCCGACGGCTACCACCTGTTGCAGACCCTGTTCCAGTTTCTGGATTACGGCGACACGCTCACTATTCAGGCGCGCGACGATGGTCAACTGCGCCTACTGACGCCCGTCGACGGCGTCGCCGATGAGGATAACCTGATCCTACGCGCGGCGCGGGCGTTGCGCGCGGCCTTGCCCGCTCGCTTCGCTCACTGCGGCGCCGACATCGCCCTGGAGAAGGTGCTGCCGATGGGCGGCGGCCTGGGCGGCGGGTCGTCGGATGCGGCCTCGACCCTCGTGGCGCTCAATACTCTCTGGCAAGCGGGATTGCGCGACGATCAGCTGGCACAGATCGGCCTCCGGCTGGGCGCCGATGTACCCGTATTTGTTAATGGCGTTGCCGCCTTTGCGCAAGGTGTTGGAGAATTGTTACAGCCAGCACATCCTGAAGAAAAATGGTATCTCGTTGCACACCCGGGTGTCAGCATCCCCACTCCGGCGATCTTCGCCGATCCTGCACTGAAAAGAGACTCTCCGGTAAGAACTTTGGCGGAACTGTTGGCAACACCGTACAGTAACGATTGCGAGGCTATAGCAAGAAAACGTTTTCGTGAGGTTGAACAGGCGCTTTCGTGGCTGTTAGAATACGCGCCGTCGCGTCTGACAGGGACCGGCGCTTGTGTGTTTGCGGAATTCGACACCGAGTGCGCGGCTCGTCAGGTGTTAAGCAATGCCCCCGAGTGGATGCAGGGATTCGTGGCGCGTGGCGTCAATACGTCGCCGTTGCACCGTGCCCGCTCCGAGCTGCTGGCCTCCATGCACACAACCGACTAACGTTTAAAGCACCTCGCTGCGTTTGACAATCGTTTTGCATGCTGCGCGGCCATTTGTTCGCCGAACGAATGCAGAGTCTGCCGTGACTCAAACCGATACCCGTAGGGTAATGCGGCGCGTCAGCCCACTCCTCGTTAACGCGCCGTACTATCAACTTCTCTGGACGCAAGCCTGAGGTTCTTCTCGTGCCTGATATGAAGCTTTTTGCTGGTAACGCTACCCCGGAACTAGCACAACGTATTGCCAACCGTTTGTACACCAGCCTCGGCGACGCCGCTGTAGGCCGTTTTAGTGACGGCGAAGTGAGCGTGCAAATCAATGAAAATGTACGCGGTGGTGATATTTTCATCATCCAGTCCACCTGTGCCCCGACCAACGATAACCTGATGGAGCTGGTTGTTATGGTCGACGCACTGCGCCGCGCCTCTGCCGGTCGCATCACGGCGGTCATCCCTTACTTCGGTTACGCGCGTCAGGATCGTCGCGTACGCTCCGCGCGTGTGCCGATCACCGCCAAGGTCGTCGCTGACTTCCTGTCCAGCGTCGGGGTTGACCGTGTGCTGACCGTGGACCTGCACGCTGAACAGATCCAAGGCTTCTTCGATGTACCGGTAGACAACGTATTCGGCAGCCCGATCCTGCTGGAAGACATGCTGCAGCAGAAGCTGGAAAACCCGATCGTGGTTTCTCCGGACATCGGCGGTGTGGTGCGTGCTCGCGCCATCGCCAAGCTGCTGAACGATACCGATATGGCCATCATCGACAAGCGTCGTCCGCGCGCCAACGTCTCTCAGGTGATGCACATCATCGGTGACGTGGCGGATCGTGACTGCGTCCTGGTCGACGACATGATCGACACCGGCGGTACCCTGTGCAAAGCGGCGGAAGCGCTGAAAGAGCGCGGTGCCAAGCGTGTCTTCGCCTACGCCACTCACCCGATCTTCTCCGGTAACGCCATCGATAACATCAAGAATTCCGTCATCGACGAGTTCGTGGTCTGCGACACCATCCCGCTAGCGCCGGAAATCAAGGCACTGGACAAGGTTCGCAGCCTGACGCTGTCTGGCATGTTGGCCGAAGCCATCCGCCGCATCAGCAACGAAGAGTCCATCTCGGCGATGTTCGAACACTGATAGCTTGCGCCTAATAAAAACGGCGGATTTATCCGCCGTTTTTCGTTTCTAGCGCTGACATCGCGGCGGGTTGGGTAGATCCCGCCGCATCGTTTTCTCTCCACACCCTCCCTGCGTCTTCCCCACAGATTAAACCGAAGCTATACGCCGCGCGGCTATCCGGGCAGCGTTCGTCCGCACTATGCTAGGCTGCCCATTCATTCTCTGCTGCGTTAATGGATGCCATCATGTTCAGACTATTATGTGCCCCCCTACTTAGCCTGCTCAGCACCACGGCCAACTGCACGCCGACGATCCCGCCCTTACCCCAAAAAGATATGGCCGGGCAGACGGCGGCGTTTAATCAACGCATGGGCCTGGCGGCGCCGTACGCCGCCGCCAGCCAACAGTTTCTACGCAGCGCGGCCTCGCTCTCTTCGGCGATCTTCTTGCGCCAAGCGGCGGACAGCCATCCCTACTTCGTCAACTGGATGAGCGGAACCCGCAAGGTGGCCGGCGATAACCCCTGGACCACCTATCATTCCACCCTGTTCGATAGCCGCAACGACTACCTCATCACCGGTAACCTCGGTGCCGCCGAATACGTCGGCTTCCAGGTATATGGCATGCGTGATGGCCGTAATATCGCCCTGGCTCAGCAAAATCGCTCATCGAACACGATGCAGATCGACTGCCGGGGTAACTTTACGCTGCGTCTCAGCCCCAAGCCTCTCTCCGGTGAGGGGGATAGCATCACCACGACCCCAGAGGACTATATGCTCATCGTCCGTGAGTATTACCAAAACGGACAGCAGAAGCTGCATAACCCCGCCCGTTACCGCATTCAGCGCCTGAGCGGTGAGGCGCAGCCGCCCATCCCGGATGCGCGGCAACGCGTCGCCCTGGCCGACGCCTTCTACCGTAGCCTGGTACTCAGTTCATTGGATATTGCCGAGAAGATGGCACAGGTGCGTAACAGCAATCAGGAGGTCGAGGTCGATCGCCGCTTATCCGACGCGCTCTACCCCACCACAGACAATCGTTACAACGGCGTCTACGTCACCCTGCCCGACGATGACAGCGTGATCCGCATCAGCGGCACCCTGCCACGCGATGCCACCTACATTTCCGTCGTATTCTATACGCCTTACTATATCACGCCCGATTACCGCAACGCGCGCACCTACCTGACCGGGAAAGAGATCGTCCAGCAGGCCGATGGGCACTACCAGATCAACCTGACGCGCCAACCGCGCGATCTGCCGAATAACCTCACCAGCGCCGGTTACGATCAGGGTATCGTGGCCATCCGTTACCTGGGCTCGCAAAGCTATCCCGAGTTCGAGGTGCAACGACTGTCCCACGCCGACGCGCAAAAACCATAAAAAACGCCGCCCTTCCCGGCGGCGCTCAAACGGTATGACACGTCGTTATTTTAAGAGTGACGTTCACGCGTTTTACGGGTACAGCGTTTATCGTAGTGACGTACCCACCAATAGCGGTCGGCGACGCGCTCACGACCTCCGACACGCGCCCCCGCCAGCCATAACAGCGCACCGATGAAGATGCTCATCACCGCACCATGTGAAAAGTATTGAGGTAAATCCAATTGGGGTAACTGAGCCAGTACGGAGTAACCGACACCGCCCACCATGGTAATAAGCCCCAGCCCCATCAGAATGTTGCCAAGCAGCATTGAGCTTTTACGTTTCATTGGTCTCCTCCTTCGCTGTATCAGTATCCATAAAATCGACTGATGCTAGGTTAGCCTCCTATCAGGGACGCTAACCTATCCCGTTAGTGACAGTATAGTCGCTTAATATTTACCTGATTGGGTGCAGTTCACATTCTGCCCTTGCAACCATTAGTTATTTCATTTTGCAACCAGATATATCGAGTACGGGACGCATCGTTAGCGCGCGCAGTCAGCAGCGCCGCTCATCATTGCATCCCGACAGCGGTGACACGGACGCGGCAAGGTAGTGAGCCGCGGCAAAGTGTGGTCTAATTACGGCTGTTCTTTTATCCACGACTTGCCGCGGGGCGCTCCCGCGTCTATCACACAAAGATCGAATGTACTGATGACGATTAAACTGATTGTCGGCCTGGCCAACCCTGGCGCGGAATACGCACAGACGCGCCACAATGCCGGTGCCTGGTTCGTTGACGCCCTCGCCGAACGCCACGGCCAATCCCTGAAAGACGAGAGTAAATTCTTTGGCTATACCGCCCGCCTCAACCTGGCCGGGCACGATCTACGCCTACTGGTCCCCACCACCTTCATGAACCTCAGCGGCAAGGCCGTCTCCGCGCTAGCCGGTTTCTACCGCATCGCCCCGGATGAGATCCTGGTGGCGCACGATGAGTTGGATCTGCCCCCCGGTGTGGCGAAGCTGAAGTTAGGCGGGGGTAATGGTGGCCACAATGGCCTCAAGGATATTCAGAGCAAGCTGGGCAACAATCCCAATTTCTATCGCCTGCGTATCGGCATCGGCCATCCCGGCGACAAGAGTAAGGTCGTCGGCTTCGTGCTGGGTAAACCTCTGGCGAGCGAGCAGCCGTTAATCGACGAGGCGATCGACGAGGCGCTGCGCTGTACCGAGGTACTGATGCGCGACGGGATGGAAAAGGCGATGAATCGCCAGAATGGCTTTAAGGCCACGCCACGCTGATAGCGAGCAGCGTAGCCCACGCCACGCGTCGCCTAAGGATAAGTCGAGAAAATGACGCGTTGCGTGTATAATTGGGCAAAATTTTCCTGTTTATTTGGTGGCTAATGTATTAACCACCAAAAATTCAATGAGTTAAGGTGATTAAACATGGGTTTTAAATGCGGTATCGTCGGCCTTCCTAACGTCGGTAAATCTACGCTGTTCAATGCGCTGACCAAAGCGGGGATCGAAGCCGCTAACTTCCCGTTCTGTACCATCGAGCCGAACACCGGCGTGGTGCCGATGCCCGATCCGCGTCTGGATCAGCTGGCCGAGATCGTGAAACCCCAGCGTACCCTGCCAACCACCATGGAGTTCGTCGACATCGCTGGCCTGGTGAAAGGGGCCTCCAAAGGCGAAGGCCTGGGCAACCAGTTCCTGACCAACATTCGTGAAACCGAGGCCATCGGCCACGTGGTACGTTGCTTTGAGAACGACAACATCGTACACGTCTCCGGCCGAGTCAATCCGGCGGAAGACATCGAGGTGATCAACACCGAGTTGGCGCTGGCGGATCTGGATACCTGTGAGCGCGCCATCCACCGCGTGCAGAAGAAGGCCAAGGGCGGCGATAAAGACGCCAAACTGGAACTGTCCGCACTGGAAAAATGCCTGCCGCACCTGGAGCAGGCTGGCATGCTGCGCGCGCTGGATCTGAGCGACGAAGAGAAGGCGGCCATCAAGTATCTGAGCTTCCTGACGCTGAAACCGACCATGTATATCGCCAACGTCAACGAAGATGGCTTTGAAAACAACCCGTTCCTGGATCAGGTCCGCGCCATCGCCGAACAAGAAGGCTCCGTCGTGGTGCCGGTATGCGCCGCCGTCGAAGCGGACATCGCCGAACTGGATGATGCCGACCGTGACGAATTCATGGCCGAACTGGGTTTGGAAGAGCCGGGCCTGAACCGTGTGATCCGCGCCGGTTATAAGCTGCTGAACCTGCAAACCTACTTCACCGCCGGGGTGAAAGAAGTCCGCGCCTGGACCATCCCGGTCGGCGCCACCGCCCCGCAGGCGGCCGGTAAGATCCATACCGACTTCGAGAAAGGCTTCATCCGCGCCCAGACCATCGCCTTTGATGACTTCATCACCTATAAGGGCGAACAGGGCGCCAAGGAAGCCGGTAAGATGCGTTCCGAAGGTAAGGACTATATCGTCAAAGATGGCGATATCATGAACTTCCTGTTTAACGTCTAAATCGTTATTGTGGTCTCATGAGGTTTCACTGAATCTCAAGAAGACGGTGAAACCCTATAAAATCCACGCAATTGCGTGGATTTTTCATTTTATAAAGTCTTACCACATTTCGTAACCACCGTGAATCACTGCGATCGGTCAGTTCCCAATCAGAGAGAGAACCCCACACCGTCTCCTTTCAGGAAATGGCTAACGTGGAGTACAACAGATACCGAAAACAAAGAAAGAAAATAATTTAATATCAATACGTTATAAACAATACGCTCAATAAATAAGCAACAAAAAGAAAAGAAACGCATTTTACAGCTCACTATTTTTCAATGAGTTAAGGGCGTTGTTGAATAAATCGAACTTTTGCTGTGTTGAAGGATCAGAGCTCAGATCCTCCCAACAACGCAGACGATGCCGTGGCAAAATAAAAATTCAAAATCACCAACTGGAAGACCTACAACAAGGCCCTCATCAACCGTGGCTCCCTCACTTTCTGGCTGGACGATGAGGCTATTCAGGCGTGATACGAATCAGCCACACCTTCATCCCGGGGAAGGCCTCAGCGCTATTCTTACCTTGCCATCAGGACCGTCCTCGTGATTAAACGCGTATTCCGCCTCACCCTACGCGCCGCACAGGGCTTTATTGATTCCATTTTTACGCTGATGGACGTTCCGCTGCGCTGCCCGGATTACACCAGCGTTAGCAAGCGAACAAAGTCAGTTAACATCAGTTTTAAAGCCCCCACCCGGAGTGAGATAGCCCATCTGGTGATTGATTCAACAGGACTGAAAGTCTTCGGTGAGGGTGAATGGAAAGTCAAAAAACAGGGTAAAGAACGTCGTCGCATCTGGCGAAAACTGCACCTTGCAGTCGATGCTAAAACACATGAAATAATCTGCGCCGACCTTTCACTGAACAATGTCACGGACGCAGAGGCCTTTCCCGGGTTAATCCGGCAGACACACAGAAAAATCAGGTCAGCCGCTGCAGACGGAGCTTATGACACATGGTTATGTCACGATGAACTGCGCCGAAAGAAAATTAGTGTCCTCATCCCTCCCCGAAAGGGTACCGGTTACTGGCCCGGAGAATACGCAGACCGCAACCGTGCTGTTGCTAATCAGCGTCTGAGCGGGAGTAATGCCCGGTGGAAATGGACAACAGATTACAATCGTCGCTCGATAGCGGAAACGGCGATGTACAGGGTGAAACAGCTATTCGGAGGTTCATTGACGCTGCGTGATTATGATGGGCAGGTTGCGGAGGCTATGGCCATGGTGCGTGCACTGAACAAAATGACGGAGGCAGGTATGCCAGAAAGCGTTCGTATTACCTGAAAACACGACCCGCTACGGGGATCCTTGCCTGAAACCTGATTTATTCATAGATGGTCGCCTCCGGTTTGCCAAGCTAAACATGTTGTGGTGGATTTGCAGGTCATCAATTGCAGCCATAGATCCGGACTTTGCCGAGGTGATGTGAAACTCCTCTGTCCCTGATGGAATACGCTGATGGAGACCTCTATCAACAAAGCGCTCTTTCAGTAGCCTTGAATAAACCGGGTTTTCCCCATCACGGTCTGACCTGTCCTGCCATCACGTCATGCTTGCCTGAACAATCGGTGGTGTTGTTTCTGTCTTATTGACTCAGATAATTAAACGTTTATCACTGCTGCACAGTACTCCTGGTCTTTTGACAATAGTGCCCACACAATCCGCGCATTCTTATTAGCCAATGCTACTGAGGCAATGTTGTTATTTCGGCGTGCCAGTAGGTAGCCGACTGGCCCATCCCGATACAGCATCCTGTTTACGTTTGACCGACTGCAACACAGCCCTGGCTCCGTGAATAAGTGAGGTTCGTAAATAAACATCACCTCGTTTGCTTATCCCGAGCAAGACTTGTTTGCCACCACTTGAATGCTGACGTGGAACCAGTCCTAACCAGGCAGCCAACTGTCGGCTATTTTCGAAATTGTTGGCGTTGCCGATAGTCGCAATGAGTGCGGTGGCGGTGACTGGGCCAATGCCTGGGATCTTGCTGATACGCTGACATAGCGCATTTTGGTGGTAGCACTGCTCAATCTGCTTGTCGAGCGTAGCGATGACATCGAACAGATATGCCATATGGTGCTGTAACAGACTCAGTTGTACACGAAATAGAGATGGTAATGAGTTATTGGCATCTTCCAGGATCTCAGGTAACTGTAGTTGTAACTGCTGGATCCCCCGGGATACAACGATGCCAAATTCAGCCAATAGCCCCCGAATTTGATTCGCCTGAGCGGTCCGTTGTTTGATGAAACTCTGACGACTCCGGTGAAGTGCCAATACGGCTTGTTGCTCAGGAGTCTTGACTGGCACGAACCGCATGTTAGGTCGAGTGACGGCTTCGCAAATAGCCTCTGCGTCTGCAGCATCATGCTTATTGGTTTTGACATAGGGCTTGACGAACTGAGGGGCCATCAGCTTGACGTTATGGCCCATCGATATTAGTTTGCCGGCCCAAAAGTGGGCAGAAGCACAGGCTTCCATGCCGATCAAACATGGAGGGATGTTGGCAAAAAAGGAAAGCATTTTTGCTCGCTTGAGTTGCTTGTTGAACAAGCGCTTGCCGTGTTCGTCAGTTCCGTGGATCTGAAAAACCTCTTTTGCCAAATCGATGCCGATAGTCTTAACACTTATGATGGCCGCTCCGCTCAAGTAGTGACGATTTATCGTCCCACTGTGGCACAAGATGTAGGGGGCGACCATTCCATTAATAAAGCCTGTACGGTTATATCGCTCAATATATGCATTCTGTTGAGGTTTGCCGAGTTGAATAAAACGCAGGGTTATCTTTTGCTGAGCCGCCCATGTCATCAGTATCCTGCTGGTATATTCTGGCCTGTTGTCGCACCGTATGGCTGCCGGTTTTCCCTTCCATTCGATGAGCCGCTCCAGTGTTCGCACAACCCGATTCGTCGGGAGAGAAAAATCAACGTCTATTGCCAGTGCCTCACGGTTAAAATCATCGATAACATTCAGCAGACGAACTGAGCGACCATCCGATAGCTGATCGTGCATGAAGTCCATCGACCAGCATTCATTACTGTTTTCAGGAACCCTCAGTGGTTCAGGCTTATCCCTTTTAAGTCGTTTTTTCAGCTTTATGCGCATGTTCAGCGACAACTCGCAGTAAATTCTGTACACCCTTTTGTGGTTGAACCGGAAGCCTTTTACGTTGCGCAGGTATAAAAAACACAGGCCAAATCCCCAGTTTCGCTGGCTGTCAGTGATGTGGAGCAGCCAGTCAGCAATGAGGTCATTTTCTGCGTTCAGTTGGGGCTGATAGCGATAGCAACTACAAACAGCTTACAGGCAAAAGTACGCTGACGTTTCGACTTCTGACTGCGTGCTGTGCCATCTGCTTTCGATGAGATGGCGTCACCACTTTTTTGCCATGGCTTCCTGAATGATTTCGGCTTTGAGCCGCTCTTCAGCATACATTTTTTGAGGCGACGATTTTCGTCTTCCAGGTCTTTCAGGCGTGTCATCATGGAAGCGTCCATACCGCCAAAGCGTGAACGCCATTTATAGAAATTAGCATTGCTCATGCCATGCTCGCGGCACAGCTCAGCCACCGGTGTTCCGGCCTCGGCTTGCTTCAGGATGGACATGATCTGGCTGTCAGTGAAACGTGATTTTTTCATAGAGATCTCCCCAGTTTAGATTACGATAAAATTCTACTTATCAACACACCGATTTTCCGGGGGGGGTACCATATCATGGCTGTTAGAATCAAGGTAATCAATCTACCACTGTAGCATCATAATACGTTGGTTCAGGTGCTTGGCTTTGTGGGGATACACAGCGTACGGACACTGTACGCTTCTTTAATGGATGGCTCACTTATTTTTTGAACATAAATTACACTCACTCAAGGTACTAATCCATTGATTTTGTTTGATATTACCATGAATAATCAGAACTTTGTGCGTATAAGGTAGTTCAAATAGATCAATTGCAAAAAAGATGCTGAAACTATTTAAATGTTAATTATAATTAATGTAACTATATATTGTGCTATGACTAATGCTTCTATACTCACTAAGTTATCCTTGAGAGGTTGTAGTGGTGTTTATTTTTCCTACTCATTAATGTAACATATATTCAATTCTTTTAATGAGGTCCTACTATGTCTGTTAATGATGCAAAAAAACTTGCGGACAAACTTTTCCCAGTATTTGATGATGATGATGTTTCCATAGTTGATATTCCCCCAGAGCAGCGCCGGTTGCATACAGAAACTTATGATTTTTCAATATCAACACTGGTTGATTATTTAAAAAGTGGTGCTGTTTTTATTCCTGATTTTCAAAGGAAGTATGTTTGGAATAGAGGACAGGCATCAAGATTGATCGAATCTTTAATAATCCAATGCCCTATTCCCGTTATTTATTTGAATCAAGAGAAAGACGAAAGCTTATCTGTTATTGATGGCAATCAACGATTGACTTCAATTAAGCTTTTTATTGAGGATGGCTTTGAATTACAGGGACTGACAGCATACCCAGAATTAGAAGGGAATTTGTTTTCATCTTTGGATGCGAGATTTCGCAGACATATTTTAAATAGAACATTGAGATGTATAACTATATTAAAAGAAACTCACCCTCAAATTAAAATTGATGTCTTTGAAAGGATTAATACTGGTGCTGTGCAATTAAATCCCCAAGAGGTACGCCATGGCGTTTATCATGGCCCATTATTTACTATGATTGATGAAGTAAGTGAAGAAAAAGTGTGGAAAGAGTTGACAGGCATTAAAAATGATACGCGAATGAAGAATAATGAGCTCATATTAAGAGCTTTTGCGCTTTCATTTTCTGCCACACCATACAGGAAACCGTTAAAGAAATTTCTTAATACCTTTAGTTCTGAAAATCAATATATTGAACCTAATCTTGCTTTAGAATGGCGTAGTAGATTTCTTAGGGCATTGAACTGCATTAATAAATTGTTCGGCAAAAAAGCATTTAGAGTCCTAAATGAAAACTTAGAACCGCAAGTGAAAAACTTTAACTCTGCATTATTTGATGCTCTTATTGTCGGCTTTATGACATCAAGATTTAATCAGAATTTAGTAAATGAATTGAATGGCATAGCGCTTAATGATTTTTTAATAAATTTCCAGAGAATTATATCAGAGGAACGTTTTAATGAGTCGATTACTTCTGGCACGTCAGCAACGCAATTAGTTCATTATCGTATTAGCACAATGAAAGCATTCATTGAACGGTATTTCGACTGATGGCATACGTTAAAAGTGCATCTAGGAAGCAATTCGAGCAGATTCATTTAAGTTTGCTCGAACAGGTTCGCTATGTATCAAAGATAAAAGAGCTAAGATCAGACATTGTACATAGTGTTTATAATAACGCGATATTCAGAGCATCCGCTGCATTCGAAGATTACATTAAGGAGGTTTTGGAAGATTGGATTGATATGCTTAATAACAATAACGGATGTCTTTCACACTTACCTGATGAGATTATATTATTCTCTTTATTTAAAAACCAAGAGAAAAATTTCATAAATTACATATCACATGGCTCAGAGTCCATAATGATGAGCGACTTGAATAAGTGTAAAGATAAACTTCAGGTGTTAACTTCACCAGGTTGCCCTGTTAAACCAGTTATTGTCTCAAAACAGCTAATCATGGATAAAAAATATCCATCTAAAAAAAATATTAAAATTATTTTTAATAGATTTGGAATTAAAGATATATTTAAAGCTATGGCTATGAAAGGTAAAAAGGATTATGAACTCATGCTTCAATCTTTTTCTGATAGCCGTACGGAATTAGCTCATTCTTATTCTTCTACTAATATTACGAAAGGCACTGTTATTGGTAACTTAAATAATGTAAAAGAGATTGTTAAAATTCTCGATAGAATATTATATACACATATTTGTGCTAAAAGTGGTAGTAAATACTGGAAAACAGAATTATTAATTGTTTAATATTATTGCGGCTAATGTCTTTAGCCGCATTTTAGTTGAAGCCATCTTTGGCCTCTGTGTTTATCATATATGAGAAAACTCAAATGGCCTGACCATAGCATTGCTGTTAACATTAAGGAAATCAGCCCACCACTGCAACATCAAACGGCGCTGATCAAAGTGCTTGGCCTTGCAGCACGGACGCTGTTGCTTTCCTTGTGGCTCATCTAAAGCTCTACAGCGTCTTCTGACCACAAACCAGACTCAATTAAGGCACAACATGCAAGTGTGCGGAAGCCGTGCCAATGATGTCCTGCTTCGTGCCATAGCCCATATTGATTGCGCAGGGCTTTGTTGATGGTATTTGTAAACAGAGCAGTTAAGCGGCAAAGCAATATCGCGTCCAATCATCCATCAGCGCCACACACTGAGGCCACAACGTCCTATGTTGATATTATATAGTCTTGCCTGCCCAATCACGAAATGTTGATCTGAACCCATTCTGCGTTAAGTTGGGATATCTCATGCGTTTCAACACTGACAGTTAAGCGGCATTAGGAGGAATTCATCTTTTGTAAGACATCACTGTATCATCGAAGACGTTATTTGAGCTAGCATCTTTTTACAATCTTAACGATATCTTAGGTTAGTGTTAGTATGCGCTGATAGAAAATGTTAATTATTGCATGTAATCTGGTTGTTTATTATCCAATTATTTTGATGTATAATAACTACTATTCAATAGTATAGTCATCATTTACTGGTTTGTAAAGTAGAGGGTATTAATGAAAATACAAAAAATTGATATCAAAGATGTTGGTGGTATAAAAAGAGCAATAATTAATTTTGATGCAAGTATGAATATTATTTGTGGACCAAATGGGATCGGGAAAACCACAATTTTAGATTCCGTAGCACATAGTTTTATTGCTACAAACAGCTATGTCCTTAAAAGACATGCTCAGTCTACTGATGGTCAGATAAATACCGTATTAAATGATTGTGACAATATTAGAGAGAATCACATTTCCCTTGAACAGTTCAATCCTGAGGATTATTCATATATTAGTGGCTTAAGCGAGTCAGGAAGGAAAGTGATTTATTTGAGCATTTCTAGAATGTTCAAATATGTATCTTTATCTAATATTTCTAAAGATGAGGAAAGACAAGATCATAGCATATACACACTTTTGACTAACGGAATTTCGGTTGCGGATATGAAAAATTGGTTCGCAAAACGCTGCCTGTTCGTTAATACACCAGAAGCATTAAGTGAAAATAATAAAGTTAATTTGGAGTTGGCAAAAAAATGTTTTTCGCTGCTTAATGCTGAATATAAATTTTCTCGCGTAGATGCAAAAAAATTTGATGTTTTCGTGTCTACTCCGAATGGGGAAATTTGGTATGAATATTTGTCATCAGGATTTAAATCATGTCTGAGTATTTTATTCGGTATAATCAAAGAGATTGAACTAAGAATGCCTGATGAAAATTGTTTAGCACAGTATTTTGATGGCATTGTGTTGATTGATGAACTGGAAATGCATCTTCACCCTGAATGGCAGTCTAAAATTGTTTCTGTTTTGCGAGGCACATTTCCTGCAACACAATTTATAGTTACTACTCATAGTCCTCACATTATACAAAATGCAGAACCTAATCAGATAATTGCATTAGGAACAGATAGTAATGGATATACATACGTCAGAGAACTCCCAAGTAATGAGTTTGGTTATACAGGATGGACATTAGATGAGGTACTCAAAGATGTAATGGGGATGGAGGACACAAGAAGTAAGAAATTACAAAATATGCTTGCTGCATTTGATCAAGCTATTGATGAGGAGAATAAAATTGAAGCAGAGCGCATTTATAAAGAATTAGATAGGGCACTTCATCCAGCAAATGTGCTTAGAAAAATGCTTAGCATTGATCTTTCCTCAGTAATCGAGGAGGGCAATAAATAAATGATTAAGCTGGAAAGAAATTTTACACCTTTATTCTTTTCTCCTCATAATGTTAGTCGTTTAACTGAAAAATTTAAGAGCAGCGGTACTCATGTATGGCATCATGATGATGTAAAAAATTCGTTGATGGAGTTAAGTGATAAAAAATGTGCATACTGTGAGGTTAAGCTTGGTGAAAAAAGCACATATCATGAGGTGGAGCATTTTAAAGATAAGAATGATTACCCTGATGATGTAATAGAGTGGAGTAACCTATTACCTTCATGTCGTCATTGTAATGGTTCTAAAGGGACTCATGATGTTGTCCAAGAACCAATAGTTAATCCTTTTGAGGAACTCCCGGCAGAGTTTTTTTATATTAAAAATTTCAGAATGAAAGGAAGAAATGAGAAAGGTATTCTGACTATAGATGTTTTAAATCTTAACGATAGAGAACACTTGGTTAAACCAAGATGTGAAACAGGAGCTATAATCGCGGAAAAAATAGAGGATTCTTTAACTTTATTTGAGGTGTATCTTTCAAATTCAACAAGCACAAATAAAAGAAAGTTAATCGGTACTGTTAGAGGGATACTTAAAGAATGTCAAAGAAGTGCCATATTTTCCGCAGTATCGGCTACTATATTACATACGAGCGAGGATTATCTGACTTTACGGGATAATATGATAGCTCATGAGTTATGGGATGAAGATATGGAGAACCTTCACATAAGGTCAAGCAATATACAATTACCAACAACAGCTTAATATAAAAGTGTCATTCTGCTATATGAGTAAACGGAATTAATTATTCTGTGTCACTCACATATTTTGATTATCTATGACAGGCTGAGAACATCCAAGCCTGTCATAACATAGTAACATCACTTAGTGGGGTTAATATGTTTGCAAAACAAACCCCCGTCCACTCATCCATCAGCGCCCCACCCGCTTAGGCCATAACGTCCCACGTTGATATGTTGCTTCAGCCTTATCTGGGCTTTGTTGCATAAATCAGGTTTCTGGCAAGGATCCCCGTAGCGGGTCGTGTTTTTAGGTAATACGAACGCTTTCTGGCATACCTGCCTTCGTCATTTTGTTCAGCGAACGCACCATGGCCATAGCCTCCGCAACCTGCCCATCATAATCACGCTGCGTCAACGAACCTTCGAATAGCTGTTTCACCCTGTACATCGCCGTTTCCGCTATCTAGCGACGTGGACTGACCCCAAAACCGTAGACAAATTCTGTCCTCACAATGAGGCCCGTTCAAAGCCCTCCGGACTGACGCAGCCCCTGCCACTAAAGCAGCCTCCCGCCTGTTCAGGCTGCACAGTCACACACTTCCCCCACGCCCCACGATGGTACGTACAGGGTCATCGCCATTCATCGCCGCGTCATAAAGCGCTGTTACGCTTTTTGCCCATGACAAATGACAATAGACCCATTCGATAAGGGATAAACGATGATCTATGACCCCATACGGCGACACTTTCTCAAAAGCGCCAGCGTCGCAACCGCCGCCCTCTTTCTTCCGCCAATCCATGCCGAGACGCGCGTCTCACCACCGCTCAGCGATCGGGTCATGCCCGCCGCGCTACAGCCGATAAGCCTAGCAGAATGTCGTGCGCTAACACCGGAAGAGATGGCCGCGAGCTCACCGCTCATTCAACAGGCGCGGGACTATTTACAAGAACAGATCGCCACTATCCAGGATCAGGCGTTGCAGCAGACGATCGGCGCGCTCTATCGCCAGCCGGTGCCGCTGTCTATCGCCCGCATGAGTAGCGATGAACGCCGCGCCGTTTGGCAGGAGCTCCGTGCGAAAGGCTACACCGACGCCCAGGAGACAGATTTTCTTCCCCCTCTTCCCACACAGCGTAACGATGGTGAGGCGTTTTTCAGCGCGCCGGGAAGCGGTTACCAGAGTCATCATGCCTACCCAGGTGGACTCGCGACCCATGTCGCGGCCAATGTCGCGATCACTAACGGGATCATCGCGACCTATATCGATGTCTATGGCTACCAGGTTGAGCGTGACATTGCGCTCGCCGCCCAGCTGCTACACGATCTGCATAAGCCGTATGTTTTTCAGTGGCAGGCGGATCATGCCAGCCGTCAGGAGCAGACACTGGCCGGTACCGGCGAACACCATATCTTATCCCTTGCCGAGCTGATTTACCGGAAGCTGCCGCCAGAGTTGGTGGTCGCGACGGCCTGCGCGCACCAACCGCCCTCCAATGCCGAGAGTGAGGCGCAGATCGCAGGCTGGCTCGCGGCGGCCGCCATCATTGCGGGCCGCGACCCCGTCGCCTATGGATTAGTCGCCCAGCGAGGCAACGGCCTGACCCTGAAGAATATTGCCCAGCAAGAGGGGTATATTTGCCATCTGGGCGATCATGACTTTGTCCTCTCGGGCCCGGCGGTGAAGCAAACCCTACCGCTCCTGCAACACCTCGCCCGCCAAGACTATGGCATCGCACCGGATGGCGACGCCTTTAATGCGCTACGCAACCGGCTGTATTCGGCGCACAGCGCGATGCGTGTGCATCATGCCTATCTGACCCAAGGCGAGGGCGCGGTCCGGGCATTGATGCACGGCGTCGTGGCCGCGGCATAAGCGCGATCTCTGCAGGATCAAAGGGGCGCCATCGCGCCCCGTCACCGCTCGCGCCCTATCTGCAGGCCGCGCCGTCGCTCACCACGCGAAGGACCACGCGGCCCGAGCGCCGGGCGCGGGCACATCCGGCATCGCGGCTCGTCGCCGTTACTTCAGCAGGCGAACCTTAACCGCCTTGCCCTTGATCTTCCCCTGCTGTAGACGCTTCCACGCCTGGCGGGCGACCGCCTGACGCACGGCGACATAGGCGTGGGTCGGATGGAGATCGATCTTACCGATATCCGCCCCCTCCAGCCCCAGATCGCCAGTCAATGCCCCGAGGATATCGCCTGGACGCATCTTGGCGCGCTTGCCGCCATCGATACATAGGGTCGCCATCGCCGCCGCCAGCGGGACGACGCGTACCCCGCTCGGTAGCGGTTGCCAGTTAAGGTTGAGACCCAGCATCTCCTCCAGCACGCTGGCGCGTTGGGCCTCCTCCGGTGCACAGAAGCTAATGGCTAATCCGCTTTCGCCAGCACGGGCGGTACGCCCGATGCGATGCACATGCACCTCGGGATCCCAGGCGAGTTCGTAGTTGATGACCATCTCCAGAGCCTTAATATCCAGCCCTCGCGCCGCCACATCCGTCGCCACCAGCACCCGGCTGCTGCCATTGGCGAAGCGGACCAATGTCTGGTCACGCTCCCGCTGCTCCATATCCCCATGCAAGACCAGCACGCTCTGACCCGCGTCATTTAATGCATCCCCCACCGCCTGGCAATCTTTCTTGGTATTGCAGAACACCACACAGGAGGCGGGTTGATACTGGCTTAACAGCGTCTGCAACAGGCCGAGCTTCGCGCTACGGGCGACCTCATAAAAGCGTTGCTCCACGGCGGGCAAGGCATCGACGGTATCGATCTCGATGCTCAGCGGATCGCGCTGGATACGGCGGCTGATGGCGGCGATCGTCGATGGCCACGTGGCGGAAAACAGCAGCGTCTGGCGCTTTTCCGGCGCCCAGGCGATCACCTCGTCGAGAGCCTCGGCGAAGCCCATATCCAACATCCGATCCGCCTCATCCAGGACCAGTGTCTGCAAGGCGGCCAGGCTAACGGTCTCTTTTTGCAGATGGTCGAGCAGTCGGCCCGGCGTGGCGACGATGATGTGCGGCGCGTGGGTCAATGAGTTACGTTGCACGCTGAACGGCAGGCCACCGCACAGTGTCAGCACCTTAATATTCGGTATGCAGCGCGCCAGATTGCGTAAGGCATTCGCCACCTGATCGGCCAGTTCACGGGTCGGGCAGAGTACCAGTGACTGGGTAATAAACTGGCTAGCATCAATATGCTGTAACAGACCGAGCCCAAACGCCGCCGTCTTCCCGCTCCCGGTCTTCGCCTGCGCACGGACATCTTTACCCGCCAGAATCGCTGGCAGGGTCGCCGCCTGTACCGGCGTCATGGTCTGGTAACCCAGCTCCTTGAGGTTATTGAGTTGTTCGGCGGAAAGGGCATTCAGTTCGGCAAAGGAGGTCACAATGATAGTCTCAGCGGGTAGAAAAGCCGCCCGAGCGTTATTGCCCGGACGTCGAGGCGACATGATACCATCCAATCGTCTCGGCGCTGGCGGGATTTTTTCTGGGTGTCACGGCGTATAGCGTACCGCCCTCCTGGGGGCACGCGTCTCGTCCCAACACGGCGGGAGTGGAGCCGACTCGCCTCCCGATGAGCCTCATTTTCCCCGACGACTTGCTACAGAGCGTAGGATTACAGGTATAATCCTTGGCATAACTTAGCAGATTTAGATACCAATATGACCAAACTGACCTTGCAAGAGCAGCTGTTAAAAGCGGGACTGGTGACCAGTAAGAAGATAGCCAAAGTCCAGAGAACGGCAAAAAAATCACGCGTCCAGGCCCGAGAGGCGCGCGAAGCGGTGGAAGAAAAGAAACAGGCACAACTCGAACGGGACAAGCAGCTCAGCGAACAGCAGAAGCAGGCCACCCTGGCGAAAGAAATTAAAGCCCAGGTGAAGCAACTGATCGAAATGAATAGAATCAGCCTGAAAAAAGGCGATATCGACTTTAACTTTACCGATGGCAACCTCATCAAGAAAATCACCCTCGATAAGTTGACACACAGCCAGTTGGTCAATGGTCGTCTCGCCATCGCGCGTCTCGCCATCGACAGTAACGGTACCACGGAGTACGCGGTGATCCCGGCGAGCGTCGCCGATAAGATTGCGCAGCGGGACGCCGAGAGCATCGTCTTGCACAGCGCCCTGAGTCAGGAGGCGCAGGATGAGGACGATCCGTACGCCGACTTTAAGGTGCCGGATGATCTGATGTGGTAAACCAGGCGGCCTGCCTCAAGGGAGGATGAGCCGGGGATCGCCCGCGCGACCTTTGTCGCGCCTCAGGCGGCGTGGGTCGGGATGAACGGATGCCAGGCGCATCGGCGCCCGCCCCCCCAACGAGATCATCCCGACCCGAACACCGGTTACGCCTCGGCCGAGTGAGCCCGCACCATGACCGCCGCCGACACGGCTAAGCGCCCATCCCCCCGACATCCCGCCGCGAGGCGCGGCTCAAGGTAGGCAACAGGCTGTCGCCGCCTGCCAGAAACGCTCCACCGCCGGGCGACAGCTCTCGCGCCGTTTATACAGTAGGATCGGTAAACAACAACTGAGCTGAGGATGGTCAGGAAAGGCGTTGCAAATCACCCCCTGAGCTAACTCCTGGTGGATCATCGAGAGCGGCAGCCAGGCCAGGCCCCGATCGCGCAGCACCATATGCTTGAGCCCTTCGCTCATGCTGGTCTCGTAGCACTTCGCCAACGCCCTGGGTGCCTGACGACATAGCGGCGCCACCACCCGGCCGATAAAGGAGAAGTCGCTGTAGGCCAGATAAGGCAACGGTTGTGTCGCATCCTGGCGCGCGGCGAGGTTACGCGAGATCACCGGAATCAATGTCTCGTGGGCCAACAGGTGTGCCTGCAACCCCTCCCTCTCGACGGCGTTCGGGCGTGCGCCGTCGATATCATATACCATCAACAGATCGGCGCTGTTTTCCAGCAGGGTATTAAAGTGATTATCCACCCCCTGCAACCCCGGATTGACCACCACATTGATCCCCGCCAACGCCTCGCCGAGCGCGTCGAGCAGCGCGGGCAACACGTTGACGGCAAAAGTATGCAGGCTGACGATACGTACCGTCTCATCGGACTGCACCGCCAGTTGGGCAAAATCGAACTTCACATCGTGGATGCGCGCCAGAATATCCTCGGCGGAGGGGAGAAACTTCTCACCATAGGGGGTCAGCGCGATGGGATTACTACTGCGATCGAACAGCGGCACCCCTAACCAGATCTCTAAGGCCCGAATGCGGCGGCTGAATGCCGGTTGTGTGACATTACGCGCCTTGGCCGCCGCCGAAAAGTTCCCCAGCCGATACAGGCTAAGAAAATCCTCCAACCATTTTACATCCATCACGACATCCTATGTTCTGACGGCATAACCCCATGCTCAATAAGCAATAGTCACATAAAGCGTGGCGATATTATATTTTATCTCAATAAATTCCTGCGCAGTGCGGCACGAAATCGTACTGCGCCACCCTTGCACCACCCCCAGGCGTAGCGCGCCACAAGTATTTGCCGCTGTGCCCGCGCCGACCGCCAGCCATTCCCCACGCGCCGCCCGCCGAGCCCTCATCGGTGACGCACGCATAACGCCACAACCAGGAGAGATGCCCATGTTTACCCTGCTGAAGAATGCCGAAGTCTACCAACCCCGCTATCTGGGGCGTCAAGATGTGCTGCTGTGCGGTGAAAAAATCGTCGCCATCGATACCGCGTTACAGGTGGCCGCCCTACCCGGCCAGTGCGAGGTGATCGACTGTCGGGGCAAGATATTAGCCCCCGGCCTCATCGACCAGCATGTGCATCTGATCGGGGGCGGGGGTGAGGGCGGCTTCGCCAGCCGCACCCCGGCGGTCTCGCTGTCACGCCTCGTGCGCGCAGGCACCACCTGTGTGGTGGGTGTCCTCGGGACCGATGGGATCTCACGCTCACCCAAGGATCTGTACGCCAAGATGCAGGGGCTGAATCGGGAAGGATTAAGCGCCTATATGCATACCGGCTCCTACGAGCTACCGACGCGGACCATCAGCGGCACCATCCGCGACGACATCGCCTTCATCGAGCGGGTATTGGGCGTGAAGATCGCCCTGGCCGACCACCGTGGCTCCTTCCCCACCAGCCAAGAGTTGCTGCGCATCGTCTCCGATATTCGGGTCGCCGCCCTACTGGCGGGCAAGAAGGGGTTGCTACACATTCATCTCGGCGCCTTGCCCGATGCCTTTGCGCAGATCAACGAGCTGCTGGCGCGTGGCCTGCCCATCCATCACATCTCGCCGACCCATGTGGCGCGTACCGAGGCGCTGTTCGCCGACGCCATCGCCTTCGCCCGCGCCGGTGGTCACATCGATGTCACCTCCGGTGGTAGCCGCTTCCTGGAACCGGCCTGTGCGGTGAAGTTGGCACTCGAATCGGGTGTCGCCGCCGACCGGATCACCATCAGCTCCGACGGTAACGGCAGCATGCCGCGCTTCGATGCGCAGGGCAATATGGTGGCGTTGGAGGCGGCACCGCTCGACGGTAACCTACTGCTGTTGCCGCAACTGGTCGATCAGCAGATTCCTCTAGCCCAGGCGCTGGCGATGGTCAGCTCCAACGTCGCCGAGGCCCTGGGAATCGATAAAGGCAGAATTTTACCCGGAAAGGATGCAGACCTGTGTCTATTCGACGATAATCTGCGCCCCGAACGCGTCTATGCCCGTGGCCGCTTGATGCTGAAGGGAGAGGAGTATCTGGCCATGGGTAACTTTGAACAAGGAAACTGAGAGAATGAGTCTACTGATCGCGCTGTGCGCCGTGCTATTTGCCGGGCGCCTGATCTTAAAAAACTATAATCCCCAGGCGGTATTATTACTGAGCGGCCTGGTGATGATGGCCATCGCCGTCTTCACCAATGACGCCACCTTTATTAGCAAGTCAACCGGTTGGATCGGCTTCGATCTGCTGGAGTACATTAACCAGCTGTTCCAAAAGATGGGCGGTGGGCTCGGTCTGCAAATCATGCTGATCGGCGGCTTTGCCATGTATATGTCCGCCATCGGCGCCAGCCAGGCGCTGGTACGCGTGACGGCACGCCCATTGCAGCGCCTCAACTCTCCCTACCTGCTGCTGGGCATCGCCTTTATCCTCGGCCAGACGCTGTCGCTGTTTATCACCAGCGCCACGGGGTTAAGCCTGCTGTTGATGGCAACCCTGTATCCGGTGCTGACGCGCCTGGGCTGTAGCCGCGCGGCGGCGGCGGCGGTGCTTGCCAGTACCTGTGCCATCGAATTCGGCCCGGGATCCGGCAACTCCATCATGGCGGCGCAAACCTCGGGGGTGGATATCACCGAATACTTTATCCACCAGCAGTTACCCGTCGCCGTATTGACCATCCTGGTGGTCGCACTGTTGCACATCCTGGTGCAACGCTACTTCGACCGCCGCGACGGTGCCATGGCCGAAGAGGTTAATCTGGATCAGGAGAAGCTACAGGAGACGCAGAGCGACGCCCCGCTGCACTATGTGTTGCTGCCCATGCTGCCGCTGTTCTTTATGTTGACCTTCAGCAAGTTAGGCGTCGGTACAATCATCATCAACATGAATACCGCCGTGTTGATCAGCGTCGCGCTCTCCATGCTGTGTGAATACCTGCGCTTCCGTGCCGCCAAGCCCGTCATGGCGGGACTCAGCGTGGTCTTTAGCAACATGGGTAAGGTGTTCGCCACCGTGGTGACCTTAATCGTCGCCGGCCAAACCTTCGCCGAGGGGTTGAAGTCGATCGGTGCGGTGCATGACCTGTTGGAACTGGCCAGCAACGCCGGATTCGGTAGTGGCGTGGTGGTGCTGCTGATGGCCCTGTTAACCTTCACTATCGCCGCGCTGATGGGCTCCGGCAACGCCGCCTTCTTCTCATTCGCACCGATGCTGCCAGATATCGCCAAGCGCGTCGGCGGCAGTACCGCCGAGATGATCCTGCCGGTGCAGATCTCCGCCGGTATGGGACGCACCATTTCGCCGATCGCCGGGGTGATCATCGCCGTCGCCGGCATCGCCGGCATCTCACAGGTCGATATCGTACGCCGTACCCTCATCCCGATGCTCGGCGGTTGGTGCTTCATGCTGCTGTTGACCTTCTACCGCTCCGGGCAACTGTTATCGGTACTGCCTTTCATCGCCCTGATCATGATCATCATGATCGCTGCCCTATACGCCATGGCGCGCAAGAAAAATACTAGCCAGCAACACGCCGGCTAATCGCCCCAACGACTCCCATACTCTGGGAGTCGTTTTTTTCGTTTATTTCCCTCACCACTGGTTAATACCTTAATGCCGAGCCTTACGCTTATCGATCAATAAGCTAAGCGATACCACCAATTAATAACCGGTATATTCTCCTTTAAATAAATAAAAAACATTTTTTACCCTATCACTCTAATTAAATAAATTAAGATAGAATAAGAAAATAAACATCTGACGACAGATCGCGCAGCGATCACATTTTCACAAAAAATTAGCATGCTATATATATTGCCCGCATAAAAATAAATGGGCTGCATAATGAACACATCCGAACAAGACGTGAATTCGCTTACCTACCCCGCGTCATCGCTGAAAACGCTGTGGTGGAACATCATGGACAATTGGCGTGTGGGAATTATTCCCTTACCGTTATTTGTTCTCGCTGGTATATTAATTGCTGTAGATTGTCTCAATGATAGTCTACCGAATAATATCGTGGTCATGGTTGCCACGCTGGCCTTCTTCGGTTTTGCCTGTGGTGAATTTGGCAAGCGGCTACCGATCGTTGGCAAAATGGGTGCGGCGGCAATCTGTGCCACCTTTATTCCTTCGGCCATGGTCTATTATGGGGTATTACCTCAGACGGTGGTCACTTCAACCACGCAATTTTTTAAAAGCAGCAATATTCTTTATCTCTATATCTGCTGCATTATCGTCGGCAGCATTATGAGCATGAATCGCAGCACCCTGATCCAAGGGTTTATGCGTATCTTTTTCCCCATGCTCTGCGGTGAGATCGCCGGCATGCTGGTCGGCATGGGCGTCGGTTACGCCTTGGGTCTCGCGCCGTTCCAAACCTTCTTCTTCCTCATCCTGCCCATCATGGCCGGGGGGGTCGGCGAAGGCGCCATCCCGCTCTCTATGGGCTATGCGACCCTACTGCATATGCAACAGGGTGTCGCCTTGGGGCGTATCCTGCCGATCGTCATGCTGGGCAGCCTGACGGCCATCGTGATTGCCGGATCGCTGAACATGCTGGGCAAGCGCTTCCCACACCTGACCGGAGAAGGCGAACTGATGCCACGTCGCGCAGGGGATAACGCAACACAGATGGCCGCCTTGACCGACACCGGCAGCGATAAGCTCGATATCTCCGCCCTGGCCTCCGGCGCACTACTGGCGGTGCTGCTGTACATGGTCGGGATGCTGGGACACCGTTTAATCGGTCTGCCCGCACCGGTTGGCATGCTGTTCGTCGCCGTCCTGATCAAGTTGGCACACGGCGTCTCACCGCGCATCATGCAAGGTTCGCAAATCGTCTACCACTTCTTCCGGACTTCGGTCACCTACCCGATCCTGTTCGCCGTCGGGGTCGCCATCACCCCTTGGCAGGAGTTGGTTAACGCCTTCACGCTGGCGAACCTCGCGGTGATCGTCAGCACCGTCGTCACCCTGGTCGCCACCGGCTTTATCGTGGGTAAACGGATCGGGATGCACCCGATCGATGTGGCTATCGTCTCCTGCTGCCAGAGTGGACAAGGCGGTACCGGCGATGTGGCCATCCTGACCGCAGGCAACCGTATGGCACTGATGCCCTTCGCCCAGATCGCGACGCGTATCGGTGGGGCCATTAACGTCTCCCTGGCCCTGCTATTTTTGGGCAAAGTATTACTGTAACCCTACTTCAACCGATTAAGTCATCATTATTATGAAACTCGTTAGTTATCTGTATCGTGGACAACGCAGTTATGGCATCGCGCGAGCGGAAGGCATCATCGACTTGAAGCGACGCCTCGGTCTCTACTATGACGACCTCAAAAGCCTGCTCGGCGCCCAAGCGCTGGAGGAGGCCCGTGTATTCGAGCAGCAGCCGGTCGATATCGACTATATCGAGGTCACCTTCCTGCCGGTGATCGATAATCCCAATAAGATCCTCTGCGTCGGCATGAACTACCCGGATAAGCGCCGCGAGTTCGATCAGCAAGATCCCGCGCCGACGCTATTCGTCAGGTTCGCCGACTCGCAGACCGGGCACATGACCCCACTGCTGAAACCGTCGCAATCGCAACAGTTCGATTACGAAGGGGAATTAGCCGTGGTGATCGGCCGAGGGGGCAGCAACATCTCCCGTGGCCAAGCGCTGGAGCATGTCGCAGGCTACAGCTGCTACATGGATGGCTCGGTACGTGACTGGCAGCATAGCTGGTTCACCGCCGGTAAGAATTGGAGCCGGACCGGCGCCTTCGGCCCGTGGCTGGTGACGGGCGACGAGATCCCCGACCCTCAACAGCTGCGTATCCTTACTCGCTTAAACGGCCATGTGGTGCAAGAAGACAACACCGCCGCGATGATCCATCCCATCGCCCAGCTCGTGGAGTACATCAGCACCTTTACCCTGCTGAGTCCCGGCGATGTGATCATTACCGGTTCACCGGGCGGTGTGGGCAAGAAACGCCATCCTCCCCTGTTTATGCAGCCGGGTGATTGCGTCGAAGTCGAGATCGAACGTGTGGGACATCTCAGTAACCGCATCGTCGAAGGCGTACTCTAACGGCACACCGCTGCGCACGGGACACGACCGTGCGCCCCCTCTGACGGCGTATTCTCCCAGTCGGCCTGCGGTCTACTGGGTGCGCCGCATGGCTGTTATCTATTGGAGATCGATTTATGTTGGGTCATAAGTACCATGCTCTTCTATTGACCACCGCCCTACTGTTGGGCGGACACGCCTACGCCAGCGCCCAGGGGGTCTACCTGACCCCGCAAACGGCACCGGATGCGGTCAAGATCCTCCCCCCTCCGCCGAGCTACGACTCTGTCGCCTTTCTCCAAGACCAGGCCGTTTACCAGGCGAAAGATGCCGTCTATGGCGCGCAACGTATCGAGCAAGCGGCTAACGACGGCAACTATAAACAGATCCCGGCCCTCTTCTCCCCCGCCTTCGGCATGACGATCAGCGCCAAAACCACACCGGCCATTACACGGCTGCTCGATAACATCATGGCCGATAGCCATAACCCCACCCTACGCTCCGCCAAAGATCATTACCGGCGTCAGCGCCCATTCGTGTTTAACCATGGGCATACCTGCACTCCCAAATATGATCAGGAGATGGCAAACTCTGGCTCCTATCCCTCCGGCCATGCCACGCTCGGTTGGGCCGTCGCGCTGGTGTTGGCCGAAATCAACCCGGCACGCCAGAACGAATTACTGCAACGCGGCTATCAATTCGGCCAGAGTCGAGTGATCTGCGGCGCCCATTGGCAGAGTGATGTCGATCAGGGGCGGTTATTGGGATCCGCCTTCGTCGCGAGCCTGCACGCACAGCCGTCGTTCGAGCGCGATCTGGCCGCCGCCAAGGCGGAGTTCCAACGCCTCGCTCACTGAGCCTTATCCCGTCCACGGACTCCCCATGGCAACGGCAGCGCGCTGGACGACCCGCCTAACGGCGCATGCAGTTAGGCGGGGGCAAGCCGCTTGCGCCATCCTCACCCACCGTATCAGAAAATATTATCACCCGGCGTGAGTGCCCCCCGCCACATCCCACGCGGCAGCCTGGCGAGCCGCGTACTCGTGGAGATCATGCTAGCGGACGACGCGGCAGGGCGGTGCCCTCCGTCTCGAGGCGCTTGACGCTGTGCGACGGGGCCGCTCACACAGGCAGGCGCCCCGGTGCGACGATGACGGCGGGAGGTGTCGTGAACGCGTTGCGCCACACGCGGCCTGTCCCCCTTACCAATCATGGTGCTGGCAGTGCCAGCGAAACTGTTCGATCAACGCCTGCGCCGCTTGCGTCAACGGGCGCTTGCGCGGGTAAATCAATCCATAATGCCCGACCGGCAGATGGAACTGTTCGATCGGTAACGCCGTCAGCACCCCGCCGAACCGCGCCTCACGCAGACGCGCCCGGGACAGAATGGTCAGGTAGTCACCATTCATCACCAGATTCATTATGCACACCGTAGAATCCGTCAAGATGGGGTAGTGCGGATTATCCGGGTGGTCGAACGGGATAATGCAACGGATATGATGGTAATAGCCCATATCCGTTTCCGGCATCACCCACTTGGCCTGACATAATGCCGCTAACTCACGACAATTCGCTAACGGATGTCCGCGCCTTGCGACAATACAAAATGGCGCATCAAATAACGGTATAGAAATAAAGTCTCCCAGTGGCATTTCATCCGTCAATGTCCCTATGGCAAAATCGAGTCTCCCGTCACGTAAACTGGGTAATAATGTAGAAAGCTGTGCTTCCTTAACATTAATCACGGTCGCTGGAAACCCCTGTTTAAAATCATTCAACACTTTATTTAACACCGTTATTCCGAACAGCGAAGAAATACCTAGGGCGACATGGCCATGGCTATTCTTAGTTATTTGCTCAACTTCCTCCGCCGCCTTTTCTAACTCTTCCAGAATCAAGTGAGCACGAATCGCAAAGGATTTCCCGGCATCCGTCAGGGTCACGCCCTCGTTGCTTCTGATCAACAACGTCGCGCCCATATGGTGCTCTAACTCCTTGAGTGTACGAGTTAAAGCCGGTTGCGACTGATCCATCTTTCGCGCCGCCGCCCGAATACTCCCACTGCGGATCACCTCATTAAATACCTTCAATTGTTGTATTTTTGGCAAATAACGCATCGCTCCCCCTATCAGTTTTTTTTATCATCGTAAAACTAATAGCATATTACCCTGCCACCAATTTTCCGTTAAATCTATAAGCATCATACTGACTTTAACCATCATAAAAAAGAGCATCAACCTGGGGAGCGATTTTTATGCTGACAATAATCTTAGGCGTCGCGGTATTAATTGCCACGGTCATTTTATTGATTAAACGCTACGACACCCGCACCACACTAATCGGTGCTGGGATTCTATTATGTATTATTTCCCTCGCGCCGATGAATGCATTCAACGCGTTCACCACGCGCATGACCACATCGGGCTTGATCGAGTCTATCTGTAGCAGTATGGGCTTTGCCTATGTGATGAAATTTACCGGCTGCGATATGTGTTTGGTCCGCCTATTAACGCGCGGTCTGAGCAAGCTGGGCTTTCTGCTGGTGCCGACAGCCGTTGCCGTCACCTTCGTCATCTGCATCGCCATCCCCTCTGCCGCCGGCGTCTCGGCGGCGGTGGGGGCTACGCTGATCCCCCTGCTGATCGCCGCTCGCGTCCACCCCGCCATCGCCGGCGGCGCCGTGCTCTCGGGCACGCTGGGCGCCTACCTGAATCCTGGCGTGGCGCATAATGCCTTTATCTCCCATATTTCCAAGACGCCACTGATGGATTTCGTCTTCTATCATGCCCCGACGACCATCATCTGCGCCGTGATCTGCGCCGTCTGCCTGACCCTGGTCGCCTTTGCCAGCCACGGTCTGAACTACCATCCGGATGGTGCAACCCTGCAAGACGGAGCGCGTGAGCAAGAGGAGCCGCTGCGCAACCTGCGTTTTTATCTCCAAACCCTCGCCCCGTTTCTCCCGGTACTCCTGTTGGTGTGCTCCAGCCTGGGCTGGCTCGGCAGTAGCAAAATGGGGGTGCCCGCGGCGATGATCATCGGCTCTCTGTACGCGTTACTCATCACACGCGTGAGCCCCAGCGCACTGACCAAAAGTTTCTTCGACGGTATGGGCGCCTCCTACGCCAACATCCTCGGCATCATCATCGCCGCGGCCGTCTTCATCGAGGGGCTCAACGCCGTCGGCTTAATCAAGGCGTTCATCCAACTGCTGACCGACTCGCCGGAGTTCGCCCGCTGGGGCGGCACCCTCGGCCCCTTTCTGATGGGGCTGATCACCGGTACCGGCGACGCCACCGCCTTTGCCTTTAACGAAGCCGTCACCCCGCACGCCGGTGATTTTGGCTATCAGGTCAATAATCTGGGGGCTGGCGTCATGCTCGCCTCGGCTCTCGGCCGTAATATGTCGCCGCTCGCCGGAGCCGCCATCGTCTGCGCCGGGCTGGCGGGTGTCAGTCCGGTCGATATCGCCAAGCGCACCGCGCCAGGCGCCATCGTCGCCGTGTTGTACGTCGCGCTATTTTTTCTTTAATGCTATAGGGAGATCATGATGACCCTTTCCGATACGGAGCAGCTACGCCAATGGCGTCGGATGTTCCACCAGCTTCCCGAGCCCGGCTGGAGCGAATTCATTACCACCGCCCGTTTGATCGAGATGTTACGCGCCATGGGCTACCGCGTATTACCGGGCGCGGCATTTCTCTCCCGTGAGCATATCCAGGGACGTAACGAGGAGGAGGTGGCCCAAGGCCTAGCGCGCGCGCGGGCCTTCCCGGTCGAGGCGGCACTGCTGGCCGAGATGGAGGCATTAACCGGCTGCGTCGCCCTACTGGAAACGGGCCGTCCGGGGCCAACCATTGCCCTGCGCTTCGACATCGACTGCGTCGCCGTCCATGAAAGCGAGGCACCGCAACATCGGCCACAGGCGGCCGGCTTCGCCTCGCGCCATCCCGGCTGCATGCATGCCTGCGGGCATGACGGCCACATGACCATCGGGCTCGGCGTCGCCCAGACACTGTATGCATTACGCGATCGCCTCTGCGGCACGGTGAAGCTACTGTTTCAACCGGCGGAGGAAGGGGTGCGCGGCGCCAAACCGGTCGCGGAAGGGGGGATCCTAGACGATGTTGACTATTTCCTCTCGGCCCATATCGGCATGGGGGTTCCCAGCGGCGAGATCGTCGTCGATCCACGCGATTTTCTCTGCACCACCAAGTTGGATCTGCGTTTCTTCGGCGCCCCGGCGCATGCCGGTATGATGCCTCAGGGGGGAGCCAACGCCTTGGCGGGCGCTTGCCACTGCGTGACCCAACTCCTGGCGATCCCTCGACACAGCGCGGGGATGTCACGCATCAACATCGGTACGCTACGTGCCGGCGAAGGGCGTAACGTGATCCCCGCCTATGCCGAGATGCAGTTAGAGGTTCGTGGGGAGAACCGCGCCATCAATGATTATATGCAGCAACAGGTCCTACGTATCGCCGAGGGCATCGCACAGAGCTTCGCGCTACGGGTCGAACATCAGGTAATGGGCAGCGCCGTCGATCTCCACAACGATGCGACGCTGATGACGCTGGTAGCGGATATCGCCAGCCAGCAGCTGGATCTGCGCATCGGAGAGGCCAGCTTTGGCGGCAGCGAGGATGCCACGCTACTGGTGGAGCGAGTACAGGCGCACGGTGGCCAGGCGGCCTATATCGTACTGGGCGCCGATCTGACGGCGGGCCATCATCAGTCCGCCTTCGATTTTGACGAGGCCGTGCTGGGCCAGGGCGTTGCTCTCTTTAGCGCCTGTGTCGAGCGCCTCTGCCAGCGCTAAACCCCCCAGATCGCCCGGCTCATCACACCATATGGCTGGCCGGGCGTTAGCCACTCAGCGTCGCGGCGGGGTCGCCTCATCCGAGGCGCCCTTGCCGTCATAGGGGCCATGAAAATAGTCCACCGGTGCGTACAGGGTATCGGCCAATAAGGAGAAGGGAAGATCGATAAAGGCGCGACTGCGCGTCAAAAAATCGTAGTCATAATTCCCGGATCCGCTGACGCGCGCCATGTCGTTGCGCACGCCGGGGTAATAGGTGTGACCATCCTGCATGGTGGTCCGTCCCATAATGCTGCCGCACCCCGCCAACAACAGCGCGGCACCCCCGATCAACACAGCTCTCAACAGTCGCTGTTTCATGTTTATCTCCCTGAAATGTCGCTAAGCATCGATGATAATCAAGATCGTCCCAACGACCTAGCGGCGCGCATCCTGCGTGCCGATTTTTTTGCCGCGGCTCACTGTTGTGCGTCGCGCCGGCGTCTCTTATACCAACGGAAGAGTAGCAACGCCAGCACCAAGCCAAGCAGTAGCGCGCCGCCGGCCCATAGACGCTGATGCGGATCAGCGAATAGGCGCAACAATAACTCGCTCGCCCCATAACCGAGAGTGACGATAGTCAACGCCCAAAGGATAGCCCCCAGTACGTTAAAGAGAATGAATTTGGCCGGGCGGACGCCCGAAGAGCCGATGATGATCGGACCGATGGTGCGAAACCCATAGGCGAAGCGCATGCCGAGGATCAACCAGCTCTCATTACGCCGGATCTTCGCCTGGACATAGCTGATCTTGGCCTGTTGGCCGGGAAAGCGCCGCAGGATCGGCGTGCCAAAGTGGCGGCCGACGAAATAGAGTGTCGTATCCCCCAAGATCGCGCCGATAATGGTCAACAACACCACCCAAGGGTAGAAGAGTAGATGTTTATGCGCCGCTGCCCCGGCCAGAAAGGCGATGGTTTCGCCTTCGATAATGCTGCCAATCACCACGGCAACATAGCCGTACTCCGTAATCCAGCGCGCTGCATCAATCATCGTTTATCCTTTATAGCGATATCGCGCCTATCATACCGTAAAAATGGCTATCGTCACGCCCGCCCTATGCAAGCGATACGACGATCCAACTGAATACAAGTTAAATCAATCGCAAAAACAGATATTACATATCTCTTTTTCTGGTAAATTTACGCATCGCTGATCCATAGCCGAGAGTACACGCGTTCACGTGCAGGAGGGAACAATCCATGAAGTCGCATCTCAAAACCAGCCACCAGCACACTCGCCACAGCGAGTATCAACTCTTTCTCCCCATCATCGCCCTGGGCGTGCTGGTGAGCAGCGGCCAACCCGCGACTCTCGGCGCATTGAGCGCATTAAACTTATTGGCGCTGGTCGCCATCCTGGTCAGCGCCTTCAGCGTAGTACGCCATGCCGATGTATTGGCACACCGCCTGGGTGAACCTTACGGCTCATTGATCCTCACCCTCTCGGTGGTGATTCTGGAGGTCAGCCTGATCTCGGCATTGATGGTGAGTGGCAAGGCGGCACCCGAACTGATGCGGGATACGCTCTACTCCATCGTGATGATCGTTACCGGCGGGCTGGTCGGCTTCTCGCTGCTGCTCGGCGGCCATAAGTTCGCCACCCAATATGTCAATCTCGGCGGTATCAAACAGTATCTTATCGCCTTAATCCCCTTGGCGATCATTGTGTTGGTTCTGCCGATGACGCTACCGGGCGATAACTTCACGCATGGCCAGTCGTTGGTGGTGGCGCTACTCTCGGCGGCAATGTATGGCGTCTTCCTATTGATTCAAACACGCACTCACCAGAGTCTCTTCATCTATGCGCATGAGGATGAGGGCGATGATCCGAACGATCCACACCATGGTAAGCCGTCGGCGCACAGTAATCTCTGGCATGCCAGCTGGTTGGTGGTCTACCTGGTCGCCGTCATCGCGGTGACCAAGCTGAACGCCCTGCCGTTGGAAGGGCTGCTCGGTGCCCTGAATGCCCCACAGCCTTTAACCGGTTTTCTGGTCGCGCTGTTGATCCTCTCACCCGAAGGGCTCGGGGCGTTGAAGGCGGTATTAGCGAATCAGGTACAACGCGCGATGAACCTGTTCTTCGGATCGGTGCTGGCGACCCTGTCACTGACCGTACCAACGGTCACCTTGATCGCGCTATTGACCGATCAGCCGCTGCTGTTTGGCCTGGAAGCCCCGCAAGCGGTGGTGATGCTGGCGGCGCTGATGCTGTGCCAAGTCTCGTTTAACACCGGGCGCACCAATGTGTTGAATGGGGCGGCGCACCTGGCGCTGTTCGTCGCCTATTTGATGACCCTGTTTATGTAGCGCGGGCGGGAGGGCATACCCGGCCCCCCCTCACCTGGGCCTCACCCCATCGGGCCAGGCCCAGTGGCTCGCGCCACCAGCATCACGACGGCCGTCGGGTAAAACGTACGCGGCGCGCAGACTCCCTCTCGGTGTCGAGGACAAAAAAACAGGCCACACACGGTGGCCTGTCGCGAGAGACTAAACAGAGGTTAGAATCCCAGGCTGTCCAGCAGATCGTCCACCTGCTCCTGGTTGGCGACCACACCCGGACCGTTCTGGTTCATCTGCGGGCCATTCAACAGGCTCTCGTTCTCACGCTTCGGTTTGGCGGGTTGTTCCGGCATGTTCTCCAACAGCACCATCAACAGCTGCTTTTCGATCTCCTGGATCACGTCCATCATGCGCTTGATCACCTGACCGGTCAGATCCTGAAAATCTTGCGCCATCATGATCTCAAGTAGCTGGCTATGAGTGAAGGCGGTATGCTCCGGTACCGCGCTCAAGAACTGGCGAGTATCCGTGACCAGCACCTTGGCCTCGTCCAACTCGATCGGATCCGCGAACCAGTCATCCCAACGTTGCTTCAGTGCCTTCGCTTCCTGCTCCATCAATGTCTGACGCGGCTGGGCCGCCTCGACGCAGTTCAGGGCGCGCTCGGCAGCCTGACGTGTCATCTGTACCACATAATCCAGGCGATCGCGCGCATCGGGGATGGCCTCGGCGGCCTGGGCGATGGCTTGATCCAAGCCAAGCTCTTTCATGCTGTCGCGCAGCATGCGCGTCAAATGACCAATCCGCGCGATGATCTCGCCGGCATCGGTGACGGGCATCGGATGTTCGTTCATCGTAACTCCTTAGATCCCGAGCTTCTCAAAAATCTTGTTCAGCTTCTCTTCCAGCGTTGCGGCGGTAAACGGCTTGACCACATAGCCGCTGGCACCCGCCTGGGCGGCGGCGATGATATTCTCTTTCTTCGCCTCGGCCGTCACCATCAACACCGGCATCTTGTTCAGCGTGCCATCCGCGCGGATCGCCTGCAGCAGTTGCAAACCATCCATGTTGGGCATGTTCCAGTCAGACACCACAAAGTCGAAGCCGCCGGCACGTAGCTTCGCCAGTGCATCGGCGCCATCCTCCGCTTCCTCTACGTTGTTAAATCCCAGCTCTTTTAACAGATTGCGTACGATACGACGCATGGTAGAGAAATCATCGACAACCAGAAAACGCAGATTCTTATCCGCCATACTAACTCCTAAAAAAAGCCCTTGAGCCGGGGTGCAATAACCTGAAGACCAGGTATTCGTTAATGGCCGCGCGCATGACGCGGCCGACTATCGGTTAAATACGCAGCGCCTGCTTGGCACTGACTTGTGCCAGCATTCGCTGGCTGATCTGGGACAGATCGACCACTTCGTCGACGCCGCCCATCTGAATCGCCTCACGCGGCATACCAAACACCACGCAACTCGCCTCATTTTGCGCGATGGTATAGGCTCCGGCCTGGTGTAAACGCAGCATCCCCGCCGCACCATCGTTACCCATCCCCGTCAAGATCACCCCGACGGCGTTACGACCGGCGTGACGGGCGACAGAGTCGAACAGCACCTCGACGGAGGGACGGTGACGGTTGACCGGCGGCCCCTCATTCAGACGCGCGATATAGTTGGCGCCGCTGCGTGCCAACTCCAAATGGTGCGCGCCGGGCGCAATATAGGCATGGCCCGGCAGGATGCGTTCGCCATCCTCGGCCTCCTTCACCGTGATCTGGCACAGTTTGTTGAGGCGTTCGGCAAAGGAGCGGGTAAATCCCGGTGGCATATGTTGCGTGATCAATAGCGCCGGGCTGGTCGGTGGCAACGGTTGCAATACGTGACGAATCGCCTCGGTTCCGCCGGTAGAGGCGCCGATAGCGATCAATTTCTCACTGCTCAGTAGCGGACCGTGACTGAGGGTGGGCGGCGGTGTCTGGCCGCTCAGTTGACGCGGCAGACGAGCCCGAGCGGCAGTCCGGATCTTATCGGCGATCAGCTCGCTATAGGCCAGCATCCCCTCGCGGATCCCCAGTTGTGGCTTGGTGACGAAATCCACCGCTCCCAGCTCCAGCGCACGTAGCGTGATCTCCGATCCCCTACCGGTAAGGGAGGAGACCATCACCACCGGCATCGGGCGCAGGCGCATCAGTTTCTCTAAAAAGTCGAGGCCATCCATGCGCGGCATTTCCACATCTAACGTCAATACCTGTGGATTGAATTTTTTGATCAGATCCCGTGCGACCAGGGGGCCCTGTGCCACGGCGACCATCTCCATATCGGGATGGCTATTGACGATCTCCGTCATCAGTTGGCGCATCAACGCGGAGTCATCCACGCACAATACTCGGATCTTATTCATCGGCTCTCCTTCGTCAGCCCGTATACCGTCTGCCCGCGTAGTTGAAAATCGCGAGAGATCTGGCTGAAGTTCTCCGAATGGCCGGCAAACAGCAGGCCACCCGGCTTTAACAAGGGGATAAAACGACGCAAAATATTAGCCTGCGTTTGTTTATCGAAATAGATCATTACATTACGGCAAAAGATCGCATCGAACGGCCCCGGCAGATCCCAACGGCTGTCCAACAGATTCAACATCTGAAAATGGACCCGCTGGGCCAGTTCATGACGTATCCGGATCAATCCCTGGTGCGGCCCGGTGCCCCGCAGGAAAAAGCGCTGCAACTGCGCGTCGCTCAACAGCTTGGCCTCATCCTGGCGATAGATACCGCGGCGCGCCTTTTCCAACACTTGCGTATCGATGTCACTCGCCCACACCTGCGGCATCACCGCCGCAGGCCCCAATGCCTCGGCCAACGTCATGGCGATGGAGTAAGGCTCCTCGCCCGTCGAGGCCGCAGTGCTCCATACGCAATAGTTGTGCCGCCTGGCGCGCGCATGCTCCGCCAGGATCGGGAAGTGATGCGCCTCGCGAAAAAAGGCGGTCAGGTTCGTGGTCAAGGCATTGACGAAGGTCTGCCACTCCGCACTCTCCGGGTGACTCTCCAACTGTGCCAGATAGTCACCAAAATCATTCAGGTTCAACGCCCGTAGGCGACGGACCAACCGGTTGTAGACCATCTCACGCTTATGGTCGGCGAGTACGATGCCGGCCCGCTGGTAGATCAACTGGCTGATCCGCCGAAAATGGGCATCCCCCAACGTCAGACGTTGCATTGCCAGTGAGGAGACGTTGTTTTCCCCCTGTGCTGCCTGTTGTACTTGATTCGTCATCACTCACCAGTTCATTCGCCTACTTCAACTTCGCGATCCGCCAGGCGGATCGCCCATCAGCTGGTACCGTTAGCCACCGTTTCCACATCGTTGCGTAAACGGAAGGTGGCGACGGCGCGTGACAAGACATCGGCCTGACTCTCCAGCGATTGTGTCGCCGACGCAGCCTCTTCGACCAACGCGGCGTTTTGCTGGGTTACCTGATCCATCTGGGTAACCGCCTGTGCGACCTGCTCGATACCTCGACTCTGCTCCTCCGATGCGGAGCTGATCTCGCCCATGATATCGGTCACGCGCACCACCGAACGCACCACGTTATCCATGGTGTTCCCGGCATTTTCCACCAGGGTTGACCCCTGCTTCACTCGGCTGACCGATTCATCGATCAACCCCTTGATCTCTTTCGCTGCCTGGGCGCTACGTTGCGCCAGATTACGCACCTCACCCGCGACCACCGCGAAGCCACGTCCCTGCTCACCGGCACGCGCCGCCTCGACCGCCGCATTCAGCGCCAAGATATTAGTCTGGAAGGCAATGGCATCGATCACGCCGGTAATATCGCCAATTTTTTGCGAACTATGGGTAATGTCATGCATGGTACGCACGACCTGGCCCACGATCTCCCCACCTTCGCCGGCGGTACGCGAGGCTTCCTGCGCCAACTGCGATGCCTGGCGGGCATTATCGGCGTTCTGTTTCACCGTGGCGGTCAACTGCTCCATACTGGCGGCCGTCTCCTCTAACGAGGCCGCCTGCTGCTCGGTACGTGAGGAGAGATCGTTGTTACCGGCGCTGATCTCTTGCAACCCGGTATAGATGGCATCCGTTCCCTGGCGTACCGATAGCACGGTGCCCGCCAAGGCCTGCTGCATACTCCGCAGGCTGGCGTACAGCTGGCTGATCTCGTTGCGCCCATAGACCAGGATCTCACTCGACAGATCGCCCTGCGCAATGCGCTCAAAGTGGCTACGCATTACATCCAGCGGTCGTAATAGCATGTTACGCAGCCACCAGATGGCTACCGCCATCACCACCAGCAGAATAATCAGCGTCAGCAGCATCATCATCATGGAGAGATGATACGAGGACTGGTTATTCTCCCCGCCCTGCTTCAGCTCTTTCTCCACATGGTGATTCACCGTCTGCACACGTGCCTGAAACTGATCTTGAATACGCTGAGTCGGCTGATCCATAAAGCTTTGCAGCTGGCCCTGCTCCAACATCGAGGCCAGCTCATGTAATGCCTGGTTCAATGCCTGGTAACTCTGCGCGGTCTGCTGGGAGAGTACGCGGTCCTCCTCGTCGCTCTCGGAGTAGGCCATGTATCGCTGCATCGAGGCGTCGGCCTCTTTCAGAATGGCGCGCGCTCTTACCATCAACGCATCGATCTGCTCCTGAGGAATGTGCAATGCCGCACGGGTCGCCGCTCGGTTCAGCGTGTTACGCACCTGAAGCAATGCGACCCAGGTCTGATTCAACGACTCACGCTGTTCGTTGGAAAGCTGCACGCGCGCATAGTTATGGGTGTCAGCGCGTATCGATAGAAACGACATGCCATTGGAGGCAAGCTGCAGCAAACAAAATAACATCACCAACAGAAACAGGCTGGTCGATAGGCGGATTCGGTTAAGCACGATAAGCGTCCTCATTAGCCGGCAAGCTGTAGGGTACCGGCGCGATTATTATTCTTTCTCTTCTTACTCATGGGCCGATAGCGCCCTACGGCGATCGGCGGCGAAATGCGGCGAGGGCCTCCTGGCCGACGCCGCATGAGGGAGTATCAGAAGGTCTCCCAGTTGTCGCTATCATCAGCCGCTTTGGCTTTACTCGGTGGCACGACGGCACTGGCCGGTCGGCTCGTGGTTACCGGCGTTGCCACTACCGGCTCCTCCTCACGCAGCATTTCGATGCGGAATACGGCCACGGCCTGATTCAGATGACTGGCCTGCTCCTCGAGGGAGGCGGCGGCCGAGGCGGACTCTTCCACCAACGCGGCGTTCTGCTGTGTCACCCGATCCATCTCGGAAACCGCCTGAGCGACCTGCTCGATGCCGCGGCTCTGCTCATCAGAGGCCGAGGCGATCTCGCCCATGATGTCGGTGACACGCGTCACGGCGTTAACGATGTCGCCCATCGTCTCACCGGCCCCTTCGACGAGGACCGAACCGGTGTCGACCTTACTCACCGACTCCTCGATCAACCCTTTGATTTCTTTTGCCGCCTGAGCGCTACGCTGCGCCAGGTTGCGCACCTCGCCCGCCACCACGGCAAAGCCACGCCCTTGCTCACCGGCACGCGCCGCCTCTACCGCGGCGTTGAGCGCCAAGATATTGGTCTGGAAGGCAATGCCATCGATAACACCGGTAATATCGGCAATCTTCTGCGAACTGCTGGCGATGTCATGCATAGTCTGCACCACATTCGCCACCACCTTGCCGCCGCGCTCGGCGGTTTCCGAGGCACTCAAGGCCAACTGACTCGCCTGACGCGCGTTTTCGGCGTTCTGTTTCACCGTGGCGGTCAACTGCTCCATACTGGCCGCCGTCTCTTCCAACGAGGCGGCTTGCTGCTCGGTACGTGAGGAGAGATCGTTGTTGCCGGCGGAGATTTCACTCGCACCGCTGTAGATGGCACTGGAACCTTGGCGAACATCGCTCACGGTACGGATCAGCTCGCTCTGCATGTGGCGCAAGCTATCGGCCAATTGCCCCATTTCGTTGCTACCGTGTACCGAGATTTGTCCAGAGAGATCGCCGACGGCAAACTGACGAATATTGGCCATCAGGCTGTGGAGCGGACGGATCAACACGCGTTGGATCCCGAGCCAGACGGCGGCGATGGCGATGGCAACGCAGAACAGCACGCCAAACAGTAGCCACAACGACAGATCATAAGCCGTGCTATTAGCCGCGACCGCGCGCTGATAGAGACGATCGTTCTCCAGCAGATAGCTGTTATAGGCCTGCTCGAAGCTATCCTGATAGCGCTGTGTCGGCTGATCGAAGAAGGCTTTAATATTGCCCGCCGAGAGCAGTTGTATCAGTTCGGTCAAGGCGTTATGTAAGGTGTCATAGCGTTGATCGACCTGTTGGGCCGCGTCATCGCTCTGATCGGTCACCCGTGGGAGGTTATGGTAGTGCGCCCATTCACTCTCCGCTTGCTTCAGCTGACTTTGCGCCAGTTGCAGCAGGTCGGGTAGTGTCGCACCGGAACCGCTGTTGTTCTGATCGGCCATATAGCGGATCCCGGCGCGGTTCAGGGTGTTGCGGGTCTGGATCAGGGCCACCCAGCTATTATTCAAGGCGGCCTGTTGCTGACGAATAGTTTGCAAAACAGTGATGCTTTCCTTGTCGCTTTTCAGTGCGTCAAAGAACACTCCAGAGGAGGTTATCTGCAAAAGGCCAAATAACCCCAATACCAGCAGTAAGCTGGTCACAACTTTAATGCGGTTTAACATGGGCGTCTCATCTTTGCTGCATCAGATTTCAAGAATATCGGCGCACGGCAGGAAAACTTTACCTGTGTATGGTGGTTAAAGAATCTTTTTTAACCTGTAATTCCGATATTTTGTTTTGAAAACTCGCCAAGGCAGCGCGGATAAATCACCCAATTCGCCGCCCGAGCCACGGGCGGCGGACAACCATTAGGCCGTGACGCTATCGACCAGTGCCATCTCTTCGCTACTTAATAGCTTCTCGATATCCACCAGGATCAGCATGCGTTCGCCCAACGCCCCGAGGCCGGTCAGGTACTCGGTGGAGAGCGTAACGGCAAACTCCGGTGCCGGTCGGATCTGATCGGCGCTCAGCGACAGCACATCGGAAACGCCGTCTACCACGATGCCGACGACACGCTGGCTAAAGTTCAGCACGATCACCACGGTGTTTTCGTTATAGCTGACATCTTGTTGCGAGAATTTCACCCGCAGATCGATGATCGGCACGATCACACCACGCAGATTGGTCACGCCCTTAATAAAGGCAGGCGTATTGGCGATACGCGTCACCTGATCGTATCCGCGGATCTCCTGCACCTTGAGGATATCAATGCCATATTCCTCATCACCCAGCGTAAATACCAGGAACTCCTGGCCGACGGTCTCACCCGCCAGCTTGCTTACGGAAGCCAGTCCAGTCATGTCTGTTCACCTTTCGTTATTCATCGTCATCGACGCCGCCGCTGCGGCGCCGGTTGCAGCATTAAGAGTCAGGCGGCCGAAACGGCTACCCGTTTTTCCCGGTTGATACTCTGGAGCGCCGCCACATCGACGATCAATGCCACGCTGCCATCACCGAGGATGGTCGCGGCGGAGATCCCCGGTACCTTGCGGTAGTTGGTCTCCAGGTTCTTTACCACCACCTGATGCTGCCCGATCAACTGATCGACCAGCAGCGCATAGCGCCGTCCGGCGCTTTGCAGGATCACTACGATGCCCTGCGTCGCATCGGTTTTCGCCCCCGCCACATCGAACACGCTATGCAGTTCGACCAACGGCAGGTATTCGCCCCGGACCTGTAGCACGCGCTCGCCACCAGCCAGTGGATAGAGATCATCGTCGTTCGGCTGGAGCGACTCCATCACCGCATTCAGTGGCAGGATGAAGACTTCATTGCTGACCTTAACCGACATGCCATCGAGGATAGCCAGGGTCAACGGCAGGACGATGCGAATGGTCGTGCCTTTGCCTTCGCGCGAGGCGATCTCGACGTGGCCGCCCATCTCCTGAATGTTACGTTTCACCACATCCATGCCGACGCCACGCCCGGAGACATCGGTCACCTTCTCGGCGGTCGAGAAACCCGGGGCGAAGATCAACAGGCCGATCTCTTCATCGGTCATGTTGTCGTGTACCGCCATCCCTTGGGAACGCGCCTTATCCAAGATCTTCTGATGGTTTAATCCCGCGCCATCATCAATGACCTCGATATAAATGTTGCCCCCCTGATGCTCGGCAGAGAGGGTCAGATTGCCGACGGCACTCTTGCCCGCGGCCTGACGGACCTGCGGCGACTCGATACCATGATCCAGGCTATTACGCACCAGATGGGTCAAGGGATCGATGATGCGTTCGATCAGACTCTTATCCAGCTCGGTAGAGCTCCCCAATAGCGTCAGCTCTACCTGCTTATCCAGCTTGCTGGCTAGGTCGCGCACCAGGCGCGGGAAGCGGCTGAAGACATACTCCATCGGCATCATGCGGATCGACATGACAGACTCTTGCAGATCGCGCGCGTTACGCTCCAACTGCCCGAGGCTATTCAAGAGATCGCCGTGATCGACGGGATCCAACATGTTGGAACGCTGTGCCAACATCGATTGGGTGATCACCAGTTCACCGACCAGGTTGATCAGCTGATCGACCTTTTCGACCGCGACACGGATGCTGGTGCTATTCTCCATGCCTTTGGCGGCGCGGGGTGGCGCGCTACGCGTCGCAGGGGAGACGGCGGGTTCATGGGATGGCGCGCTCTCCTGGGGAGCCGGGACCACACTCGGCTCAGCAGGATGGGGCGTGGTGGCCACCGCTGGTTCAACCGTGGGTGCGGCGGGTGCCAGCGCCGCCTCCTCCAGGCTCACCTCGGGGATCGGCGTGCTGGCGGATGAGGGGGCAAAATGGATCTGTTCAGGCTCCAGCACAAAGCAGAGCACTGCGGTGATATCCTCTTCGCTGACCGTGGTATCCAGCACCACATCCAACGTGTCATCGCCGCTTTGTTGCTGCAGAATCGTCCCCAGATTCGCCAGCTCCTCCAGCATCAACGGCACCTCGCTTGCCTTCAGCCCGCTCAGTGAGATCGCTAACCCTGCGGCCGGTTGTTCGCACGCCTCGGCGGAGGCCGCCGGTAACGTCGGCGCGGCGGCCTGCGGCTTAGGCGCTTCCGCGCTGGTTGACGCAGTGGGCGCCGCCCCTTGCGCTTCCAAGGCCAACTGTCTCAGCGCCTGACAGATATATTCGAAACTGGCGGCATCGGGGCCCTGAGAGGACTTATAGGCATCGAGCTGATCCTGCATAATATCTTTGGTTTCCAGAAACAGGTTGATGATCTCGGTACTCAGCCGCATTTCACCCCGGCGAGCACCATCGAGCAGGTTCTCCAGCAGATGCGTGGTTTCCTGCAATACAGTAAAACCGAACGTGGCCGCGCCGCCCTTGATCGAGTGTGCCGCGCGAAAGATGGCATTCAGTTGTTCGTTATCGGGCTGTTGCGGATCCAGCGCCAGCAAGTGCTGCTCCATATCCGCCAACAATTCATCCGCTTCATCAAAAAAGGTTTGATAAAACGCGCTAATATCCATGCTCACAGGTCACCTCTTGTCTATCGCGCTCGGAATTTTGACGTGGTCATTCATCGGCGCCAGCGGCGTCGGGATAAACGGGGTCGCTGCCGGCTGACCGCTCGCGGCGCCGATGCGCTGCCACTGTTCGCTGACCGTCGGCTGCGCCATCTCGACCGCATTGCCGCCATCCGCATCCTCATGCTCGATCCGGCTTTGTGCGGCTTTCGTCAACACCAGGATACTGATTCGTCGGTTGACGGCCGCGTTGCCAGCCAAATGGCGTAAGTTCATCGTGTCTGCCATCCCGACCACCCGCAGGATCTTATTACCCGCCAGGCCACCGATGACCAGCTCCCGGCGCGAGGCGTTGGCCCGATCCGCCGACAACTCCCAGTTGCTATAACCACGCTCACCGTTGGCATAGGGAAGATCGTCCGTATGACCGGACAGGCTAATCTTGTTCGGCAGTTCATTCAGGATCGGCGCGATGGCACGTAGGATGTCACGCATATAGGGTTCGACGCGCGCGCTACCATTCTGGAACATCGGTCGATTTTGACTATCAATAATCTGAATTCGTAACCCTTCATCCATCATGTTGATCATCAGATGAGGACGCAGTGCCTTCAGGCGCGGATCATTAATGATCACCTTCTCTAGCCGCTCACGCAGACGCTTCAGACGCATCTGTTCGACGCGCTGCTCTGGATCGGGATCGGCCGCAAACCGCTGCACCTCTCCGCTCTTCTGCGTCACGTCATCGCCACCGCCAGGGATAGGGCTAAAGCTATCGCTGGATCGCTGACCGCCTTGTAAAGCGACCTTGAGTGGCGTGCGGAAATATTCGGCGATCCGGGTCAACTCTTGCGGGCTGGCGATGGCCAGCAACCACATCACCAGGAAGAAAGCCATCATGGCCGTCATAAAGTCGGCATAGGCGATCTTCCAGGCTCCACCATGACTCGCCTGGCCATGCCCCGAGCGCTTCTTCTTGACCAGAATGACCGGATGTTTACCGCCCTTCATACTTCTTCTTCCGTTGCCGCCTGTTTCGCCGGCGCTTTCACCTGACGAACATGCTCTTCCAGTTCGATAAAGGAGGGACGTTCGGTGGAATAGAGCGTCTTACGCCCAAACTCCACGGCGATCTGCGGCGCATAACCATTCAGACTGGAGAGTAGCGTCACCTTGATGCAATGCATCATCTTGCTGGTTTCAGCACTCTTCTGGCGCATCAACGAGGCCAACGGCGAAATAAAACCATAGGCGAGCAAGATACCGAGGAAGGTGCCGACCATCGCATGGGCGATCAAGGCGCCCAATTCAGCGGCGGGACGATCTGCCGAGGCCAGCGCATGCACCACCCCCATCACCGCCGCCACGATACCGAAGGCCGGCAGCGAATCGCCGACCGCCGCCAGGCTACCTGCCGGCACCTCGGCCTCTTGTTCGAAGGTCTCGATCTCCTCATCCATCAACGCCTCGATCTCAAAGGCATTCATGTTGCCGCTAATGATCAGGCGCATGTAGTCGGTGACAAACTCGATCAACGTCTGGTCGGCGAGGAGACGGGGATAGTTGGAGAAGATATCGCTCGAACTCGGATCTTCGATATCGCGCTCCAGGGAGAGCATCCCTTGCTGGCGTGACTTCGCCAACAGTTGATACATCAGCCCCATCACATCCATGTACAACGCCTTGTTGTACTTTGAGCCGCGCGCCAGCTTGGGCAAGGTACGCAAGGTCGATTTAATCGCTTTGCCGTTATTCCCAACGATGAAGGCGCCGATGCCGGCCCCGCCAATAATCAGTAACTCAGATGGCTGATACAACGCACCCAGATGGCCCCCCACAAGCGCGTAACCGCCAAAAACCGCGATTAGCACAACGGCATATCCCAGTAGAATCAGCACGTGAATTCCTTACATGATCGCAATGAACAGTCGGGCGTAACCTGCCGGCACAAAGCCGGAGAGAGGAGGGTCGAAGACGGATAGCCGTCGTAGACGGCGTGCCGCCGCGGCGAGAAACTCACGGCAACACGCGAATGGACTGATTACCTCAGCCGGTTACACCACACATTTCTCTTGCTCAGCGAGCAAGTGTGGTAAGATATCGGCAAGATTCTCAGAAAGTTTACGTTTTTTTATCGCCCGTGACGGCGGTTGGCACAAGCTACAGGTAAAACTGTGCGCGGGTTGGTGGGCATGGGCAATAAAGCGTCCACCACAGATGTTACAACAGGCCGGTTCCAGCATGCCACTCTCGACAAAACGCACCAGCGTCCAGGCGCGGGTCAGGGCCAGCACGGGCTGGTCACAGCCTGCCGGTGGGCACTGTTCCAAGTAGAGTTTATAAGCACGGATCACCGCTTCTACCCCCTGGCAAGCACCGCTGCTCAGCATGAAGGCGTAGATGTTATAGAACATGGAAGAGTGAATATTCTGCTCCCATGTCATAAACCAATCGGTAGAAAATGGCAGCATTCCTTTGGGTGGCGGACTACCACGCAGCTCCTTGTACAGCTTGATCAGCCGCCCACGACTCAACTGCGTCTCACTCTCCAGCATTTGTAGACGAGCGCCTAGCGTGATCAACTCCATGGCCAGATGGATATCTCGCGCTTCCTGAATGATGCTCTTTTCGCTCATTTCAGTCTCGTCTCCCCCCTTCAGAGCCGTCCTGCAATTGTTGTAGTAGATGACTGGACAGCAAGATCCCAGTATGGATCTGTTGTAAATCATCCACGCGTGACTCTTGCGTCAAACGTTGGATAGTCTGATGATTTTCAAAACGAAACTGGCAAACTAATTGGTTGGTTTCAGCCAACTTTACCATCTGAGGTAACGTCAGTTGCACCAACATTTCCGCCATATCCGCATCAATGCCTAAGCGAAACATCGCGGAAGGTTTATCGTCATGAATTAATCGCTGTGCCAGTAATAGGTATGACAGATTAATGTCATAAATATGCTTGAGTATTTCTGCGCTACTCATTATCTCACCCTGCTTGACTTACTAAACCAACACAATGAAACGTACCGCTACCCTCGCTACACTACGCCGCGGCGCAGGTCTCAGTCAGATAGCGGAAAACCGTACAAATGTTAATTGGAGCATGACGGCCACGATCGTTGCGTACCACATAGCCAGAAATTGTGCTTTTGATATACAAATCGCCGTTATGCACATGAGGATGAATAACGGATAACACTTAGGACTATTCTTAAAACGCAGCAACTCTACCCCTGAATGGCGGCCATACACAACGCACAAAGGCCTTTGATTTGAGAAAAGCGTGACCTAGATCACAAAATTACCCCAGAAAAGTATGATTTTTGCGGAATTAGTTCACAAATTGCGCTATTGCGCGGCGTGCGCACTTTATGTGGTTAACTTTTTGAATAAAAAGGACATTTATCGCTCAATTTTTAATCCATTTTAAACACTTTCAGATTTAAATCCTGCAATATAACAAATGTTTATATAAATATTCTGAGAAATATAAAATATCCGCCTTTAGTACGATAGAACGGAGGCTGCCGAGACAATAAGGTTAGATTAACTTGATAAGTTCGCCAGCATATAATCCCTATTTTCTGCCTTATCGCGGCCTTACAAGACATTCAGCTGATATCTATATTGACCGGTTTGGTTATTGGCCTAGTTTTATTAGGAAATAATGAAATACGCGGCGAATACCTCATTCATATTATTCTCACTCTGCGTTATTAATTGGAATAAATCGACCATACCCGGCTGTATTATCAATGGGGTTAATGTTTTTTATCGCCTAAAATGGGGTATCTTGTCATCATATGGCGGAGAGGAAGACGCTAACCCAACGGGTCATTGTTCAGGGAATGCCCAATGGCCACCCCGTATCATTGAGGAACCTCCTTTATGTTCAACTTCGACTACTACAACCCGACCCGCATCCTGTTTGGTGGCGAGCGCATCGCCGATCTCACCCAGCATATTCCGCGAACGGCACGCATTCTGATCGCCTACGGCGGTCACAGTGCTCGTCAATTCGGTTACCTGGATGAAGTCCGCCATGCTCTCGCGGGATACACCCTCTTTGAATTCGGCGGTATTGAAGCGAACCCACGCATGGAGACACTCATGCAAGCGGTGCAGCAGGTCCGGGAAAAACAGATCGACTTCTTGCTGGCGGTAGGCGGTGGATCCGTCATCGATGGGTGTAAGTTTATCGCGGCAGCGGCCCACTATTCTGGCGATGTCTGGACGATGTGGAGCCAGAAACTGCCGCCACAAACAGTCCTACCCTTGGGGTGTGTACTGACCCTACCGGGAACCGGATCTGAGATGAACCCAACGGCGGTGGTCACGCACCAGGCGCTCGGCGCCAAGGTGGGCTACTCCCATCCCGCGCTCTTCCCTCGCTTCTCGGTGTTGGACCCACACAAATCCTATACCCTACCGCCCCGTCAGATTGCTAACGGTGTCGTCGATGCGTTTGTTCATGTCATTGAGCAGTATCTGACCTATCCCGTCTACGCACGCGTGCAGGATCGCTTCGCCGAGGGCCTGCTACTGACACTGATCGAAGAGGGACCGAGGGCGCTGAGTGAGTCACAAAACTATGATGTTCGCGCCAGCATCATGTGGGCCGCCAGTATGGCACTCAATGGATTACTGGGCGTCGGCGTGCCGCAGGACTGGTCGAGCCATCGTATCGGTCACCAACTCACCGCGTTGTATGGACTGGACCATGCCCTGACTCTCGCCATCCTATTACCGGCAGTGATGCGGGTGCAACAGCACGATAAACGACTCAAACTACTGCAATACGCTGAGCGTGTATGGGGCATCCGGCAAGGAAGCGAAGAGCAACGCATCACCGCGGCCATTGAACAGACCGAACGTTTCTTCAGCGATATGGGCATGCCGACACGCCTTAGTGCCTGCGGCCTCGGCGAGACGTGTATTGATGCGGTGATCGACAATCTCCGCCATTTTGGCCTACTGCCACTGGGTGAACGGCAAGATATGGACGAGGTCGTCGTACGCCGCCTACTCAGCCTGAGCTACTGAGTCGCGGTGGCCCTCGCCCGCCTGCGGGGGCACTCTGTGAACCCGGCCTCACTGCGCCACAGCGCATTTTTGTATTATTTATTTTTCAGCGTAGTGCAGCACACCCGGCAACAGGATGGCCTCGCTCAGGCGCGACTCCGCTCCACTGCCTCATCATCGGTTGACCGCGTGCCAGCACATCCATCATCTGCCATCCAAACTCAGCACAAGGAGGCGTCGCATGAGTTATCACACTATCCTGGTCGCCGTGGCCCAAGACGCCGATAGCCACATTTTATTAGAGAAAGCGGTCGCTATCGCACGCCCCACCGGGGCCAGCATCAGCCTACTCACGCTATGTCATGAAGCGGATATGTGTTGTACCTATGCCGGCCCCCTTCTCGCCGATATGCGCCACTTACTGCATGAGGAGGCGGCCCTGTTCCTGGCGCAATTGGGTCAACGCATCGATTACCCGATCGCCCAGACGTATATTTGTAACGGTGAGTTAATCGACTGTATCGTCGACACCTGCCAACGCCAACGGATCGAACTGTTGATCTGCGGTAATCATTACGAGGGCTTCTTTAAACGTCTGCTGAGCTCATCGGGGCTGCTCATCGATCGCACCCATACTGACGTGCTGTTGGTCGCGCTCTGAGGCAACGATGGAGAGCGGGCTCGCACTCATTGCCCCGAGAAAACGCAGATACTCAGGCTTACTGGCAAAGGCCAGTTTGCGCATGATCCCACGTTGGCGGTAGTTAACACTCTTATGATGGATGCCCAAATAGTCGGCGATCTGATAGGTATCGCCCCCTCGACTACGGATCGCCACCACCTTCCATTCAGGAAAGGTCATCGGGGTGATCGCCGGATGATGGCGTATCTTACCCACGATACGAGGGCTAACATGGGGCCGGGTGAGCGCGTATCGATAAGCCAGTGCCAGTTGCGGCAACGTCTCACGCTTCGAGAGTAGACTCAACGTCCCCAGGCTATGTAACGCCGCCAAGACGGCAGGATCGACGATGTCGGTCATCACCGTGATGGGCAAGGCGGGGCGATAAGCGCGTAAGCGTAACAAGCTCAATAAGGCATCGATGGGGGCATCGTGGCGAGTATAGAGTTCAGCGACCACATGCCCCACCGATTGATTCATCGCCCGCTCCAACAGACGCGCGTAACACGTCTCCTGCCATACCGGCCGATCGTCCGCCAACACATAGCGTCTCAGACTGTCGCAAAAGAAGCGGTCACAATCCATCACTAACGTCGCTCGCTCAGGGGTATCATGGTGATCGCGAGTCTCTGTAGACCGGAAAAGGGGGGGCTCTGCCACTGCACTCATTGCTTTTTTATCTCTCCCGTGCCTAAGCCAGCGCCTTGGCCGACACTGTATCTACCGCCGTACTTCGACTTGATGCCTGGCTAAGTATCCCCCATCCCCCGCCCGCTGGCTATTTGGAGAATTCGAACAACTTGACAAATATTTTTCCTTATCTTGTCGAGTTATTTCCTGTTAAGCTAAGCGCTTGCTCGATACCCCCCGCATCGTCAGACACGCTGTTCTCCCCCGCTCATATTCACAGCATTGTATGGCTATTTATTTCAACCTGGCCTTTATTACGTATAAATGTTTCGCCACGCTGACCCGCCGCCCCAGCTAATTTATAGTGCTATGAATTATCGTTATTTTATTACCTTCCGTCATAGACGATTTTATGCGCAAAAAAAGCCCTCAGAACGTTAGAGTCAACTATTTTTCCGGCCGCTTTGTGCTGATCTATATTGGCATCGCTGTTTTTCTCTTGTTACTGCTATTACGCGTCGGTTACCTCCAATTAATGAAGCAACCGCAGCTAGAAAAAGAGGCCGATCAACGCTCGCTACGCGAACTGGTGACACACCCGCTACGCGGCACTATCACCGATCGTAACGGCCAACCCCTGGCCGTCAGCGTCGCCTCCAACGATGTGATCGCCGATCCGCTACGCGTCCTGGAACACGACCCACAACTCTCCAGCCCACAGTGGCGTTACCTGGCCAGTGCCCTCTCCCAACCACTGGATAGCGTGCGTGACAAAATCCTGCAAAATAGTCAGCGACGCTTCATCTACCTTGGCCGCCAGGTCGAGGCGGAGATCGCCGACTATATTGCCAAGCTGCATATCACCGGCATCACGACCCCCAATGACGCGAGTCGTTACTACCCGATGGGCGCGGCGGCGGCCCCCTTGATCGGGATTGTCGGCCTCGATCAGCAGGGATTGAATGGCATAGAGCATGGTTTCAACGCCTTATTACAGGGTAAACCCGGTTATCGTCTCTATCGTAAGGATCGCTACGGCCATGTGGTCGGCCTGATGGAGGATGATCCGGCGCAGCAGGCGCCTACCCTGGCGCTGAGCATCGACCGTTATCTGCAGTATGCGCTCTACTCTCACCTGCGCGATGGGGTTCTCCGTAACCAGGCTGACTCCGGCGCCGCCGTATTGGTCGATGTCAATACCGGCGAAATTCTGGGCATGGCGAGCTACCCCTCGTTCAACCCGAACAATTACCAAGGTGTGGCGCAGCAAGATATGCGCAACGTCGCCATCTCCGACAGCTTTGAGCCCGGCTCCACGGTGAAGCCACTGGTGGTGATGGCGGGGCTCCAACGCCATCTGATCCGCCCCGATTCGGTCATCGACACCACCCCCTACCCGGTCAACGGCCACCTGATCCGTGACGTTGGCCACTGGCCGCGCCTGACCATCACCGGCATCCTACAGAAGTCGAGCGATATCGGTGTCTCACACATCGCGCTGGCGATGCCCGCCGACGTGCTGGTCAATCTGTACCATAGTTTTGGCTTGGGCGTATCGACGGCCCTAGGGATCAGCGGCGAAAGTAGCGGCTACTTTCCGTTGCATCGCCAGCGCTGGTCGGATATCGAGCGTGCGACCTTCTCCTTCGGCTATGGCCTGCGCATCACGCCGCTACAGATGGCGCGTGAATACGCCACCATCGGCGCCTTCGGCCTGTTCCGTCCTTTATCGATCACGAAAGTGACCCCCCCCGTGATCGGCACCCGGGTGATCGATGAAAACATCGTGCGCACCGTGGTCCATATGATGGAGAGCGACGCCCTGCCCGGTGGGAGCGGCGTGGCGGCAGCGGTACCCGGCTACCGCCTGGCGATCAAGACCGGTACCGCAGAGAAGATGGGCAGCGATGGTAAGTATGATGGTGGCTATATCAACTATACCGCGGGTGTCGCCCCGGCAAGCAACCCACGCGTCGCCCTGGTGGTGATGATCAACCACCCCACCGCGGGTAAACACTTCGGCGGTTCGGTCGCCGGCCCCGTGTTTGGTCAAATCATGGGGGATGTGCTACGCCACATGAATATCCCACCCGACGCCTTGACCGATCAGGCCATCACCCTTAACCAGCCTGGCAACATGATGCAACACTCTGGTACATAAGATATTTTTAACTTATACTTTCAGCCATGAGCCTCGGTGCAGCACGGCACGCTGCGCCGAGCAGGGAGCGGCGGGAAGCGCAGCATCATCCCGGCGAAACAGAATACAATTAACCTGAACGATTTGTTCTGTTTATCACAGATATTCGCTGCGCTAGCGGTTGCTATTCCCTCTGGCTCAGATTATCTTCATGCTGCCTAGCCGGACCGAATCCGCCCCGCCCGGATCCCCTCTCCAGCAGCAGCACTGCGAAACATTACACCGACCAACCGGAGCGTTGGAGGTTCATTACGGTGAGTCAGGATCACCAGCGCATCTTGTGCAGAAAAAACATGAAAATAAAAGAACTTCTGTTACGCATCAAAGCATGCTGTGGCGAATTATTAACCCCTTACCCACTGCTCTATCTGATCCTTGCCAGCTTGATCAATCTGGGCTTAGGCTACCCCTTCAGCGCCCTCTATGCGTTAGGCTTCGCCAGCGTCTTCCTGCTATTGGCGCACTATCTGCCGCGCGCACAACGCGTACTCTTGCTGATCTGCACCCTGGTGGCCGGACTGTATTATCCCTTTGGCCGCGTCTTTGGCCCGCCTAATTTTAACTCCGTGCTGGCGCTCTACTCGACCAACCCGGAAGAGGCCGGTGAGATGGCACAGATCTTCCCCTTCTGGGATTATCTGATCGCGCTATTTATCTTGCTGCTCGGCGGCCTGCTGGTTTGGCGCCCGATACCGCGCGAGAAACGCTGGGGAGTCCCTAAGACGCTCTATCTGCTGCTCGCCTTAGCGGGTCTGCTGTTGACGCCGGTAACGAATCTCAGCGCCGGCGGTGACTTCCGCCTGAACGATACCGGCTACCCGGTGGTGCGCTTTATCGAAGACACCACCACCGGTAAGCTAGAGGTGGATCGAGAGATGGCGCGGATGCAGAAACTGGCCTCTGTCTCCGACACCTGGCATGTCACGGCGGTAAAACCGCGGCATCAGGTCTATGTGTTGGTCATCGGCGAGAGTGCACGGCGTGACGCCTTGGGGGCATTTGGTGGCAAGTGGCCCACTACTCCATTCGCCAGCCAGGTCAACGGTATCTTCTTTAATGACTACCTCTCGGCGGCACCGTCGACCCAAAAATCGCTAGGGCAGACGCTGAACCTGGTGCGTGACGGCCAGGCCGAATACCAAAACAGCATTATTACCCTGGCGAAAAAAGCCGGCTTCCAGACCTATTGGTTCTCTAACCAGGGGCAACTGGGTAAATATGACACCATCGTCGCCAGCATCGCCAAGCGCGCCGATGAGGTCCGCTTCCTCAAGCAGGGTGACTTCGAAGACGATAAGTCCACCTCTGACATGAATCTGCTGAAGTTTACGCAATCGGCGCTAGACGCCCCGAGCAATGGGCCTAAGTTGATCGTCTATCACCTGATCGGCTCGCATCCGAAGGCCTGTGATCGTACCAACAATCACTTCACCACCTTTGTTCACACCAAGGAGACCTCCTGCTACCTGTACAGCATCACTCAAACCGATCAGTTCTTACGCGATCTGTACGGCCAGCTGCAACAGAGTGGAGAAAACTTCTCGTTGATCTACTTCTCCGATCACGGATTGGCCTTCCATGAGAAGGGAACGCGTAGCGAATTTCTGGCCCACCACGACCGCTACCGCCAGGATTATCAAGTCCCATTAATGATCCTCTCCTCCGGCGATACCCGCCGTACGGTGATCAAGGCGCGGCGCTCGGCCCATGACTTCCTGCACCTGTTCTCCGATTGGACCGGGATCCAGAGTCAAGAGATCGTCGATCGTTACCGCTTCATCTCCGGACAGAAGGCGATCCCCGCCAAGGTGATGGTGCAGAACTTCGCCCTGAAACAGGTTCCTTACGACTCGTTAGAGGACGATCCCTTCATTGTGCAAGACTCGGCGGCACAGCAGCGCCACTAAGTTCGCCTCCCGACACAAGGGCGCCGCTTGGCGCCCTTACGCTTTCTTGTTCCGCACCGCCCCCGGCACGCGTTATCCGTTCGCCGCCAGCGCCGCCAAGATGGCGTCGCTCTGTGTCACCCGGGCGATGCGTGGGAAAATATACTGTAGACTATGGCGGTGCTGAACCTCATCGGCGGCGGCGCAGAGATCCTCGGCCAGCAGTAACCCATAGCCATGCTCCCAGGCGCTACGCGCCGTCGACTCCACGCCAATATTGGTCGAGATACCGCCTAATACTAAGGTATCGATGCCACGTCGACGCAGTTGCAGATCCAAGTCGGTACCATAAAAGGCCCCCCACTGATGCTTGATCACCTGGATATCCTGCGGTTGCGGCTGTAGCGATGCGGGATAGTGCCACCAGTTATCCGGCAGTGTGCGCGCTGGCGATGGCTGATCCACCGGCTGACGCAATGCGTCGCCGCCATCGGGCGACCAGCCGACGCGTACCAGCACCACCGGCAGCGCTCGGGCACGGAAGGCCTCGGCAAGCCGTACGGCACGGCGCACCACCGTCTCCCCCTCACAGGGCGCCGCGGCGACGGGCAAGATCCCCTGCTGTAAGTCGATCAGGACCAGGGCCGTAGTGGCCGGATTAAACTGTAGCATCATGGCGCTCCTCGTGACGATTCTGCGGCGATCGACACATCGCCGCCTGTGGAGACAGTGTAACCAAGGTGCCGGACCGACGCGTATCCCGCGCTCATCATTGTGTTAGCAAATGTGAGCCGAGATGGCCTCACGCTACGCGGGCGAACAGCTCGTTAAAAGCCTCACTCATCGTCGGATGGGTATAGATCTGATCGCGCAACACGCTGTATGGCAAACCGGCGTCCATCGCCATCTTCAGCAGATTGATCATCTCATGGGAGTCACGGCACAGCAGGGTCGCCCCCAGGATCTGACCATTATCGCGCCGCACTAGCGCCTTCAGTACACCACGCGTGTCGTTCAGCGTGTGGGCTCGCGGAATGGCGCTGACGGGTAAACTGACCACCGAGAAGGGAACGCCCTGCGCCCGAGCCTGCTCCTCGTTCAGACCGATACGCGATAGCGTCGGGCTGATAAAGACCGAATAGGGAACGGCGCCGCGATCGCTGGTGCGGCGCTGCCCCTCACCATACAGCGCATCACGCACGATGCGAAAATCATCCAATGAAATATAGGTAAACTGTGGCCCGCCATTGACATCCCCCAGCGCCCAGATATGAGGTTGCGTGGTGCGTAACTGCTCATCGACCACGATGGCGCCGCGCGCATCGACCGCCACACCGGCCCGATCCAGCGCCAGTCCAGCGCTGTTAGGCGTGCGTCCCGAGGCCACCAGCACGGCGTCGGCCCGCAAGATTGCGCCGGCGACCTCAAGGCAGACCTCATCCCCCTGCTCGAACACCCGTGTGACCTGCGTCGCCAGGCGCAGATCTATCCCGTCGTCACGCAAGAGGGTCGCGACCGCCTCGGCGATGTCACGATCCTCGCGTGCCAGGAAATGCTCGCTGGCCTCCAACAGCAGGACCTCGGCGCCGAAGCGACGCAGTAACGACGCAAACTCGATGCCAATATAGCCAGCGCCGAGGATCGCCACGCGCCGCGGTAAGGTCGTCAACTGTAATAACGCTGCACTATCATATACCTGTGCCGACTCGGCTAACCCGGGGATCGGCGGCAGGGTCGAGCGAGCCCCGGTATTGATGAAGATTCGCTCGGCGCGGATCATCTGCTCGCCCTGGGCATTCTCCACCGCCAGGGTATAGGCATCGATAAAGCGCGCCTGACCATCGATCAGGGTCACCGTGGCCAAGTCTGCCAACATCTGGCGATTCTTTTCCCGCAGTTGGGCGACCAGGTGCTGCTGCCGTTGCGCCGCCAAGGGGAAAGGCACCGCCGTATCGGCGTCGTGTACCCAGGTTTTGGTGGGAATGCAGCCGACGTTAATGCAGGTTCCGCCGTAGCGTTGCGCAGAGCGCTCGATCAACGCCACCGACTCACCACGCCGTGCCAAGTCGGCAGCCAGCGTCTTTCCCGCCTTACCAAAGCCGATCACTACATTCTGAAAGTGTGTCATGGGGTTCTCCTGCGTCCAATAAAATGAATAATGGACGATGTGTCCAATGCGCTTAGGTTACGCCAGCCGTCGGTGAGTTCCGCTGTGTTTGGCGCGCAGGATTTTGTTTAGGAGTCTCATCATGGATTTATTAAGCGCGCTGTTAACGCTACATGAGTTGCGCAGCCGTATCGATGTACGCTGTCAGCTCCAAGGGGATTGGCTGCGTCCCCATGCCGCCGGCGAGTTGAATGTCATTCGCTGGCATGGATTACTGGATGGGGGCGCACATATCGAACTGGCGACGGGGCAGCGCCATGCCCTACAGGCCGGTAGCCTGATCATGCTGCCGCAAAGCGGGGCCCACCGCCTGTGCCACGATGACGGCGATGTGCGTTTGATCTGTGGTAGCCTGTGGATCGCCCCCGCCCAACGCCATCTGTTGGCGGCCCTACCCGACATTCTGATCTATCACGAGCCCGGCGCGTGGCTCACGGCAACCCTACAGCGCCTCTATCAGGAGTCGGCGGAGGAGCAGGCGGGAAGCCAACTCCTCTGTCAGCAGCTCAGCACCGTGCTATTAACATTGGCATTACGGCACTGGTTAGCCCAGGCACCGACGCAGGGAGGGCTGTTGCAGGCCTTAATGCACCCACGCCTCGGCGTCGCCATCGCGGCGATGCTGCACCAACCGGAGCAGGCATGGAGCGTCGCGCGCCTGGCCGAGTTAAGCCATCAATCGCGCGCCAGCTTCGCTCGCCAGTTTCGCGCCGTCACGGGCAGTACGCCCCTGTTACTGCTCACCCAAATCCGCATGGCACATGGTGCCGCGTTACTGGCACGCGAATCTCACTCGTTGGCCGTCATCGCTGAACACGCGGGTTACGCCAGCGAGTCCGCCTTCCACCACGCCTTCGTCCGCCATATGGGCGTCACACCGGGGGAGTATCGACGACGCGCTCGCCTGCTGGCGGGCTCCGAACCCTTCCCTTGAGAACGCCCCAGCACGGGGCAAAAAAAGGCACGCCGCCCGTCAGTGACGGGCGGCGTGTAGGAGGATCACTCCTCGACGGTCAAGGGTTGATCCTGGTAACCATGTCGGCGGGCATCGGCCAGGCACGCCTGCCGTCGCACAAAGAAACGCGCAGAGTGGCGCAGAATGTAGCCGGTCGGTGCCACGACACACCAGCCCCATTGGCCACGCGCATCGCTATAAAAGCGCCAGAAGTTTTCTTCGCTTGCCATCCACATAGGCGCCTCCGAATGATTATCGCTCGTCGAGAACCGCTTAACGGCTGGTCGCCAGGACCAACTCCGACTGCTCGTCCAGCGCCTGCTGGCGCTGACGTTCCAGCTCCAAGGCACCACGGTGCGACAGGATACAGAACAGGACGCAGCACACCACGCCACCCATCAGCAGGTAGAACCCACCATGCCAACCGAAGTTATCGACCATCACCCCGAACAGGCTGGTACCGAGCGAAGCGCCGAAGATATAACTCATAAAGCCACGCAGACCGACGGCAGAGCCCACCGCGAAGCTCGGGACGATCTCCATGGTCTGTACGGAGGCCAAGAACTGCGGTACATAGATCAGGCAGCCGACGATAGCGGCAAAGACGGTGACCACGGCCAACGAGTTGCTCTGCCAGTAACCGATCAGGCAGACGAAGATCATGCACATGCAGATGATGGCTAACGGCATACGGCGACCATGGAACAGCTTATCCGTCAACCAGCCCGCCAGCAGCGTCGACGGGATCGCCGCCCATTCAAAGAACAAGAACGCGATGCTCATCTGCTCCTTGCTGAAGTTCTTCTCCGTCAACAGGTAGATCGGCAGCCAACTGATCATGCCGAAACGCACCATATAGACGAAGACATCGACCATGGAGACATACCAAGCATTTTTATTTTTCAAGACATAGGTACAGAAGATCTGGAAGGCTGACATATTTTCCGGCGCCTGTTGGCTATGGCTCTTCAGCACCACCTTCTCTTCCGGCATCATCTCATCCAGTGCGGGCAGCCCCTCTTTCTTCGGTGAGCGCTTGCCCAACAGCAATACCACGCCGGCAAACAGCACCGCGATGGCGGCCGGCACCATGTAACTGGCGCTCTGCCAATGCTCGCTCCCCAACATGGCAAAGGCGACACCGATAATCGGTGCGACAATCCCCCCACCCACGTTATGGGAGATGTTCCAGAAGGCCCCGACACGGCCACGCTCGCAGCGTGGGAACCAGTTGGCGATAGTAATAAAAGACGGGCCGACCCCCATCCCTTGAAACAGACCGTTGCATACCACTAGGGCAACAAATAGCCAGAAGGCGCTGCTAAATCCCAGGCCGACGTTGACCAGGGCACACATCACCAGGCCACAGGCCATGAAGATCTTCGGATTTGCTTTATCCGCCAGGCTACTCATCACCCCTTTACTAATACCGTAAGCGATCAGCATACAGCTACTCAGTAAACCGATTTGGGTGGCGCTTAAATCCAACTGCTCTTTCAGATAAGGCGTAGAAAGCGTAAAGTTATTACGTACAATATAATACGCCATATAACCCAAGAAGACGCTCATCAGCGCCTGAACTCGATAACGCCGATAGGTCGCGTCGACCTTTTCCGGCGGCACGCGTTTAGCCGCCTGCTGGCTGTTTAATGATTGCATATTATCACCTGTTATTTAATCGCCCGAGGGAGAGGTATTGCTATTTGTCCAGGTAATAATGCGCAGAGAAACAAAAAGCTACAAGATCACCAAGATGAGTCACTTTTGACTCAAATTGTCTTATTGATGAGCCTTTTTGACCCAAATTAAATAAGCCGATACGGAATCAGCTGACATATTTAACGTGAACAGTTAGGATTGCTGCCATTATTTGAGTCGAGTAACAGTATCCTCCAGAGCCCAACGGATAATATATCCACAAGGTGGGCGCTTTTATTACCCAATCTAACGCTAAGTCTATTCAGGTAGGATTTGTCCCAAAGCGTACAGATACCGCCTGGCAACTTTATGATAAAACCATGACCATGATCACACTTGCCAGTAGGAGTGCGCCATGTATCGCGCCCTGTTGATCCTCATCATCACCCTGTTACTCCCGTCGGCGCTGCTGGCCAAGCGTAGCGAACTGGTGATGGCGACCACCTTCTCGCCGCAAGCGACGGCCTATATCATCAACCGCTGGCAACATCAGCCGGGGGCGGTTCCCATCCGTACCCTGAACCGTACCAGCGCCTCGCTGGAACAGCTGCTGGACAGTGTCAACGATGGTCATATCGACCTGGTGCTCACCTCCTCGCCGATGCTGCTGCAACACCTGCAGGCCCACCATCGTCTGGCCCCCATCGACGATCTTCCCGCCGAGATCCAACGTCAGGTGCCGGCTTCGATCCGCGCCAGTTCGGCGGCGGTCGCCATCTCCGGCTTCGGCTTATTGATCAATCGCAGCAATCTGGCGGCACAACACCTCCCCTTGCCGAAGGATTGGTCGGATCTCACCCAGCCCCAGTATCGCGACATGGTGTTGATGAGCAGCCCATCGCGCTCCGACACGAACCATCTGATCATCGAGTCGCTGCTACAACAGTATGGCTGGGAGCGCGGTTGGCAGATCCTCCTGACCGTCGCCGGTAACCTCAGCACCATCTCGGCACGGAGCTTCGGTGTGGCGGACAAGATCCAGAGCGGCCTCGGCGCCATCGGCCCGGTGATCGATAACTATGCTCAGTTACTGAGCACCGACCCACACTTGATCTTCCACTATTTCCCGCACAGCATCGCCGCGCCCACCTATGTGGCGGTGACCCGCGACTCACTCTATCCCAACGAGGCGCGACGCTTTATTCGCTTCCTACTCAGCCCTGACGGACAGCGGGCTCTGGCGGACACCAACACCGGCAAGTACCCGATCGTCGCGTTACCGGCGGATTCGCCCCGCGCTCAGCAACAACAGCGCTTGCTCGCCCAGCCCCCCCTTGACTACCAGTTGGTGCTCCAACGCCAACGTCTGGTCCAGGCGCTGTTCGATACCGCCATCAGCTTCCGCTTGCCACAGCTCAAGGATGCCTGGCGCGCGCTCTATGCCGCCGAGGCGCGCCAGAAACGCCCCTTACCACGCATCCGTGCCTTGCTGACGGCACTGCCGGTCAGCAGTGCCCAGAGCGAACAGCCCGCCTTCTTGGCGCAGTGCGCCACGCGTGCCGGCTGTGAACAACTGATGATGGAGTGGCAGCAATTCTTCCGCCAGAAACAGCGCCAGGCGATCAACCAGTTGGAGGAGCTGAAATGAGGCGCCTGCTCCATTGGGCGCGCCGACTAAGCATCAGCGCCAGCCTACAGATCGCCTTCCTCGCCAGCGCATTGTTAACGCTGTTCGTCAGCGCTGTCAGCCTCTACTCCTGGCACGCGCAAAGCTCCCAGGTACGTTACACGCTGGATGACTACCTGCCACGCATCCAGTCATCGCTGGTTATCGAGAGCGCCCTGAATATCTTGGTCGATCAACTCAATGAGTTCGTACTGGCCCCCAACACCAGTGTACGCCTCCAATTCCGCCAACAGATCATCAGTCATCTGGATCAGATAGCCCAAGTCAGCCAACGCTTAGAGGCGGGGGAACGCCAACAGCTGGCCGGGATCCTAGAACAGAGTCACCAGTTGTTGACCTCGCTGGATAGTGCCCTGTATACCCTATTCTTAGCCCGCGAAAAGACCAACGAGATCGCCGGACGCATCAGTTGGTTGCACGATGACTTCACCACCGAGCTGAACTCGCTGATGCAAGATTTCAGCTGGCAACAAGGGGCGTTGATCGACCAGATGGAGGGCCGCGATGCCGCCACCATGCGCCAGCTCCAACAGCGCCTGCGGACGGTGCAACAGGAGCAGCAACAGGTGTATGCGTTGGCGCGCCTCGAGAACCAGATCACCAACGATCTGCGCGATCAGATCAGCGAACTGCAAGGTGCCGAGAGCGGCGGGATCAATCAACAGGGGCATCAGCGCTATCTGAACTATCTGCGCAACAACGCCACGGAGATCGTCCAGGCGCTGGCCGCCTACCCCAGTACCGTCACCCTACGCCAGACCATCGACGAGCTCTTGGAGATCGGCATGAATGCCGGCAAGCTGCCCGCCACCCTGGCGGACTACCAACACGCCCGTACCGCCCTGCAACAGGCGACCCAACAGAAAGAGCGTACTCTGGGGCGTTTCCGCGCCGTCCTGGAGCAACAGTTAGATACCAGCCATCGCCGCATGCAGACCTTCAACCAGCGTCTCGAGCACATCATTCGTGTCAGTGGTCGCCTGATCTTGATCGCCACCCTACTCGCGTTGTTACTGGCCCTGCTGCTGAGTTATGGTTTCATTCGCTCCCGTCTGGTGAAGCGCTTTACCGCCCTCAGCCAGGCGGTGGCGCGCATCGGTACCGGCGACCGACGCAGCCGCATCCCGGTCTACGGCGTCGATGAGCTGGGTCGTATCGCGCGTCTGCTGCGCCATACCCTCAATCAGCAGCATCGCCAGCAGCGGCGTCTGGAGCGCGAGATCGGCGAACGCAAGGAGATCGAGCATCACCTACGCACCACCCAAGACGAGTTGATCCAAGCGGCCAAGCTGGCGGTGGTCGGCCAGACCATGACCACCTTGGCACACGAGATCAACCAACCCCTGAATGCCCTGTCGATGTACCTGTTCACCGCTCGACGAGCGTTAGAGAGCGGTCAGTTGGCGCAGGCCGAAACGACCCTCGCCAAGTGTGATGGACTGATCGTCCGCATGGATGCCATCATTCGCTCCCTGCGCCAGTTCGCCCGCCGCGCCGAGGATACCCCCTTGCACCCGGTGGCATTACGCCAGGCCTGGTTGAGCGCCTGGGAGCTCTTGGCGCCACGCCGACGTCGCCTTCAGGTCACGCTGCAGCTACCGGATGAAGAGATCTGGATCGGCGCCGACGAGGTCCGCCTGCAGCAGGTATTGGTCAACCTGTTGACCAATGCGTTAGATGCCGCCGAGCAGCCCATGCACATCCGCGTCAGCTGGCTGGCGACGGCGCAGCGCCTGGAGGTCATGCTGTGCGATGATGGTCCTGGCTGGCCACTGGCTCTGGCCCCACGCCTACTCAAACCCTTCACCACCAGCAAGCAGGTGGGACTGGGGATCGGCCTCTCCATCAGTTTATCGCTGATGGAGCAGTTGGGCGGCGAACTACGCATCGCCTCGGCCCTGCCACACGGCGCCTGTATTCTCTTATGTTTTACCCTGGCGGACGCTCCGCCGTCTTCAACGGAAATTCCGCATGCTGACCCATAAACACACCATTGTATTGATTGATGATGATCCCGACGTGCTGGATGCCTATACCCTGCTGCTGACCCAGAGTGGCTATGGCGTGCATGCCTGCACCGATCCGTTGCAAGCCCTGACCTTGATCCCGCCGGATTGGCCGGGGGTGATCCTCAGCGATGTCTGTATGCCAGGCTGTTCCGGCATCACCCTGATGGAGCGTCTGCGCGCCCAGGATAGTCAGTTGCCGGTACTGCTGATCACCGGCCATGGTGATGTGCCGATGGCCGTTGAGGCGGTCAAGAAGGGAGCGCGCGATTTTCTCCAGAAGCCGGTCGACCCGGCCCAGCTCTTAGCGCGCGTGCAGGCCGCTCTCGATGAGCGACGCGCGCTGATCGCCCGGCGCAAGTGGCAGCGGCACCAGCTCCAGACCGAGTTGGTTGGACGCAGCGAGTGGGTGTTGCAGATGCGTACCCGCCTGCAACAACTGGCGGAGACCGATCTGGCCGTCTATTTTTATGGCGAGCCCGGCAGCGGACGCACCCTATGCGCGCGCCATCTACACCGCCTGAGCGGGCGTAGCGACGGCGCGTTCATCATCCATCAAGCCGGTGAGGGCGGCGATCTGCAACATAGCCTCACTCAGGCCGCCGGCGGCACCCTGCTGATTCAGAATCCGGAACGTCTCGATGAGGGCGCGCAATACAGCCTGGTGCGTAGCCAGAGCCAAGAGCCACGCCCCTTCCGCCTCTTGGCTTGCGGCGCAGGGCCGTTAGTCGAGCACGCCGCCGCCCAACGCATTCTGCCGGATCTCTACTACTGCTTCGCCATGACGCAGCTGCATTGTCCCCCCTTGGCACAGCGCCCCGATGATATTGAGCCGCTGTTTACACACTATCTCCAACAGGCGTGTCAACGCCTCAACCATCCCTGTCCTGCCCTACCCGCCACGCTGCGCAAGAGCCTCTTACAGCGCCACTGGGCCAATAACGTGCGCGAACTGGCCAATGCCGCTCAACTGTTCGCGGTCGGCGTGCAACCACTGGCTGAGCTCGCCTGTCCCCAAGTCCATACCGCCTCTCCGACGCCGCTCGACCAGCGTGTCGAAGAGTATGAGCGCCAGATCATCACCGAGGCCCTCAACCTGCATCAGGGGCGTATCAACGAGGTGGCGGAATACCTACAGATCCCGCGTAAGAAGCTCTATCTACGGATGAAAAAGTACCACCTCGATAAGACGCACTACCGCTGATCCCCGTGCTCCCTCATGGGGAATCGGCGATGACGACGCGCGCAGCGTGGGGAACCCCTGCGCGCCGCGCGCGAGGCGCCAGCCCCTTTCAGCGCGATGTCGCGCTGGGTAACAGGCAGTCAGGCTGCAGACGCGCCGTCAGCAGTCGACTAAGCTCCGCCAGGGGGCAGAGGCCGCTCGGCGTCGCGCCGTGGCACCCCGGCAAGGATAAACGCAGTTGATGCGGTGGCGTCGCTAGGGTCAGCAGCGTCTGCTGACGGAGTTGCGCCAGGGTCTGGTACACGACCCTTACCCGAACCCAGGGGTGCCCTGCCGCATCTAACCAGCGCTCGAAGACTAACTCGCCGCCAGGCGGCGTATTATCCGGTTGACCCGGCAATGTCCAGGGCGTCTGTAGCAAGCCGGAGAGGTTAGCCAGATTAGTATCATGTCCGACCAGCAACAGGAGGCGGTTCGCCTCGCTCGATCCCGGCAAAGATAGCGGCTGATCGTTTAATGCCTGGATGACGGTGTGCAGCAATGGCGTGCCACGGTGGCGCGCGATATAGTCTGTGCGTGATAACAGGTCGAATTGGGCATTGTGCAGACTCAGCAACGCACGCCACTGCGCCGGCGTCGCGATACGCCCCCAGGCGGGCTGAGCCATCCCCTGCGCCTGCTGCAGCAGGAACATCTCCGCCAGCGTCGCCGATAGGCCGACGGCGCCATGCAGTTTGACTGCGCCGCTGGCGGAGAGGTGTAACACACTCGGCATCGTCGCCGCCAGGGTACATGCCCCATCCGTTTGCTGCGCCCGACAATAGGCGGAGGCAGCAAAATTCAGCGTCTGATCCATTTGAGCCAAGGCGTCGCCATAGTGGCGGTTCAACGCCGCCAGCGGCATTCCCGCCTGCTGCTCGATGGCCTGACGCGTCGACTCGACCGCCAGATGGCATATCCCGGCCTTGACCGGGTGGAACAAGGGATCGACCCGTTTCAGATCGGCCTGGTGATGTATTGCCACGCCACAGCCCGGCGCCAAGCCAGCCAGAAACGCCTCGCCAGTCTTACGAGTACGCTGATCGACATCCGTCCAGGCATAGGCCCAGTCCGCGGCGGGACATCCCTGCTCCGCCAGCAACCCCTGCTGGTGTAACGCGGCGCGATAATAGGCACCGAGTTGCATCACCAAGGCCTCACCTCGCTCGGTGATATGGCCCAATGCAACCGGCCATACCGGCCAGGTATCCGGCGTCACCTCACGGATCAACGCAGGCATTTTAGTCGGCGCACGCACACCATGCCGACTAACGATCACCACTTTATCGAGGCGATAGCCGTCAGCTTCCGGGGAGGAGGTCGCCTGTGCTCCCAGGGGGAACAGCGACCCGAGCCCAACAACACTCAAACAGAACCACCGAGCTAACCTACTCTCACGCATAGTTTTCTCCATGACATGCCCGGCTTCAGATCGCCAGACACCGGTATTGCCCATTGATGATGCCACTCGCCCCTCTCCCGCGCAGGCGTGGAAAATCCACACGCTAATTTACGGCTAAACCGGCGCACTTCACTGATATTTTCTCGCGATCCCCACGCTGATACGCAATGAGATAATAATGATATTCATTATCGCCAGCATCCGTATTCTAATTAAAACAATATGTAACAGAGCGATAGCATAACTTGCTGGTGAGCTATCCGTGCTCAGACTATAGTAAACAGAGAGATAGATTGCCGATGCGTTCCATATTATGCCGTGCTGGGAAGTGTCTACCCAGATGCCATAGCTATCCGCACAATCGTGTATCTCGACGCAAAAAAACATAAAGATAGAAGGTAACTATGATGTCTCGACTCTCCCTGCTATGTTCTCAATTCTGGCGTTATCTCGGCAGTTATCAGAAGCCTTTTCTGCGCATACTGCATTTTATTGTCATGCTGTTGGTCATCACTCAGATCCTCGACAGCAACGGAATGGGATTTACCCAGGCTCAACAGATTAGACCGGGCCTCAGTTATGACATCTTTACCTGGATGCATATCGGCATCGGCCTACTGATGGTCATCTTGACCTTGATCTTAACCCTATATAGCCTCTCCACCCGTGGTCTGCGTTACTTTTTCCCCTACCTGTGGGGGGACTTCAGCCAGTTGAAGACCGATATCGGTGACGTCATGAAACTGCGCCTGCCCGGAACCGACCCGAAGGGCGTGGCGACGTGTGTACAGGGATTGGGATTAGGCGCGCTATGGCTGGTGGTATTATCTGGCCTGGTATGGTTTGTACTGTGGCGTAGCGGCTCTCCTTGGAGTGGCGATGCCAAGTCGATCCATAAGACACTCACCGGGTTGATCGAAGTCTATCTCGCCGGTCATGGCTTTATGGCGCTGCTGCACTTCGTGCTCTGGCTGCGCGAACCCGCGCAACGTCAGCACGGTTAATCGTCGCCGATGGGCTGGCATGCCGATTGAAAAGCATGAATCGTTGTGCCATGCTCGCCTCATCATTCTCTGAGGTAGGTTAGCGCATGACTAGTAACACATTAACACCACAGGAAAAGGCCGCCGCCGATGAACTGGCGTTGGAGCGGATATACGCCATGAATAATGACGAGTATCTGTTACAAGCCGTCGATGCCAAAATTCATCGCCTCGAGGCCCACGTGAAGGCTTACTTCGATCAACGCTTCGCCTTTCACAGTAAGCAACCGTAAAGCGTGTCTTACCTGCTGAGACGCAAGAGGCCGCCCAAGGGCGGCCTCACTATTGGCTCAACACGATTAGCGCTGAGGATGCGCGCGGCGATAGAGTGCCCACTCATCGAGCCGCTCACCGCTCGGTAGCAGGCAGTCGTTACGCTGCCCTTGCGCCGTCTCGACAGGTATCAGTTTCCCCCCCTGATCGCTACAATAGCGCGCCGCCGGATTCGCCATGCCAATAGGCGATGGCTGTTCCGGAGTCGACGTCGCCGCACACCCACTCACCATCACCACGCCAAGCAACGCCAACATTCTCTTCATCGCTCATATCCTTGGTTATCGTTTCGAACACGGAAAAGCGTCCAGTCTAGCCCCAGGCGATCGTCTGCCCATCAGATTATGATTAAAACGGCGCGTCACATCTCACATGGCGTGTTTAATGCCTTTGCTGACCAACCACTTGTTCATCGGATAGGCGCTGCAGAAACCGACGATCATCGCTATCTGCATCATAAACCAGTATAGCGCGCTGGCATGGGGCATATCCGGGGTAAAAAGCAGAAACAGCGCAATCGCCATCCAGACATACATGCCCAACTGCCAACAGATCAGTGACAGCACATCCGCTTTAACCGCATTCTTTAGCGCCAACCAACGGGACATTCCCATCTGGCGAGCCGGCCAGTATTGAAAGAAGATCCCCAGGCATAACGCCAGGATAAAATCCAACGTCCACGCCCCCAGTAGCGAACTCCCTAGTAAGGTTACCGGCATCAGCATCACCCACCCTTCACCCACGATATCGGCTAAGGTACACCCGGTACCGCAGTGAGTACTGGTCTTAAAGATACTCTGCCAGCTTGCTGGCGCCCGCTTAATCGACGCCTGCCCCGCCATCGGCTTATCCATCGGCATCGCCATCGATTCATGCCCGGCCATCGGCTTGTCCATCGGCATCGTCATCGATTCATGCCCGGCCATCGGCTTATCCATTGGCATCGTCATCGATTCATGCCCCGCCATCGGCTTATCCATTGGCATCGTCATCGATTCATGCCCGGCCATCGGCTTATCCATCGGCATCGTCATCGATTTATGCCCGGCCATCGGCTTATCCATTGGCATCGTCATCGATTCATGCCCCGCCATCGGCTTATCCATTGGCATCGTCATCGATTCATGCCCGGCCATCGGCTTATCCATTGGCATCGTCATCGATTCATGCCCGGCCATCGGCATCGCCATATCGCAATGATCACCGGGATGACCTCGACCAAACCAGAAATAGGCAATCAATCCCAATACACCAAAATAGAGCGCATTAACCGGCCAAGCGACCGTCATAATAGCCATAGCCTGTGGATGGCCATGGCGAATATCCCAAATAATAATCAATGCACTTAATGCGGCGCTCACTAACCAACTCCACGCCAAGATATGCAGCCACTCAGGATAAGACATCATTATCTCCTCATATCCAGTGTATTCTTCAGACATCCCGTAGCGGCAAAATAGTGGGCAGGCTTGCTCAGACAACGAAGCAGAGTGTCCAGACGACAACGGGTCTGTCTCTGGTGTAGAACAAAAACACGCTTCCTGCTCATTCTGCCGAATAAAAAAAATTCCCGGCTGGCAGGAATGGCATACAGCCCCCCATGGCCACCTGCCCCCTCGGTAATAGAAGGATCGAGGTTAGCCTAAGCTGAGGCGGTGTACGCTCAACGCTTGCGCGACGCGGTCGACTACCATTGTGTGAAGTTAGCGGTCCGATTGCTGCTGAATTCACGCCGAATCGCTTTTTTAACCGCCGCATACAGGGCATCACACCCCTGAACTTCGATCTCCTGAGGATGGAAACCGTGTTCGATCACCTGATAAGCGTTCATCAACGGCAGATTGATGACCGAGATCCAACGATCGCGTTTATAGGTAGAGAAGGTGAGCTTCTTAAATTGGCCCATCTCCACACTGCGCATCAAGTAACTCATAATATTTTCACTGGAGATTCGCATACTGATACCCTCTCGCTGACTATGTCACCGTACTTCGCTAAGGCGAAGCAAACCGGTGTTTAGCATAACGTGCAAGAAAACGAGCCGATATGGCCGGATGCCGATCGCCAGACAAGGGAGACAAAAATGAAAGGATACTCGGGCAGCGTCTAGATGACAGATAAAGAAAAACCCCGCAGGCAAATACCTACGGGGTCTAAAATGGAGGCGCGTTCCGGAGTCGAACCGGACTAGACGGATTTGCAATCCGCTACATAACCGCTTTGTTAACGCGCCATATCGTTTGCTGCTGCCATCAGGCTCGCCGCATAATATTGGAGCGGGAAACGAGACTCGAACTCGCGACCCCAACCTTGGCAAGGTTGTGCTCTACCAACTGAGCTATTCCCGCATCAGGTAAAAATACCGGCCGATGTGATTGACAAGCGACTCTCATCGGGTGAGGCGTATTCTACGGATTTCACGCACCACGTCATCAAAAATTTATCCGTCGCACGATCGAATGCCGCTTTTTAGCCCACTTCGTGCAGACAATCGGCAATTTGCTGACGCCGTATGACGAGAAAAACGTGTCACCGCCATCCCAGACGCTTTACGTCGTCACTCTGACTGTCACATTTATGCCATATCGACACGCTACGCTAGAGCTATCACCACTCCCGCTAAGGCACATCACCATGCATCGACGCCGCTCGCCCCTGCTGCTCTTGTCGCCATCGGCCCGCTTTGCCTTACTCTATCTCTTGCTACTCCTGTTCCTGTTGCCAGCCGGTTGGGGCCGACTCGCTCGCCTCGCCGCCACGATCTTATTTCACCCTGATTAGCGGCGAGCGGAACAAGAGTCAGACAAACCCAATAAATGCGATAACAACGACATGATAAATAAAACAATAACTAAAAGTGCTAAAAAATAAATTTAGATGATTGGCGACTGGCATTATAACGCGGCTACCCTATACTGAAACATGCCGGTTAGCTAACACGCAGTTTCTCTAAACTATATTAATGGAATAAAGGATCTGTCTATGAAGCAATTAAAAGCGATTATTGCTGTTTGCACCCTATTCTGCGTTCCTGCCTTTGCCGCCACACAAATCAATAGTATGGACACCGCCGGTTATACGAAAGTGGCTTCGCTTAGCCTCCAGCAAGCGGGACTTCCGACTGTTGGTGATAGCAAAGCTGTACAAGCCATCGATAAACAATGTCATAAATTAGGTATCCAACCCGATCAATGCTACTTCCGAGTATTAAGTATTTTGGGAGACTCCAGCGATCACAAGACTGCATTTGTGGAGATCTATAAAAAATAATTTATCAACCTACTCGCCGCCTGACGACGGCGAGTGGGTTGACCCGCTATAATACGTTTTTGCACCGGCACACGTCTCGGTGTCACCCTCTCGCCTCATCTGCCAAGGTCTGGCAGGGTATGAATTGCGCCAGCCATAGCAGCAGTTGTTCACGATAGAAATAGACGGCCTGTGGCGAATCGGCATGAGGCGATCCCGGATACATCGTCGCTAGACAAGGGTAGTACTGCGGTGCCATCGTCTTTGCTAAGGCGCGCATCTCATCCTCGCTCACCCATCCTTCGGCCATAATTGCCTCATCAAATAAAAATGTTTGAGTAAACCACTGATAAAATCCTTCCTGATTCTGTAATACCTGCATCTTAGTCACTTAATTCCACAACACTACTCTATTTAACTGATCATTCTGGTGCAGATAACGCACCATACCCTACGAACACTTATCCTCTCCGGTCAAATAAATTCATAAAATGAATCAACGCAGCAATAAAATTTAAAATAATAAATTGGCTGACACAGAGAGAATAAAGTTCACGGCGACGCATTCTATGCACTCCCTCGTGGAAGATCCAGAGCCATCGACCAATTCCATACCTTTAACAAAAAATAAGAGATAAATATTGAGTTACGCTCTATTGCCAGTATCTGAGGTGTACATCATGGCAAAATGACAATACTTAATATTGCATTTTTGTATTTTATTTTTGCCTGCATATACAATAGTTTTTGTTATATATGCGCAGCCATTGCCTCATCACGCGCCGCCGTTCTCAACAATGAGGCAACATATCGTGCGCATTTTGTCATTTTTTGCGTCTTTTACTCAAGGCACATCATGGCGCCGGTCACAATTCCACCATGGGTAATAAGCCCCGATTTAACGTGATTGTCCCCGGTTTATGTGTTCGATGAGAAAATATGATGAAAGACCAATCCCCCCTTCCCCATCTGAGTCTGGCCTCGCCGCAGCGCGCCACTGACACGTGCGCTACCCCACGAAACATGATGATCTGGTTAAAACCTTTACGACAAGGTGCACTCTCGCTGGGCCTGCTCGTCATGCCGCTAAGCGGCACGGCACAGGATCCTCCGCCACAGAATGTGGTCACCTCGCCGACACGGGCTCTTCAGGGCGACGAAGCCGTCGCGCATAACCCCCTGGTACCCACAGTCGGCCTACTCGGCCAATCACTCGCCAGCCACCCGACCTCCGATGCAGCCTCGGGCATAGCACGGACTATGGCAACGCGAGCGGCAAACGATGAAATCCAAACCTGGTTAAGCCGCTATGGCAATGCCAGAGTTCAGCTCAACGTCGATAAAAACTTCACCCTGCAGGACAGTGCGTTCGATTGGCTACTCCCCCTCTACAATGATGAGAGCTGGACCGTCTTCAGCCAGTTGGGTGCAAGAAATAAAGATCGGCGTAACACCCTCAATGCTGGGCTAGGTGTCCGTACCCTGCAAGGGGGATGGCTACTGGGTGTCAACAGCTTCTATGATTATGATCTCAGTGGTCATAACCGTCGGTTAGGACTCGGCCTAGAGGCATGGACCGACTATTGGCGCCTCTCCGGCAACCAATATCTGCGCCTGAGTGACTGGCGCGCATCACGCGATATCACCGATTATGATGAACGCCCAGCTAATGGTTTCGATATTCGGATCAATGGTTGGCTGCCGACGCTGCCACAGTTGGGGGGCTCGTTCATCTACGAACAGTATCGCGGCGATCATGTTGCCCTATTCGGGCGCAACACCTTGCAAGCGAATCCCTATGCCTTCACCGCGGGTATCAATTACACGCCGTTTCCCTTGTTAACCCTCGGCCTCGATGAACGACGCGGCAAAGGAGGCCAACATGATACCCAAGTTAGCGCTACCCTTACCTATCGTCTGGCCGATGACGGATCCGCCCAACTCGACTCCTCTCGTGTTGCCGCCATGCGCACCCTAGCCAACTCGCGCCACGACTTCGTCGAACGCAACAACGACATCGTATTAGCGTATCGGCAACCTAATTTGCTGAATATCAGCAGCACCGAATATTTAGAGGGCTATGCCGGCGAAAGCGCCGCGATCCAAGTCAGCATCAACAGCAAGCATGCCATCGATTATCTCGACTGGCAGAATACCGCCAGCTTCTTGCTGGCGGGAGGCTCGATTAACGTACTGCCTAATAATAGCCTCGCACTGATCTATCCCCCCTATAATCAGCAGGGAGAAAACCGTTATAACATCGATGTCATCGCCTATGACATCAAAGGTCATCGCTCTAACCTGAGTACGACCCGTATTCAGGTATTACAATCACAGCGTGAGATCGTGCCGACCATTCTGGCCGGTAACCTGATCGTCACCCAGGATAACGCCAAGGCCGACGGCAGCGCCCAAAACGCGGTGCGCGCCCGCGTCACCGATGCCAACGGCAATCCACTGGCCAATCAGACGGTGCAGTTTAGCGCCGATAATGGTGCCACCCTGAGCGCCCAGCAGGCCGCCAGCGATGCGGACGGTTATGTCACCGTCACCCTCACCAGCCTGACCGCCGGCCCCAGCCACGTCAGCGCCACCCTGAGCAACCACAGCCAGGCCAGCGTCACCACCACCTTTGTCGCCGACGACAGCCGTGCGACGATCCTCAACGGCAACCTGATCGTCACCCAGGACAACGCCAAGGCCGACGGCAGCGCTCAGAATGCGGTGCGCGCCCGCGTCACCGATGCCAACGGCAACCCACTGGCCAATCAGACGGTGCAGTTTAGCGCCGATAATGGTGCCACCCTGAGCGCCCAGCAGGCCGCCAGCGATGCAGACGGTTATGTCACCGTCACCCTCACCAGCCTGACCACTGGCCCCAGCCTCGTCAACGCCACCCTGAGTAACCACAGCCAGGCCCGCGTCACCACCACCTTCGTCGCCGACGATGCCAGTGCGTCGATTCTCAACGGCAACCTGATCGTCACCCAGGACAACGCCAAGGCCGACGGCAGCGCTCAGAATGCGGTGCGCGCCCGCGTCACCGATGCCAACGGCAACCCACTGGCCAATCAGACGGTGCAGTTTAGCGCTGACAATGGCGCCACCCTGAGCGTACAGCAGGCCGCCAGCGATGCGGACGGTTATGTCACCGTCACCCTCACCAGCCTGACCGCCGGCCCCAGTCACGTCAGCGCCACCCTGAGCAACCACAGCCAGGCCAGCGTCACCACCACCTTCGTCGCCGATGATGCCAGTGCGACGATCCTCAACGGCAACCTGATCGTCACCCAGGACAACGCCAAGGCCGACGGCAACGCCCAAAACGCGGCGCGCGCCCGCGTTACCGATGCCAACGGCAACCCACTGGCCAATCAGACGGTGCAGTTTAGCGCCGACAATGGCGCCACCCTGAGCGCCCAGCAGGCCGCCAGCGATGCGGACGGTTATGTCACCGTCACCCTCACCAGCCTGACCGCCGGCCCCAGTCTCGTCAGCGCCACCCTGAGTAACCACAGCCAGGCCAGCGTCACCACCACCTTCGTCGCCGACGATGCCAGTGCGTCGATCCTCAACGGCAACCTGATCGTCACCCAGGACAACGCCAAGGCCGACGGCAACGCTCAAAACGCGGTGCGCGCCCGCGTCACCGATGCCAACGGCAACCCACTGGCCAATCAGACGGTGCAGTTTAGCGCCGACAATGGCGCCACCCTGAGCGTACAGCAGGCCGCCAGCGATGCGGACGGTTATGTCACCGTCACCCTCACCAGCCTGACCGCCGGCCCCAGTCTCGTCAGCGCCACCCTGAGTAACCACAGCCAGGCCAGCGTCACCACCACCTTCGTCGCCGACGATGCCAGTGCGTCGATCCTCAACGGCAACCTGATCGTCACCCAGGACAACGCCAAGGCCGACGGCAACGCTCAGAATGCGGTGCGCGCCCGCGTCACCGATGCCAACGGCAACCCACTGGCCAATCAGACGGTGCAGTTTAGCGCCGACAATGGCGCCACCCTGAGCGCCCAGCAGGCCGCCAGCGATGCAGACGGTTATGTCACCGTCACCCTCACCAGCCTGACCGCTGGCCCCAGCCTCGTCAGCGCCACCCTGAGTAACCACAGCCAGGCCAGCGTCACCACCACCTTCGTCGCCGACGATGCCAGTGCGTCGATCCTCAACGGCAACCTGATCGTCACCCAGGACAACGCCAAAGCCGACGGCAACGCTCAGAATGCGGTGCGCGCCCGCGTCACCGATGCCAACGGCAACCCACTGGCCAATCAGACGGTGCAGTTTAGCGCCGACAATGGCGCCACCCTGAGCGCCCAGCAGGCCGCCAGCGATGCAGACGGTTATGTCACCGTCACCCTCACCAGCCTGACCGCCGGCCCCAGCCACGTCAGCGCCACCCTGAGCAACCACAGCCAGGCCAGCGTCACCACCACCTTCGTCGCCGACGATGCCAGTGCGTCGATCCTCAACGGTAACCTGATCGTCACCCAGGACAACGCCAAGGCCGACGGCAACGCTCAGAATGCGGTGCGCGCCCGCGTCACCGATGCCAACGGCAACCCACTGGCCAATCAGACGGTGCAGTTTAGCGCCGACAATGGCGCCACCCTGAGCGCCCAGCAGGCCGCCAGCGATGCAGACGGTTATGTCACCGTCACCCTCACCAGCCTGACCGCCGGCCCCAGCCACGTCAGCGCCACCCTGAGCAACCACAGCCAGGCCAGCGTCACCACCACCTTCGTCGCCGACGATGCCAGTGCGTCGATCCTCAACGGTAACCTGATCGTCACCCAGGACAACGCCAAGGCCGACGGCAACGCTCAGAATGCGGTGCGCGCCCGCGTCACCGATGCCAACGGCAACCCACTGGCCAATCAGACGGTGCAGTTTAGCGCCGACAATGGCGCCACCCTGAGCACCCAGCAGGCCGCCAGCGATGCAGACGGTTATGTCACCGTCACCCTCACCAGCCTGACCGCTGGCCCCAGCCTCGTCAACGCCACCCTGAGTAACCACAGCCAGGCCAGCGTCACCACTACCTTCGTCGCCGACGATGCCAGTGCGTCGATTCTCAACGGCAACCTGATCGTCACCCAGGACAACGCCAAGGCCGACGGCAGCGCTCAGAATGCGGTGCGCGCCCGCGTCACCGATGCCAACGGCAACCCACTGGCCAATCAGACGGTGCAGTTTAGCGCCGACAATGGCGCCACCCTGAGCGCCCAGCAGGCCGCCAGCGATGCGGACGGTTATGTCACCGTCACCCTCACCAGCCTGACCGACGGCCCCAGTCACGTCAGCGCCACCCTGAGCAACAACAACCAGGCCAGCGTCATAACGACCTTTGCACCCTATGACGTGTTAACCGGGGTCTTGGTCAATGGCAAGATCTTTACCGTTAACGAGGGATTCCCTAGCACCGGGTTTATTGGCGCTAAATTCCAGTTGCAGATCAATAATGATACCGCCAGAAACTCAGCGTATACCTGGTCAAGCTCTGCCCCGGGGTGGGTCAGTATTTCCCCTACCGGCGAGGTACAGCTCACCGCTGAGCCAGCGACCCGGCAACCAGTCACCCTCACCGCCACGGCCAAGGATGGCGGCGATACGCTGACCTACCATTTCGATATCCGAGACTGGTTTATCAGTGCAGGGGCCTGGAATTATATGAGCGCAGATGACGCCGATGCTTGGTGTAGTACTCAGGGAAATGGCTATCAGGTTCCCAGCTATACGCGGGTGACCAATACGACCTTCAACTTATCTCCGGGGTATCGTGACATCGGCGGCTTATGGACCGAATGGGGAGCCATGGCCAGCTACCCGGCGTCAGGACTCCCCTCGGATCAAACCTGGAGTAAAGAGTTAAGAGGCAGCACGCAGCGCTATACCACCGGCTTAACCACCGGTTATTTGTACGCGATTTCCATCGCGAGTGGCGCGGGCCAATCATTAGTCATCTGTAATCGATCACTGTAAGACATCATCAATAATCCCCGGCATCTGCCGGGGATAGCTGTCTCGCTCATGATTTGGCGCGCTGAAGGAGCATAAAGCCGCTAGGGGGATAAGAATAGACATTCAGCGAGATGTTTGATACATCGACGCCTATCTCCTGCCAGAGAGCTGTTTCAGCGATAATACAGGGTATAAATAGATGCCTAGCTCAGCGAGTTTGCGATTTACCAAAAAAACGTGGAACGACAGCGGGTGGTGGCCATATCACACGTGACGCTAATAATAACGTCGTAATAAAAGCAACGCCGATAATCGGGACGAGATTGAAATAAACTCGGCACAGATAGCGTCGCTCTTCAGCTAGCACTGCTCGGGACAATACCTTCATCGCTATCGATAATATTACAATGCCAGTAAGTTGATTGCAGACAACCTCTGCATCGCATCAGTTTGTAGTTCAAAGGCAACTCGTTGCCCTTCGACAAACTTTCGACACCCTATATTATTGTGGACACAGAAATGAATAAATACCTCTTGCCCACCATTATCTGGCGTAATAAATCCCGCGCTTTTATTCGTGGCAAACCATCTAACTAATCCAGTCATTACACTTGACATAAATACTTCCTTTAATTTTCGCCCTTGGCGCTAATGGGTCTGTACTACAGATTTTTTGAAGCGAATGAGAGAGGAGACTCGATAAAAGAAAGGTATCTGGTGATATTGCTTTGACTGAGTACTGCTAAGAAACGGCTTCGGTTCTGTACTGCAAACCAAGAGCCGTCATTTATCCATAAATAAAAACTTATAGCAAGGGCTATTTTAGCCGTCCAGATAGATGGATAGATAATATAGACAGACTAACGCCATCTCGGGCCTATTGTCGATACTGCTGGTATACCTTTCCCCGCCGCATTCAACGATAACCTTCTGTATTGTTACCATGATTAAGGGAGCAAACCCATCGCTACAATATCAGTGGTGCGTTAACCCGCACCACCCACTTATACCACTCGACATGTATTGGCATCGTCTATGTCGACTCGGCATAGTTATACATGACAGCCACAGGCTGTATAGCTCGTCGCTAACGCCTCTGCGAAGTTGACTCGAGTTTACCCTCAGCGCAGGGCAACAACGATTCGCCCGCCATAATGGCCTCATTAATTGACACGTTGATTATTTTACCACCCATTATTAGGCCATGCCTGTGATTTTTTGATGAGGCTCAAGGCACCTCGTTAGTTTTACGGCTATTAAATTCCCGCTTTTATGCCCCAGTATTGACCAAAGTGAAAGGAGGAAACGATGAGAACCTATGATCGCAACCGTAACGCTATCACTGTCGGCAGCTACGTCATGGTGGCGGCCAATGGCGCTACGGGTGTTATCACCGCAATCCACGGCACAGACCAATCTGCAGAGCAGCTACGCCGCGCCGCCTGTGTGTCTATTGAGGGGATGGAGGGATTGTTCTATCCACTCGATCTTATCCGCCTGGGTTTTAACTGATGACCTGTTGACGCTAAGTCAGGGTTTTACTTTTAAATAATTTTAAATAAAACAATGAAATAAAGGCCACGGCGTGGCCTTTATTTCTGTCTCATCCGTTAATCATTAACATAATCATTCTACAAGTTAAAATATCAGACCGATGATAGTGTCAGGCATCAGTCCATCCGGATGGCTAAAATAAATCTTGTACTTACTGAGGCACTATGCGTTAATAGCGTCACGGTTTGCAGAACAGACCTTAGTAAAGCAGTTTTAGTTAAGTAGCCTCAGTTCCAGAGTTATCATCTGATTACCCTTCGTCGTGAGTCTCCTCCTTCAATGCCTTAGTAAGCTTTTCTATCCGAGCAGGCCTCGTTCGTCGCCTTGTGTGACTCACAAAATTTAGAAGGTAAAAATAATGTCTAATAAAATGACTGGTTCTGTAAAATGGTTCAACGCCGATAAAGGCTTCGGTTTTATCTCTCCTGCTGATGGCAGCAAGGACGTTTTCGTTCACTTCTCTGCGATCCAAAGCAATGAATTCCGTACTCTGGATGAAGGTCAAAAGGTTGAGTTCTCTGTAGAGAATAGCCCTAAAGGCCCTTCCGCAGTAAACGTAGTCGCTATCAACTAATCTTATAGACTCACTCTCCTGCGATAACGAAGATGGCTAGAGCCGGAGTAGACAGGATAGTAACTCTTGATGAAAAACCGGAGCTAATATCGCTCCGGTTTTTTTATATTCCACTCGCATACTAAATCGCCACGGCTCATCCCAAACACCACCACCTGACTGTCACAACTATAGCTTAACGACTCAGCTCATCTTACCCGGTGGAATAACCCCCCTACCTCACGGCCATAGCGGATCTCACCATAGCATTTAACCACGATAGCATCGTAACGAGAGCGAATGCCCTGGTATCGAATGCTCACAGAGTGTGCCGAATACAACGACTGAGATAACCACGGATGGGCATTCCCAGAGAGCGAGTACGGCCCACCTAGGCGAGCAGGCTTGTTTAATCAAGGGGGAGCAGCATCGATGCTTATCGAAGAGGGGGGAATGGGAGCTGGTTGACACTGTACATAAACATGCACATATTTAGCATAAAGATTTAAGCCAGCACGCGAGGATTATCGATAATGTTTTTCATGTCAAAGAGACAAAAACGGTACAATCAACAAAAAAGGCGCTACGCATTTAGCGTAACGCCTTGAAATTGTTGGTGGGTCGTGACGGGATCGAACCGTCGACCAATTGATTAAGAGTCAACTGCTCTGCCAGCTGAGCTAACGACCCAACGCAGAAGATTATTCACCTTTCGCCGCTAAGGGTCAACACGTTCTTCGCTGCATGCCCCTACTCTGCTGTCCGCACAACTTTACATTTAGTTTAATAATTAAACAAAGCCAAGTATCCATGACCTAACCGGCCTATATGACCGACGAGGGGCCATAAAACAGAATCCCGATAGTGGGGAAAGGTAGCATCAGCGCCTCCCGGCCTCCTCCTCTACGTAGAGATCGCGCGCCCCTCCGCGAGCATAAGCAGGGCACGCTACTCCCCGCGCCGAACATGCGCAAAGCGCGGCGAGCCAGGTGATATCATTCCACTTAGCCGCGAAAACGGCATCCAACACGGCGCAGAGTAAAAGCGAAGAACCGCGTCAGCCCGCTCACTGGCGGCGCGCAGAGCCCCACGCCCAATGAGAGCCGAGCCTCGAACAGACAAGAATAGACAAGAATAGACAGGAGTAAGCAGATAAGGAGCCCCCCGCGCACGATAACCTAACGGGTAGAGGAGCCGCAGACAGCGTGGAGATATCAGACGTTGCGCAAGATATAGAATGCGATGGAGGCTTCAATGAGGACAATAAACACCGACCAGAAGGCCGCCATCAGTTGTGAGTGACTCTTGATGAAAGCACGGACGATTTGCATAGCAGTGACCTATACGGCTGATTCGCTCAGTACGATCAGTCTACGCCGCTGCAACTATTCGTGCAATTCATCAAATAATACTGCAATCCCGCTACTGGCAGGCAAACGGGACAGCGTATTAAGAATGAGATCACGGCTTACGTCTGCGGCGCCTGGGTGGATAGATCACCAGTAACCCCATCACGATCAAGGCCATACCCAGCAATTTTCCTAGGTTTAAGCGCTCATCGAATAATGGCAGACCGATCGCCAACGCGCACACCAGCACATAGCTGAGGCTCAACAGGGGATAAGCCTGATTCAATGGCAGGCGACGTAGGGCGAACAACCAGCACAACATCGACAAGGCATAGCAGAGAATGCCGGCAGGTAGCCACCAGACCCACCCCGCCCCTGTCAATAATGCCGTCAGAAACATGGACCAATCGCCGACCTGCATCATGGTGTAGCGCATCATCAACTGCGCCGCACTCACCAGGATCACACTCGCGAGCGCCCACAGGTAGCCGCTCATGCGTTAACCCCCAGCAAGACGATTCCCCCCATGATCAGCGTGATCCCAAACAGATGACGCCAGGTCAGGCGCTCATGCCAGATAAAGCGAGCCGCCAGCAACACCAACACATAGTTAAGGCTGAGCATCGGATAGGCCACGCTAACCGGCAATGTGCGTAAGACCAACAACCAGAGCAGCAATGCGACGCCTAAACAGAACAGTGCCGCCATCAGCCACAGCAGCAAATGGCGGCGTGGTGAGCCATGCGGCTCACCACACACCGCCTGTTTCTGGCACAGTTGCCCGGCACAGCTCAACAGGCTAGAGAAAAGCACCAAGAGATAACTCATGGCTGCTGATGATACTGCAATAGTAGGAAGCGTCCCTTATGCAGCGTCACATCTGCGGGAGGTAATGTCGGGTCCAGACCCTCGTTACGCGCAAGCAACAGTACCAAAGAAACCGCCCCCTGCTTACGATGCTCTGCCAGCCAAGCCGGGAACTGAGCGGCACGTACCAAGCGATCGGCCGAGTCCGGATAGTTCAAACCATATTGCAGCTCGCCGGTATTATCGAACAGATAGATATCACTGCGCTTCAATTCCCAGGCAAGCCCCGCCGCCACGCCGACGCTATCACTCAAAATATAGCGACTCGCCTGAAGCTCAGGCATCGCCGCCTGGATCAGCGTCTGCGGCTGCTTCGACTCCATCACCTGTTGTGGCAACGCGGCACCGATCAACAGTGCAATACCTAATGGGCAGGCCGCGCTCCAGCGCCAGTAGCGCACAGGATTACGCCAAGCCAGCCCTCCCAGCACGGCCCAGAAACCAAAGGCGAGCGCAGCCAGGATCACCTTGCCGACCTCCTGCGCCCCATATAATGGGCGTCCGGTCACGCTCCATGGTGCCAACACCAGCAACACGGCTGCCATCCCCGCCAACCCGATCAGCAGGTTAATCATCCCGTTGGCTCGCAACGCCTTGCCTGTCTGGGCAACCAGACGTTGGGCATACCCCGCCATCAGGATCGCCAACGGCGCAAAACAAGGCAGAATGTAAGTGGGCAGCTTCCCCTTGGCGATGCTAAACAGCAGAAAAGGCATCACCATCCACCCCAGCAGGTAGAAGTCGCCGCCTTGGCTGGCGCGGCCACGCCATCCCTCGCGCAGGGCACCGGGTAACAGCCCCAACCACGGTAACGCGCCAAGCAACAGAATCGGCAGGTAGTACCAGAACGGCGCCTTATGCTGGGCATTCTCCTCGGCAAAACGTTGAATATGCTCCACCCAGAAGAAATAGTGCCAGTAGTCCGGCTCACGCTGAGCAATCGCCACCACCCACGGCAGACTAATGATGATGGCGCTCAACACCGCCAGCGGGCCGAAGCAGAACAGCGACTTCCAGCGACGTTGAGCGATGACCCAGGGCAACACCGCGATCACCGGAATCGCCAATGCCAGGAAGCCTTTGGTCATAAAGCCCATACCACAAGCCAATCCCAGCAAGATATAGCCGCCGATGCGGCCTCGGGTCGAGCTCGCCTGCTCAGCGAGCCAGAAGCTGCACATCGCCGCCGTCATCCACAGGGTGAAGATCGGGTCGAGTACCGCATAGCTGCCAACACCGTACACCAGAAAGCTGGTCAGGTAGATCAGCGCCGCCAGCAATGCCGCGCCACGATTCGCCAACAGGCGACGCGCCAGCCAGAAGACCAACAACGCGCTCAATACCGTCGCCAAGACGGCGCCGGCACGTACCGCGAAGTTACCGTCGCCGAACAGCCATTGGCCTAGGTTGTTGACCCAATACCCCGCGACCGGCTTTTCGAAATAACGAATGCCCAGGAAATGTGGCACGATCCAGTCACCGCTGGCCAACATCTCTCGGCTAATCTCGGCATAACGGGTTTCATCCGGCTGCCATAATAAACGTCCCGGTAACGGGACGATGTAATAGAGAACGAATAACACGGCCAGCGCGAACCACCCCGCAATTTTCTTCATGGCACCACCTCCTCCCGTTGACAACCCAGCCATCCCTCACGCCCTGCCAGGGTGTCGCGAACGACTCGCCCACGCGGCAATTGCGTCATATCGTCTGGTAACAAATCCCCCAAGGGGCAAAATTCAATCTGTTGCTCACGCGCCAGCGTCAGTAGCTCGGCGAATTGTGCCTGTTTGGCGATCCCTTCGACCTCGGCATGAATGGTATAAACCGGCACGCCGCGATCCGCCGCCATCTTGGCGAGGATAAAACGGTTAAATCCCGCCTCGTCGGTCATCACGCCGATCGCCTCGTCCCAGGTCGGCAGCGTCACCGGGATCTGTACCGTCCCTAAACGACCATCGGGCAAACGTGGACGGAAAGGATGCGTACCACGGCAATCGCTGTTATAGCGAAAAGCGAAGGGCTCCTTGGCCTGCAACACACGCTCATCGGCGCGCCAACCGGCCACCGCCGAACATGCGATCGTCGTCCCGGTCAGCTGCTGCAGCTCGTCATAGGCCAGGCCTATCTGTTCGGCCATTTTTTCTTGCGACCAGACACCCGCCCAGGCCTGCCAGGCATGGTGATCCCAAGCATGCACACCGGTCTCATGTTCGCGCGCGGCCGCGGCGATCACCTCGCCCAGTCCGGCACCGATACGGCGACCCGGCCAAGCGGTGCCCGCCAGCAAAATATCCCAACCGTATAGCGAAGCGGCATTAGAGCGCAGCATCTTCCATAGAAAGCGGGGCTTTAACAGGCGCCATAAATGGCGCCCCATGTTGTCCGGCCCGAGCGTGAAGAAAAAGGTCGCGCGAATACCGTGCTGGCGCAGCAGCGACACCAGCGCCGGCACGCCGTCCCGCGTGCCGCGCCAGGTGTCTACGTCAATGCGTAGACCGACCCGTTTCATTCCTGCTCCGTACCGTCGAAGGTGCGCAGGAAGAAGTCCAGGGTATCCTCAATGGTTTGCTCCATCGGGATCACCGGCTGCCATCCCAGCAGACGCTGTGCGTTGCGAATGCTCGGCTTACGATGCTCCACGTCTTGATAGCCTTTACCGTAGTAAGTGCTGCTCTCGACCTCGCGGAAACCGGCGAATGGCGGGAAGCGATCGCGCAACGGATGCTGCTCGAAACAAACCAACAGTTGTTCGGCCAACTCACGAATGCTGGCTTCGTTATCCGGGTTACCGATGTTGATAATCTGGCCGTCGCAGCGGTTATCTTTATTTTCGATAATGCGGAAGAGCGCTTCGACCCCTTCCTTAATGTCGGTGAAGCAGCGCTTCTGGCGACCGCCATCCACCAGCTTGATCGGCGAGCCTTCTACCAGGTTGAGGATCAGCTGGGTAATGGCGCGTGAACTCCCGATGCGTGCCGCATTCAGGTTATCCAAACGCGGGCCCATCCAGTTAAAGGGACGGAACAGCGTGAAACGCAGACCATCTTTGGCACCATAGGCCCAGATGATGCGATCCAACAGCTGCTTGGAGACCGAGTAGATCCAACGCTGCTTATTGATCGGCCCGACGATCAGATTAGAGTGATCCTCATCGAACTGCGGATCGCTGCACATACCGTACACTTCGGAGGTGGAGGGGAAGATGATACGCTTCTGGTACTTCACGCAGTCGCGGACGATCTTCAGGTTCTCTTCGAAGTCGAGTTCGAAGACACGCAGCGGGTTACGGGTATATTCGATCGGCGTGGCGATGGCGACCAGCGGTAATACCACGTCGCACTTCTTGATGTGATATTCGATCCACTCGGAGTGGATGCTAATATCCCCCTCGACAAAATGGAAACGCGGGTGGCCGATAAAGCGCGAGATGGCGTCGGATCCGATATCCAGGCCATACACCTCATAGTTTTCTTCCGCCAACAGACGCTCGGTCAGGTGGTTACCGATAAAGCCGTTAACCCCTAAGATCAGCACGCGCGTCGCCCGACGTGCACCGAAGTTCAGCGAACTGTTCAGGATCGCCCCTTCGACCAGCCCCAGGCTCTCCGCTAGCTGGCTGCCTTGCATATACAGCCCATCCTGCGGTTGGCCGGCAACGATCTCCAATGCATCCTGGCCACACGCGACGACTAATGGCGCCGTGGAGAGTACCGTACCCGGGCGGGCGGCCGGTAGATCATGGCGTACCCGTGCCTGCCAAAGGGTGAATTGGCGATTACCGGCGTAACTGAACGCGCCCGGCCAAGGTTCGCTCACCGCGCGCACCAGGTTGTACAGTGTACGCGCCGGTTTGTTCCATTCGATACGGCCATCGGCTGGCGTACGGCACCCTACGTAGGTTGCCGCACTCTCATCCTGCGGGTATTCGCTATAGTTGCCGCTATGGATTTGCGGCAGCGCCTCGGCCAATAATGTCTTGGCACATTGGCACAGCTTGTGATGCAGCGTCAGCGCAGTGTCGTCGTCGGCGATGGCGATACGCTGCTGAGCGATGATATTGCCAGCATCCGCGCGAGCCTCCATGCGATGCAACGTCACCCCAGTCTCCGTCTCACCGTTCACCAACACCCAGTTCAGCGGCGCGCGGCCACGGTAGGCGGGCAGCAGGGAGCCATGCAGGTTGAAGGCGCCTTGCGGGGCTAACGCCAGGATCTCGTCGCTCAGCAGATGACGATAATAGAAGGAGAAGATCACCTGCGGTTGCAGTTCACGCAGACGCTCGATCCACAGCGGGTGGTTAACATCGTCCGGGGCAAAAACCGGGATCGTATGCTGTGCCGCCAGACGTGCGACGGAGGCGAAGAAGACATTTTCGCCGGGAGCATCCTGATGAGTAATAATTGCAGCAATTTCATAACCGGCGTCAATTAATGACTGCACACCGGCACAGCCCATATCATGATAGGCAAAAACAACAGCTTTCATAATCACTTTTCCTGTTCTTCGTTCGACGACGTGGTCTGAACGACTTTCTGAATAAAATAACGGGGACGAGCACGCACGTCGTTATAGATGCGGCCAATATACTCACCCAATAGCCCCATCCCGACGAATTGCGCACCGATGAAAATGAACAGTATGGCGAACAGGGTAAACACCCCTTCCGCACCCCATTGCGGGCCGAGCGTCAGACGCATCAGGATCAACAACACCGCGAAGGCGAAACCCAACAACGCGATCACGCTGCCAAAAATGCTCAATGCCCTTAGCGGCGTCGTGGTCAGGCAAGTCACCAGGTCGTACATCAGGTTGATCAGCTTCATCAAGCCATACTTAGATTCGCCATGCTCACGCTCGGCGTGTTTCACCGGGATCTCGATGGTGCGGCGGGCGAAGCTGTTAGCCAAAATAGGAATGAAGGTGCTGCGCTCATGGCAGTGCAGCATGGCTTTGATGATGTTGCTACGGTAGGCGCGTAACATGCAGCCGTAGTCACTCATGCTCTTACCAGTCGTGTGCTGGATCAGACTATTGATCATGCGCGAGGCGCGCTTACGGAACCAACTGTCCTGACGATTCTGGCGGATAGTGCCGACTACGTCATAGCCACCTTGTTCAGCGGTCTCGACCAGACGCGGGATCTCTTCCGGCGGGTTTTGTAGATCCGCATCCAGGGTGATCACCAGATCCCCCTTGACGTGGCTAAAGCCCGCCATGATGGCGGAGTGCTGACCGTAGTTGCGATTAAGCAGTACCGCGACCACCGGGCTACCCGGCCGCTCTGCCGCCTCACAAAGCATCGCCGCTGAATCGTCGCTGCTACCGTCATCGACCAATACCACCTCATAAGGCTTACCCATGGCATCACAGGCGGCCAAGGTACGCCGCAACAGCTCCGGCAGGCTCTCTTGTTCGTTATAAACCGGGATCACCACCGATACAAACTTGATGGGTTTAGAATCACTCATTGTTATACCTAATCGTTACTCGCCAAGGATCGCCGTTAAGGCCGCGATCACCCTATCCACATCCGCTTCACTCATGTCAGGAAATAACGGCAACGAACAGATACGCTGCGAATTCCATTCGGTTTGCGGCAACTGCAATTGAGGGTAGGTCTCACGATAATATTTCTGCGTATGGGCGGCACGGAAATGCAATCCGCTACCGATGTTGTGCGCCTTCAAGGCCTGCATCAGCTGATCGCGGTCGATACCACAACGCGCCGCATCACAGCGGACGATAAAGAGATGCCAAGCGTGTTGATGCGGCCAAGCCGGGGCACTCAGTGGCAACAGTGGCAAATCATGGGCCGCCAGTTGCTGCAGATAGTAGTCGGCCAGCTTGGCGCGCTGCGCGTTAAGCGCCGGCAGCTTGCGCAGTTGGACGCGCGCAATGGCGGCGTTGATGTCCGCCAGATTGTACTTATACCCTGGCGTCACCACCTCCGCTTGAGGCGCACGGCCATGGGTCTGACGATCATAGGCATCCACGCCCAAGCCGTGAAACTTCAAGCTACGCACCCGATCCGCGAGGTGATCGTCATCGGTCACCACCATGCCGCCTTCGGCACAAGTCACGTTCTTAATGGCATGAAACGAGAAAATGGCCGTCCCACGCTGGCCGATAGCCTCGCCACGATAGGTTGTACCGATGGCGTGCGCGGCGTCTTCGATCAACGCGATACCCTGCTGCTGGGCCAATGCCCGGATGGGGTCGAGATCGACCGGCGCCCCAGCGAAATGAACCGGAATGATGGCCTTGGTACGGGGGGTGATCGCGGCAGAGATGGCCTCCGGCGTTACCATCAACGTATCGCGGTCCACGTCGATCATCACCGGCGTCGCGCCCAATAGCGTGATGATATTCAGGGTCGATACCCAGGTCATCGACGGCGTGATCACCTCATCGCCGGGGCCGATCCCCAACGCCATCAGCGTCACATGCATCCCCGCCGTGGCCGAACAGACTGCGATAGCATGACGGGCACCGGTGACCTGACAAAACTCTTGCTCTAATGCCTGATTTTGTGGGCCAGTGGTGATCCAACCGGAACGCAATACCTCGCTTACCGCAGCAATCTCTTCCTCACCGATAGCCGGTTTCGAGAATGGCAAAAAGTCCTTCATTAACACGTTCCCATATCAGTAACAGCAATGAAAAATGTGATCTCTATTCAAATTACGACAATAAAATAACGTTATTCCCACACAGGGAAACGCCGAAATTGGATTGAGCATAGCGCACTTTTCTTAAACCAAGATTAAGAAAATAGGCGATCTCAACCCGCTAACCTCAACGTTACGACAACCAAATGGCGATCTCAATGGACGCCCCTCCCTAGGCATACCATACTTACCTCTAAGCTATTCGCGACCTACGCGGGGATAGGTCTATACATTTCAAGCTAGCCGTCACCAGATTAAAAAAGTATTGATTAACCCATCCCACAGAGAAAGGGAATCGCCAATCTCCAGCATTCAGTAACAATATGCAAACCAATCTATTAATAAGTGAGATCCGTCATACTATTTTTTATATCTCCGTTTTCCTTTAAGGGAGAGGCGGTTATTTTGCCATCAGCGGTAAAGCATTCTCACCTGCGTTCCACTACGAGCATGGGAGGGAAACGCAATAATAAGTATAGTTACGACATCTATTTTTCATCGTATAGTATGCGATAAAATTATATTCAATAAGCCAATGCCAACGGTTATCTCTACCGTGGAGGTGATTTCCTCCGTGATGATGGCGAGTCGACCTTTCCCCTCTCCTGCGCAGGTTAATGATTCTCAATAGAGATAAGGCGCTCGCATACGCTGATACTTATCTTTATCACGGCTTCAAACGGCAACTCACCCTCGCATACCGAGTAACAAGCCAAGAATAGAGATCGCAGTCATGCGCGGACTCATAGCTAAAAATATTGATATCCATAATGCTTAATCGTGCTGAATAATGATAAAAGCACATCAGAGTGACGCCAGTCTCAGCCGAGAAGCGTAGGTGTACCCATACCAGCGCGCTTTTACGCTGCTGACCTCAAAAAATAGGCACTAACACAACGCGACGTGTAGATAGCGCTGCGCGTTCAGCCAGCCGGCTGCTGCCGAGATGGTTATGACACCGTAGCGATAACCACGCGGGCATTAACAATTTCACGATAAAAAACAATCAAGTAAATCGAATCACTCCGTTCGCAAAGGATAAACACCCCGAGGGTAATTCCCCGATGCAACCTGCTAACACAGGGTTAACGGAGCATACGGCGACTATCTTGCTGCCACCAAAGCGTCCCAATATCTGTAGACGATAGCGTGATAATATAGAGATCATCGCCAACGGTAATAGCGCGATAAATCGCTCTATCGATGAAAAAGCTCGACAGAAGCCTCCGCCATAAGTCCCCAATCAGCCTGCGTGGCGATATATTTCCCATTGAGCCGAACTCTCCTACCGGGTACCCTCGCATCGGCATACGCCTCACTCCCCATCGATTATCGATAGAGATAATCTGTTTATGACCGAATACCTCATACCGTGCCACCAGCACTCAGGGATCGTAACCGCCCCCACCATCGGCGAGAGACTCACAACACGCTAAGTGCGTAATAGACCAATAACATGCTATCTGTTTGAGCAAGAGCCCAACACTACGCGTCGCGCTACTCACTTTTCCCTGAATTAACCTCGTTAGCGGTATGGACCCCTCTTAGAACCTATCCCAGTAGATGTGTAGTGTTGCCGCCAGTTTGGACACGGACAGCACGCCATAAGCGGAGCATACACGCCGTCCCTGAGAATTATTCGCCTCGCTCACCCTTCACGCCGCCCTGAAGAGCATTCGACACGTTGTTAAGTTTTTTATGAGTATTACCCAGAGCCAACATGGCAAATAAAATTGCCTAATGGGATAGGCTCTTAATATCAGATGTATCGCACCATCACATATCGCAACGCGACACGGCATACCGCGTCAGATTCTCGTCACGCGGGAAAATCCGCCGCCATTTTATGACGAGGCGATAATTTGCGAGCGACATTATCGATAGCATCAGATGCGCCCAACTCACTTACCCTATATATTTCTATTCTCAGCGCGCCAGAGTGAAACAATTTATATCTCGATGAGCGTCTCAAGGGGAGTACGCTCCGATATTAACAATACCTACACTATTTTTATATCAACCGTCCTCTTTCCTGACTCGCCAAGGAAAAACGGGGGCGATGTTTTATCTCCCAATGTTATCCCTGTCGTCCCCGCCTTATCTACTGGGGCACGACAATAATCAGCCAAGGCATCCGCCGAAGCATCAGCAGGAGTAGTATTAACACGGATCAGTTCACGCAGGCGGCGGCGTTAAAATTAGCCTCCCGGTTCACTTGGTGTGGTAAGGGCGTCGCGTGATAGCTCGCCGTGGATAAATTTATTCTGCGATGACGCCATGTCCAGTGAAAAAGGATCACGTCAAGCGTATTGCCACGCCCTTATCTACACGCGCCCCCCTATCTGCATCGTTGTTATCCCACTGCTGTTTCATCTATTTCATCCTCTTCGCCTCCGCAACAGGTTACCGACACACGACAGCGAACAGCCCGCCTTCAGGTCAAGCCACACACCACTCAGCCTCGGAGCAGTCCCCACGCCAAACCCTAAAGGTAAACGTGCGGATCACGTAGCCGTTCTCGCTAGCTAGGCCCAGAACTAGCCCACGGCCGACGGGATGATATGACACCGGTGACGGGTAACTGACATTAGCCAGGAAGTCATGGTGGCTATTTTTTCATTCATCATCGCCTGCCGATAACCATGACGATGAGGCGGATAATTACATTTAGCGACTATCACTTAATAAGTACAGTGACCCAATAACGCCATCTGCAATACTTATTTCCACGATGTAATGCAGTTAACTAAAATAGAATAATAAAAACCTTTTACGCCACGCCTGATTACTTTTACTGCAATGAAGCGCGCGGATAAATGATAGAACTCACACAAATATAAATGGAAACAAATAAACCAAGTTATATACAAATTGGCGCTGTTTTGTCCGATATTTGTTACGCCTGGCGCTAGACGCTCCCCCCTAGATCATGACAAGATACCCCGCGTTCCTATCCCATACCCACAGAATTGTGGCATGTATCGAACCACCAGGCTGCACTGGCTCTATTTTAGTCCGTGCTTTTTTTATGACGTGTTTACGCCGCCTTGCTCACATGGTGTACCAATAATGAATAATATAGATAAAATCTATAAGAAATTACGCTGGCAAATTATCATCACCACTTTCCTTACCTATACCGTGATGTATATATCCCGTAAAGCATTTGCCGCCGCAGCGCCATTGCTGATGCAGGATATTGGCATGACCGCAGTACAGTTCGGTACTGCTTCATCTATTTATTATATTCTGTATGGCATCTCAAAATTCAGCTCTGGTTTATTAGCTGACCGGATTAACCCTCGGTTATTCTTAGCGCCCGTGTTGTTAGTCGTTGCGGTGATTAACGTAGGCATCGGGATGTCCAATAATGTCACCGTGCTGCTCTCACTCTACTGCTTAACCGCCGTAGCGCAAGGTTGTGGCTTCCCGCCCATCGCTAAGGCAATCAGCCAATGGTACTCCAAGTCCGAACGTGGCGGCTGGTATTCACTCTGGAATACCTCCCATAACGTCGGTGGCGCCTTGGCTCCGCTGATCGCCTCTGGGGTTATCGAGTACACCGGTAACTGGCGCTATGCCTTCTATGTACCGGCCGCGATCACGGCCGTACAGGCGATCATTTCGGCTATCTTTATGCGTGCGAAGCCGGAAAAATATGGTCTGCCTAATGTTGGCGAATGGAAGAAAGACAGCAAACAGCTGGCGATCAATAAACGTTCGGAAAGCGGTTTGAGCATGTGGCAGATGTTCACCCGCTATATCGTCAATAACCCCATCATCTGGCTGGCGATCGGTGGCGACCTCTGTATTTATGTCATCCGCACCGTCACTAATGACTGGGTCAGCGTCTATTTTGTTAAGGAACTGGGCTGGGATCTGGTCAAATCAAACTCGCTGGTGGCCTGGTTTGAGGTCGGCGGCATTCTCGGCGGCTTAACCTCGGGCATTATCTCCGACAAATTCTTTAACGCCGACCGTTGGAAGACGATCCTCATCTACAGCTTCGTCTTAATCGGCGGCATGATCGGCGTCGCCCTGACCATCCATGTGCATTATTACTTGGTCGCGATCTGTTTCTTCATCATCGGCGCCGGTATCTACGCTCCGCAGATGCTGTTTGCCCTGGGGATCATCGAAGCCTCACACGCCGACGGTGCCGGGGCCGCAACTGGCCTGAAGGGAGGGGTAACCTATATCGGTGCCGCGATGGCCGGTGCGCCTATCGCCCTGATCGAAAAAGCCTACTCTTGGAACGGTGTCTTTATGCTAATGGGTGCCATCGCTATTCTGCTCGTCGTGCTAACCATCGGCATCATCGGTATGGACAAGCACTATAACCGCAGCAACGCGAAGTAATCTCCCCTCACCAGCCAGGGCTCCCCTGGCTGGTCACGCTCCGCTTACCACATCCCTAGCGATGAAAGCGGAGTTTCCTCCTCTCTCCGCCGATCGATGACCCAACGCAAGCCTGCGCGATAATAATTTGCTATAAGTAACACTATGTCCGTTTATGAGTCTGTCGTTTATGGAACCGTTACATGCCATCGTGCTCACCGTCAGCCTCTTTGTCCTCACCTTCTTCAATCCTGGCGCCAACCTCTTTGTCGTCGTGCAGACCAGCCTCGCCTCCGGGCGGCGTGCCGGTATGATGACCGGGCTCGGGGTCACACTCGGCGATGCCTTTTACTCAGGGTTAGGGTTGTTTGGCCTGGCGACACTGATCAGCCAGTGCGAGACACTGTTCGCGCTGATTAAGATCGGCGGGGGGGTCTATCTACTCTGGTTCGCTTGGAGCAATGTACGCTCTCAAGCCAGGCTACCGCTGCTCACCCTGCAGCCCACACGCACGGAACCCTGGGGGAGATTCTTCCGTCGAGGACTCTTGACCGACCTGTCGAACCCACAGACTGTCTTATTCTTTATCAGTATCTTCTCGGTGACGCTCAGTACCGATACCCCGCTTTGGGCGCGACTCGCCGCCTGGGGCGGAATCGTCATCTCCTCCCTCCTCTGGCGCTTATTCCTCAGCCAGGCGTTCTCCTTACCGGCGGTACGGCGCACCTATGGGCGAATACAGCATGTTGCCAGTCGCCTCATCGGTGCCATCATCGGACTCTTTGCACTCAGATTGATCTATGAAGGGGTCACCAGCATGACGCAGCGCTAACGCCTGTGGAGGGCGACAAACAAAGAGATCGGGGGAAATAACTGCGCACAACCGATGTAGAAGAGACATCAAGCTCGCCGGCGATCTCACCAGAGCCGTAGCGGGAAAAGCGATGCAACGAAAAAGGCCCCGCTAGTTACCTAGCGGGGCCTTAGAATTTGGCGGAGGAGTAGAGATTCGAACTCTAGGAGCTGTTACACTCGACGGTTTTCAAGACCGCTGCCTTAAACCACTCAGCCACTCCTCCGTTGATGGGGAAGACTATAGCCAGCCGGAGATGCCTTGTAAAGTCTGCCGCGGTGCGAGTGCTGGCAAAATCGACAACCGCGTTATCGTTCGATCTCTTTTTGTGCAATCGCGCCAAAAAACAACCGGATACACCGTACAGCCGGCACGAAAATGCGTAAAGATGGGTAAAACGTCTTCTCGCTTTCCTCCCCTCTCCTTATATTTTATGTTGGGTTATGGGATGACAAGACGCGTGACCGGCAAGGATGGTTGCCATCACCAACGACGCTGGGTTATCCCTTTCCCCTATCGATAACACAACAAGAGAGTCTCCGTATGGATCGTATTGTCGTTTCTTCTACCTCTGCGCGCAGTTCGTTACTGAGTACCCATAAGGTCCTGCGTAATACCTATTTCCTCTTAGCGCTGACGTTGGCCTTCTCTGCCCTCACCGCTACCGCAAGCACCGTGCTGATGCTACCGGCCCCCGGCCTGTTACTGATGCTGGTCGGCTTCTATGGTCTGATGTTTCTGACCTATCGCCTGGCCGATCGCCCGGCGGGGATCCTGGCCGTCTTCGCCTTAACCGGTTTTATGGGCTATACCCTAGGGCCGATTCTCAGCTCCTTCATCGCCAGTGGCGCCGGTGATCTGATCATGCTGGCGCTGGGCGGCACCGCGCTGGTCTTCTTCTGCTGCTCGGCCTATGTGCTGACCACACGTAAAGACATGTCATTCCTTTCCGGGATGATGATGGCTGGCTTCGTGGTGCTGCTGCTGGCGGTCGTCGCCAATCTGTTCCTGCAACTGCCCGCGCTGTCACTGGCCATCAGCGCCCTGTTTATCCTGTTCTCTACCGGTGCCATCCTGTGGGAGACCAGCAATATCATTCACGGCGGTGAGACCAACTACATCCGCGCTACCGTCGGCCTGTATGTCTCGCTGTATAACCTGTTCATCAGCTTACTCAGCCTGCTGGGCTTCGCGCGTAGCAACTGATCGCGCCTCGAGAGATAGCCTATCCAGCCCCGCCTAAGCGGGGCTTTTGTTTTTCCCTATTTGGCGCAGACCGACAGCTGAGATACACTGAGGCGCTGTTTGCCTGTTAGGATTATTTTGTCATGTTAGAGTTTGACGGCCGTAGCATCGAGACCGACGCCCAGGGATATTTGCTCAATAGTCAGGAGTGGAGTGAGGCGCTAGCCGAGCTGCTGGCTCAGCAGGAGGGGATCACCCTAAGCGAAGCCCACTGGGAGGTGGTTCGCTTCGTCCGTGAGTTTTACCAAACGTTTAACACCTCACCGGCCATCCGCATGCTGGTGAAGGCGATGACGCAGAAGTATGGCGAGGAGAAAGGCAACAGCCGCTACCTGTATCGCCTCTTCCCCAAGGGGCCCGCCAAGCAAGCGACCAAAATTGCTGGCTTACCCAAACCGGTAAAATGTATCTGATCGTCGGCCACACCGCGCAGACGATCGGGCTCTCCGCTCAATAACGGATGGTAAACGCCGAGAAATGTTGCCGCGGACGGGGTTCCGTCACGACATGTTCGATCCGCGCATGACGCGGTCCCCCGTCCACCAGCCACTGTAACAGGCGCGCCACGGCACTCTCCTCCCCCTCGGCTAACACCTCGACCCGACCATCGTCCAGATTGAGGGCATATCCGGTTACCCCTAACGCCACCGCCTGGCGCTGGGTCGCATAACGGAAACCCACGCCTTGCACACAGCCGCTGATGTAGGCTGCCACACATTGTGTCGCCATCGTCGCTCCTCCCCTCGTATCCTTCTTCTCGGCGAGACCACCGCTACGATAACAGCCTCACCGCTGCTAACAGCCTAGTCTATCATAGGCCCCCTGTCCGCCTCGGCGCCGCCAGAGGTAGTGACGGCGCCGACATTCGGCTATGATAGCCGCCCGCCGCTTCCATAACTGTATATTGAAGGTGAATTTTGGCCCGTTTAATCCTCGCTAAAGGACGCGAAAAGTCCTTACTCCGCCGCCATCCCTGGGTTTTCTCTGGCGCGGTGGCTCGCATCGAAGGGAATGCCGCCAGCGGTGAGACGCTGGATATCTGCGATCACCAAGGGAAATGGCTGGCTCACGCCGCCTACTCGCCCCAATCGCAGATCCGGGCGAGAGTCTGGAGCTTCAACCGCGACGAACGTATCGATCAAGCCTTCTTCGAACGCCGTCTACAGCAGGCCCAACGCTGGCGCGACTGGCTGGCAGAGCGTGACGATCTGACGGGCTATCGCCTGATCGCCGGTGAGTCAGACGGCATGCCGGGGATCACCATCGACCGCTTCCAGAATACCCTGGTGCTACAACTGCTCTCTGCCGGTGCCGAATACCAACGCGCTACCCTATTGGCCGCACTGCACACCTGTTATCCTCAGTGCGCCATCTATGACCGTTCTGACGTGGCCGTGCGCAAGAAAGAGGGCCTGCCGCTGACCCAGGGGCCGATCAGCGGTGAGCTGCCGCCCGACCTGCTGCCCATCCGCGAACACGGTATGCAAATCCTGGTCGATATTAAGGGGGGGCATAAGACGGGCTTCTACCTCGACCAGCGCGACAGCCGGTTGGCGGCGCGTCGCTTCGCCCGTGACGCTCACGTCCTCAACTGCTTCTCTTACACCGGCGCCTTCGCCATCTCGGCACTGATGGGCGGTTGCGCCCAGGTAACCAGCGTGGATACCTCACAAGCGGCGCTCGATATCGCCCGTCAGAATGTCGAGCTGAACGGCCTGGATCTCGCGCGCGCCGAATTCCTACGCGATGACGTATTCCAGTTGCTACGCCGCTATCGCGATGAAGGAAAAACCTTCGACCTGATCGTGATGGATCCGCCAAAGTTCGTCGAGAATAAGAGCCAACTGGCGGGTGCCTGCCGCGGCTATAAAGATATCAACATGCTGGCCCTGCAACTGCTGCGCCCCGGTGGCGTGTTGTTGACCTTCTCCTGCTCAGGACTGATGCCCACCGATCTGTTCCAGAAAATTTTGGCCGATGCCGCCGTCGATGCCGGACGTGATATACAATTTATAGAGCAGTATCGTCAGGCCGCCGATCACCCGGTGATCGCCAGCTATCCAGAGGGGCTCTACCTGAAAGGCTTTGCCTGCCGCGTCATGGATTAAGTCGTGCGATGCGCCTCGGCAAGGGGCGCAAGTCGATGACGCCATGCTTGAAACAGAGATTTCCACCCACATATTTGTTGGTAGAAGTTGCGGTTTCTAAGGAGGTCATATGATTACCAGTAAATTCGGCATTGGGCAGCAGGTACGCCACAAACTGTTAGGCTCGCTGGGTGTGGTGATAGACATTGACCCCGAGTATGCCTTAGTCGACACCCCGGAGGCCGATGATTTGGGCGCCAACGAGATGTTACGCCACGCGCCGTGGTATCACGTGGTGATGGAAGATGACGAAGGGCGTCCGGTACATACCTATCTGGCGGAGGCGCAGTTGGATGGTGAAAGTAACGATTCACATCCTGAACAACCTTCGATGGACGATCTGGCCGAGTCTATCCGTGCCCAACTGCAGGCACCGCGCCTGAGAAACTGAACCGACGCCCCCGCACAGGCGGGGGTCTTTTTTACCTCACGCCTCGTCACGCTCCAGACCCAGACGGGGGATCTCGATCTTCGGACAACGATCCATCACGACCTGTAACCCGGCCGCCTGCGCCAAAGCGCTCGCTTCGGGATTGATTACCCCCAGCTGTAACCATAGGACCGAGGCCCCGACGGCGATCGCCTGTTGTGCGATGCCATAAGCCGCGTCGGCGTTACGAAAAACATCGACCATATCGATCGGCTGCGTCACCTCTTCCAGGGTCGCATAGACCCTTTGCCCCAACAGCGTCTGACCCGCTAATTTCGGGCTGATCGGCGTGACTCGATACCCTTGCGCCAGCAAGTAGGCCATCACCCGATAACTAGCCCGCTCCGGCTTATCACTGGCCCCCACCAGGGCGATATGCCGCACTCGACGTAAAATCTGCGTTAGCGCTTCATCTTCCATTTCAAACTCCTAAGCAAAAAGGCTCTTCCTCAGCATAGAACTCGGCCGGCGGATGACAAAGGTTTTTTGACGCGGTGCCGCTACCACCCGTATAATGTAAAAATATGTTACAAAGAAGGCGCCCTGCGCATTTTGCTTTCCGTCTCGCCGCGATAGCCACACGCGCTTCGTCCGAGCAAGTTTGAGGATCCCATGCGACAACGTGTTTTACTGGCATTGATTGGCGGTGCGCTGCTGTTTTGCTCCCCCCTGTCAGCGACCACGCTGAAGTTTGGCAGCGATGTTGAATTGCTGGCGCTCGACGGCCAACCACTACCGACGGCGCTGTTCAAGAGCGCTAACAGCCTGGAGCTAGATAGCGGCACTCACCAGGTCTTATTCCGCGTCGCCAAACCCTTTATACCAAACGGGCAAGCGCACTATTCCGCGCCCCTGCTGGCGCTGTTCGATACCCGCGACGCCACCTCGGTCACCATCAAGCTCCCCCGCCTGGGCAATGATCACGACATCCAACAGTTAGAGCAGACGCAGAGCTTCGAGTTACTCAACCATCGCGGCATTCCGCTCGAGTTTCGGGCCGATGTCCTCGAATCCGGCGCGGCCGACGCGGAAGGGTATCGCCAATTACTGCGGCGCTATAATCACAGTAACGCCAACGCCGCGTTGCCCACGCTGGCGCCCTAATACCCGGGTGTCACCATTTTCTTGCGCCGTATCGCGACACTCGGCACCCGACCCTGCTATGGTGTAGCGCTCCCTTGTTTTGACACTCTTTTTTAATGAAGGCCAATAGCATGGAAATGACGACCCGCACCCTCCCCAACCATAAGCGCATCGCCTTGGTGGCGCACGATCACCGTAAACAGGCGCTGCTGGAGTGGGTTACACACAATAAGGCTCAGCTCAGCCAGCACCAACTCTTCGCGACCGGTACCACCGGGAATCTGATCCAGAAGGCCAGTGGCATTCCGGTCAACTGTATGATGAGCGGCCCGATGGGGGGAGATCAGCAGGTTGGCGCCCTGATCGCCGAAGGCAAGATCGACATGCTGATCTTCTTTTGGGATCCCCTCAATGCCGTCCCGCACGATCCCGATGTCAAAGCGTTGCTGCGCCTGGCGACCGTCTGGAACATCCCGGTGGCTAACAACCGCGCGACGGCAGACTTTCTCATCAGCTCGCCGATGTTTGCCGGTGAAGTGGAGATCGCCATCCCCGACTATCAGCGTTATCTCAACCAGCGCTTGATCTAAGCGGACCCGATGCAGAGAGGGCCTGCAGGCCCTCTCCCAACTCAACGTATCGTCTGCGTGCCTTCCACGACGATGTTAAGGCTTACGCCGCACCACCGCCCCGAGACGCTGCAACGGCGCGACGAAGCGCGAAGGATGCTGGGGATCTTGCATCAACCATACCCGCCGACGCGCTCGCGTTAACGCCACATACAGCAGACGCCGCTCTTCGGCATCTGGGAATGCCTCGCCATCCGGCAGCAACACCTGCTCGATAACGCTCTCCCGCGTCGCCGCCGGAAAGCCGTCATCCCCCTCATGCAACCCGAGCACGATGACATAATCGGCCTCGCACCCTTTACTGGCGTGGATCGTCATGAAGCGCAGATCCAACCCGGGCCAACGTGTCGCCGCGCGCGCCAGCAATGCCGGGCGCAGATGATGATAACGTGCCAGAATCAGGATCGACTCCTCGGCGCGCACATAACTGCTCAGCTTATCGAGTAGCGCCTCCAGTTGATCCTGCGGCAACAGGGTCACCGCCTGGCGCTCGCCAGCGCACAGGCTCGTGAGCGACTTCTTCAGTTGATGCGGATTCTGTTGTACGAAACCATTGGCAATCTCGCCAATACGGCGATTAAAACGGTAAGTGGTGTCTAGCGGGCAACACTCGCCATCCCCGAAATGGTGATGAAAGGCGGTGGTCAGCGTCAGCGCGGCGCCGCTAAAGCGGTAGATAGCCTGCCAGTCATCGCCGACGGCGAACAGCGCACTGTGGCTATTCTGCCGACGCAATGCCGCCAGCAGACGGGCACGTTGCGGCGAGATATCCTGGAACTCATCCACCAGGATGTGTTTCCACGGGCTGATAAAGCGCCCCTTCTCTAGCAGGGCTAACGCCTGCTGGATCAACGCCGGAAAATCAAGGGCTGCCTCCCGCTTCAACTCCGCCTTCCACGCCTTTAGCAACGGCGCTAACAGACGCAACTGCTGCTGAAACGGCACTCGCAATGCTTCGGGAGCCAAGGCCGTCATCGCCGCCTGCGACGCCCCCTGTTCACGCAGTAATCCGACCCAATAGGCCAGACGTGGCACCAGGCGCGCCTGTAGCGCCTTATCCTGCCAGAAAGCCTCCTCCAGCGGTGTCTCATCAAACAGACTCGCCAGCCATTGACGCCACCCCTTGGCCTGGCTCTTCTTGGTTGCACACTGCAGGCACCACTCGGCGAGTAAAAAGTCATGACGTGCCTGACGATCGCTCTCTAGGCGTGAGAGGCGTACGGGCTTACGCCCCGCCTGTTCGACGATCTGTAATGCCAACGCGTGAAAAGTCTTTGCCGCTACCGAGTCGCCCCCCGGACAAGCGGGTAGACGTTGTGCCATTTCCTGCGCCGCTCGCCGACCGAAGGCCAACAACAGGATCTGTGGCCCCTCGGCCAGTCCCCGCTGCAGCAGCCAGGCGACGCGCGCCAACAACACGCTGGTCTTCCCGCTGCCCGCGCCCGCCAACACCAGCACGTTAGCCTCGCCATTGACCACCGCCAGCGCCTGGCTGGGATTAAGCGGCTGCGCCTCGACCTGAGCGAAGAAGTCCGCCTGCTCATTCAGCATACGTTGGCTCCACTGGCGGTTGTGCTGTTGGCGCAATGACTCCCCCTCATCGCGCCAGGCTAAGCAGTCGTGATACAACGATGCACAGACGGGGAACTCGGCCAAGCGGGCACACGGCAATGGCAAGGCTTGGAATGCCGCCGCGATCGCCTGGACGGCCTGCTCCAGCTCGTCGCGCCCCAACCAACCGTCACGTGAGCTCAAGGCTTGCAGTGCCTGACACTGCACCTGTAACACCTCGGCACAGATCTGCGCCATCTCCTCACTCCACGCCTGCCAACTTTGCCGCAGATGGTGATAGAAGCGTTGCGTCTCCTGCCAGTCGGTGCCATGCAGGCGCACCACCCGTTGATCGGGGAGCTCAAACTCCAACTCCCCCCACACCAACCCACGCTTGCAGCGCAGTGCCATCAATTGGTTGAACGGGATCAGATAGTGGTGCCGCTCTCCGCTCACCTCGACGCCGGCGTTCAGCATACGCACACAGTTATAAGGGTGCTGCGCCAGGCGCTGCCCTAATTTGGTGGCTCTGAGTTCCATGCTCTCTTTTACCCGTGTTGACGCCATCATGTAGACAGTTTACTCAGGAATCGCCGGCGGCTCTAGGCACCTTCCCTCATCCGCTGAACGCGCACGACGCCAGCGAAAGCGACTAAAACGCAATGCACCACATTCCGGCCAGCGAGGAAACAGGGTAAACTGACGCGTCGTAACCGCCCTAATCCTAATGAGTTGATCCCAATGAGAACCGTACTGAATATTCTGAATTTTGTGCTTGGCGGCTTTATCACCACCTTGGGCTGGCTACTGGCGACCGTGGTGAGCGCCTTACTGGTCATCACCCTGCCGCTGACGCGCTCCTGCTGGGAGATCACCAAGCTCTCCTTGCTGCCTTATGGCAATGAGGCGGTACATGTCGATGACCTCTATCCCGAGCGGAAGAATGGTCTGCTCAGTGCCGGGGGAACCCTACTCAACATCCTGTGGCTGGTGCTGTTCGGTTGGTGGCTCTGCCTGACTCATATCGCGGCGGGTATCGTACAATGCGTGACACTGATCGGTATTCCGGTCGGCATCGCCAATTTCAAGATCGCCGCTATCGCGTTATGGCCGGTCGGACGCCGCGTCGTCTCGGTCGAAGTCGCGCAGGAAATGCGTCAGGCCAACGCCCGCCGCCGCTTTCAGTAACGCGCATTAAGCCATGTCGGTATTTGTCGCCTTCGCGCCCAGCCTGCGCCGTTACGCCTATAACAGCGCACTGCTGTATAACCTGCGTATCTTCATCGCCCTGGCCGGTGCGGCCGGGGTTCCTTGGCTGTTGCAACAGCCGCGCCTGACCATTCCCCTGACGCTGGGGGTGGTGGCGGCCGCGCTGACGGATATTGACGACCGTCTGGTCGGGCGCCTGCGTAATCTCGTCATCACCCTGGTCTGCTTTTTCATTGCCTCCGCCTCCATCGAGTTGCTGTTCCCCTACCCCTGGCTCTTCGCCTGCGGCCTGATGCTGTCGACGGTCGGCTTCATCCTACTCGGCGCCCTAGGACAACGCTACGCGACCATCGCCTTCGGCGCCTTGCTGATCGCCATCTATACCATGTTAGGCACCTCGATGTACCACTTCTGGTACCAACAGCCTCTACTGCTGTTGCTGGGCGCCGTGTGGTACAACCTGTTGACGCTGATCGCCCATCTGCTGTTCCCTATCCGCCCGGTACAGGAGGGGATCGCACGCAGTTATAACCAGTTGGCCGCCTACCTGGATGCCAAATCCAATCTTTTCGATCCCGATCAAGAGCAGATGGATCAACCGCTGATCGATGTCGCCATGGCGAATAGTGCCCTGGTCAGCACCCTCAACCAGACCAAACTCACGCTGCTCACTCGTCTACGCGGCGATCGTGGCCAGCGCAGCACACGGCGCATGATGCACTATTACTTCGTGGCACAGGATATCCACGAACGCGCCAGCTCCTCGCACTTTCAATATCAACAACTGTGTGAGATGTTCCGTTACAGCGACGTGCTGTTCCGCTTCCAGCGCCTATTGATGCTCCAGGCTCGCGCCTGTACGCAACTCGCCCAGAGCATCATCCTGGTGCAACACTACCAGCACGACGCTCGCTTCGAGCGCGCTTTCTGTCATTTGGAGTCGACGCTGGAGCGTCTCGCAGCCCAGCATGGCCGCCAGCATGTCTTGGTCAAGTCACTATTCAATCTACTGATTAACCTGCGCGCCATCGATGCGCAACTGGCGAATATCGAGTCGGAGCAGACGCTGGCGGAGACACAGGCGGAAGAGAGCACGCTCGCCGAAGATCGCATCACCGGTTGGCACGATATGGTGTTACGTATCCGCCGCCACCTCACCCCACAATCGCCCCTCTTTCGCCACGCGGTACGCATGGCCGCGGTATTAGTCGCCGGTTATGCCTTCATCCAATTATCGGGCATGCGACATGGTTACTGGATCATGCTGACCAGCCTGTTCGTCTGCCAACCCAACTACCATGCCACGAAACGCCGCTTGTGGCTGCGTATCGTCGGGACGCTGGCCGGCATCCTCCTGGGTCTACCGGTGCTGTATCTGGTCCCCTCGTTGGAGGGGCAACTGCTACTGATCGTGATCAGTGGCGTGTTGTTCTTTGCCTTTCGCAACGTGCAGTATGCCCACGCCACCATGTTTATTACTCTGCTGGTCTTACTCTGTTTCAACCTCCTGGGAGAGGGATTCGAGGTCGCTTGGCCACGGGTGTTTGATACGCTGCTGGGTTGCGCCATTGCCTGGGCGGCGGTGACCTTTATCTGGCCAGACTGGCACTTCCGCCAATTGCCGGCGGTGATCGCCCGCACGCTGAATGCCGACTGCCGCTATCTGGATGCCATTCTGGTGCAATATCACCAGGGCAAGTCCAATGCACTGGAGTACCGCATCGCCCGACGCGATGCACACAACTGTGATGCCGAACTGGCGGCCGTCGTCTCCAACATGTCACTGGAGCCACGCCACGCCTCCCCGTCGCAGGAGGCCGCCTTCCGCCTATTAGGGATCAACCATACCCTGTTAAGCTACATCTCCGCCCTCGGCGCCCATCGCCAGCGCCTGGATGACCCGGTCATTCTCGCGCTACTCGACGATGCGGTTTGCTATATAGACGATGCGCTAAACTACCAGGATGAAGCGTTGGCTGCCCGCGTGCGCCAGGCGCTCGACCATCTGCATCAACGCCTACAGGATGCCGATCGCTCGGGGGATAGCACCGGACAGCTGGTACGGCAGCAGATCAGCCTGATGCTGGCGCTGCTGCCCGAACTTACCCGGCTAAAAAAATCGCTGGTATGATCCCTTGGCAACCATCTGACTAGCGCTACTTCTTATAACGCCAGCGATGGGCGTTGCCCTGCAACCACTGGCGTAACGCCTCGTTTAACGGCCGTGGCAAGACGGCGCTATGGCAGCCCTGCACCGCCGCCGCCAAGTCGAACAACACACGATCGTCGACTTGGTGGTTGGCCTCTTTCAGTTGGCTAAAGGCCTGTGTCGCCCCCACGCGGGCGAGATCCTCCAGTGAATAGATACCGATACGGTACAAGCGCCGTTCCATATTGATGGAGATATTAGGGCGTGTATGCAGACGCATCATCGCCGCCAGACGCGAGGCCTGATCGCTACGCGCCTGTTGTAATGAGCGCTGGAGGAGATCGGCAAGGCTGTGCGGATGCTGCCACATCGCCGCATCCACCCGATAATAATTGAGACGGACAGGGAAACCGCGCTTGGTATAGATAAAGGGGCACATGCCGCGCGCCGCATAGTCTCGCCCCAATGCCTCCCGGCCCCGCAGGTATAGCTCACCCTCGGCAATTAAGGCAAACATCACCCCATCACACCAGACTCCGAGCCCACCGAACTGAGATCGTTGCGAAACCTGTCCCAGATCCGCAAACAGCGACTCCGCAACCCTACGCTTTTCATCGAGCAATCCATTCATGCGTAGCTCCTTAATAATCATCACAATTAATGACCTTTAATCAGGTCGTCACGGGAAACCGTTAGCAACATAACTAATCCCGCATGAACGCCCAATACACAAACGGAGCACAGGTGGTTTTACATCCGATAAATGCGAGGCTCATTCAAAAAAATAGGTTGATCTTCGGTCAGGCTGGAATTACTGTATAGACATACAGTATACAGATAGAGAACACGATTATGCGTACCTCCTCGTTGCCTCCTGCCACTGACCGCACGCTGTTCAACCGTCCCGCCTATTCACCCGTCGCGATGATGCCGCAAAGCGGCTTTGTCAGTGAATTCGGCTATGGCGATCAACAACCGCTGTTATCATTGCTGCTGCCGCCATTGCTGCGTCAGCTGGGAGAACAATCGCGTTGGCAACTGTGGATCACCGCGCAACACAAGCCCAATAAGCAGTGGCTCGCCGCCTGCGGCGTACCGGTAAATAAAGTGATGCAGTTGCAACGCGCCGAGGCGGGTGAGGCGATCCATGCCATGGAACAGGCACTGCGTAGCGGCAACTACAGTGTGGTACTCGGATGGTTACCGCCACTCACCGCGAGTGAGCGATTGCGTCTCAATCAGGCGGCAAAGGCCGGCAATAGCATCGGCCTCCTGATGCAGCCCTGGGAGGAAACACGATCTCCCTCAGGCCATCGCGCAATAAAGCGACGGACTGAACAATTCCACTGAAGCACTTTAGGACAATTCCAAGAATACACACGGTAAAGATAAAAATACGTTTTCCCATAATAGTAAAACCAGGGTGTAACGGGGAAAGGCATAAGAAGCGGGCACATCTTCCCATGAACAAAAAAACATCACCTGTTAGCCAAAGTGCACGTCTAGAAAATTTTTTTGGTGAGCCTAATCACATCGTACTTGTAAGTTTTTAATCTCGTTGTAGACTTGTTATCACGACGGCTGTGTGGAATATCTATAATTATTACCTGACTAACAGCGTAATAAAACTGAGTGGCAGCCGGATAAAGGGTTTTAAACTAAGAGCTAGTGTTATACATAGCTCATTGCCTATTTTGGATGATAACGAGGCGCAAAATGAAAAAAACAGCGATCGCATTAGCAGTGGCACTGGCAGGTTTCGCGACCGTAGCTCAGGCAGCTCCGAAAGACGATACCTGGTACGTAGGTGGTAAACTGGGTTGGTCCCACTACATCGGTAACAGCTTTGAGAATATGGACTCCACGAAGTCTCATCCGAATCAGCTGGGCGCCGGTGCTTTCTTCGGTTACCAGGCTAATCCGTACCTGGGCTTCGAAATGGGCTACGACTGGCTGGGCCGCATGGGCTACACCGGTGACGTGAACGGTAAGTTCAAGGCACAGGGTATCCAGCTGGCTGCCAAACTGAGCTACCCGCTGATGGATAACCTGGACGTCTACACCCGTCTGGGCGGCATGGTATGGCGCGCCGATGCTCACGCATCTGACGCTACCGACTATGTATCTGGTCATGACACTGGCGTTTCTCCGCTGGCCGCGATCGGCGTTGAGTACGCACTGAACAAAGACTGGGCAACCCGTCTGGATTATCAGTATGTCAACAAGATCGGCACCAGCAGCCAGACCGGCGCACGTCCGGACAACACCCTGCTGAGCCTGGGCGTTGTCTACCGTTTCGGTCAGGATGATGTCGTTGCTCCGGCTCCGATCCCGGCTCCGGCTCCGGCTCCGATCGTTGAAACCAAGCGTTTCACCCTGAAGTCTGACGTCCTGTTCAACTTCAACAAATACACCCTGAAGGCCGAAGGCCGTCAGGCGCTGGATCAGCTGTACACTCAGCTGAGCAGCATGGATCCGAAAGACGGCTCTGTCGTCGTTCTGGGTTACACCGACCGCATCGGTTCCGACCAGTACAACCTGAAACTGTCTAAGCAGCGTGCTCAGACCGTGGTTGATTACCTGGTTTCTAAAGGCATCCCGGCTGACAAGATCACCGCCCGTGGTATGGGTAAAGCGGATCCGGTTACCGGTGCTACCTGTGACAACGTGAAGCCGCGCGCTGCCCTGATCAACTGCTTGGCCCCGGATCGTCGTGTTGTTATCGAAGTGAAAGGCATCAAAGACGAAGTGACTCAGCCGCAGGCTTAATCACGATAACCTTTGCATAAAAACCCCGCTCTGCGGGGTTTTTTATCGCGCTATCATAGCGAGCACAAGGCGAGCCATCACGGCTAACGTCCCCGTCGACACCGCCGGATGCGCGCTATTCATCCAGCAAGCCCCGCTTATTTTCTTACCCTAGCCTCTCTCATCCGCTCGATCTTTAATTTCCCGCAGGGGATCGCGCTGAGCGCAGGCAATAATCAAACGACGGTGATAGTGCTTAGTTATTCTTTTTTATATGGAGAGCGTCGTTATTTTTTCTTTTTAGGAATATGCGCACGAAATAAAGCCGTTAGCGACTGTTATCACATCCGTTATGTATAGATAATAAAGCGATTAATTATAGATAATATTATGCGTTATGGTAATAACGTAACGCCGTCACAGGAGCATGGCCGCTATTCTCCCGCCACTCGCGACGGGCAAGAAGCCCCCCATCACTCTTGGGTACCGCGTAAAAATTCCTGTAAATCCTGTTTTAACGAGCTCATCTGATTGGCGTACTGCTCCTTACGCTCCGCATCCTCGATCAACTGTACGATGGTATCGGATAGCGTACTCCCCCGCCGTTGTGCCAACGCCGCCAAACGCTGCCAGACTAAAAACTCCAGATCGATGGATTTCTTGCGCGTATGCTGGTTTTCGGCATTAAAGTGGCGCTTACGACGGGCACGGATGGTCTGTTTCATCCGATTAGCCAAGGCCGGATCCATATGCTCACGGATCCACGTCTGTACCTTTACCGGCTCATGCTCCAAGCGCAACAGTTGCTCCACCGCCTGCTGAGCCTGGCTCAACTCCTGATAACGGGTAATCGACTCCCCCTCCCGCTGCTTTTTCACCAGGTATTTCCACTTCCAGCCGCACTCTAGATTTTCAAGCTGTTGATATTTCATATCGTTTGCTCGTGACACGGTAACTTATGACTAAGGATAACAATTTTTTTCACTTTTGCCGTATCAAAATCCGCAGAAAGCACAAAATTTAACCTGTCGGCGACAAAGCCCACAATCCTCCCGCTCAGCAGACGGAGTTTCCTGTGCAGCCAGGCGGATTCTTGTATAATTGTTTTTTTCTGACTGACGATGATTTGACAACGTTGAGCAACTTCCGACTAGAGTGGCAATCGCTACTGCCCGATACAACTCCTTATACCTCTGTGTTCAGCAGTGCCGCCGCGCTGTCGGCCATCACCTTTGCCGAGTATCAGCCCCGTTTGGAGAATAGCCTGGCTCACTTCTGCCACGCCCATGCCCCCAGCCCCTTTATGCTGGTCAAGGCTGACTGCGATGGTGAGCACCTCACGCGTCTGCAACACGCCGTCGAGGCACTACTGCCCCCTGGCGAGCTATATGGTAGCCGCTACGATATTACACCGGACCAGATTCGTGTCGCGCCCGCCACACAGCCGAGCGATAACCTGGCGGCCAGCCAGCGAGTGCTCAGCGCCGAATGGTGTGAGGGTGAGCAGCTATTTGGCACCGTGCGCCAGAGTAAGAACGGGCTCCAGCTACAGCCCGGCCTGGTGCATCAAGCCAACGGGGGCGTACTGATCCTATCGCTGCGAACCTTGCTGGCACAGCCGCTACTGTGGATGCGCCTCAAACAGTTCGTCACCAGCGGGCGTTTTCAGTGGCTAGCGCCGGACGAAAGTCGGCCATTGCCACAGTCCATCCCCGAGATGCCGTTGCAGTTAAAGATCTTGCTGGTCAGTGACCGCGAGGGGCTGGCCGACTTCCAAGAGTTGGAACCCGAATTGTGCGCCAGCGCGCTGTATGGCGAGTTCGAAGTCGATATGCCCTTGATGGATGAGGAGGACATGCGGCGCTGGTGCGCCCTGGTCACGACCCTGGCGGCCGAGCAACACCTTCCCCCCATCGAGCAAGACGCCTGGCCACTGCTGGTGCGCAGCGCCGTACGCTATAGCGGCGATCAGAACCTATTGCCACTCAATCCCGTCATGCTAGGGCGCCTACTGCGCGAAGCCGCGCTGTATGCCGATCCACACATCAACGCCGAGGCGCTCAGTCAAGCGCAAACTGCCCGTCGTTGGCGCGAGAGCTATCTGGCCGAGCGCATGCATGATGAGATCGAGATCGGGCAGTTACTGATCGAGACCGAAGGCGCCGCCATCGGCCAGATCAATGGCCTGTCCGTCTTGGAGTATCCCGGCCATCCCCTGCTCTTCGGCGAGCCGTCACGCATCAGCTGTGTGGTCTATCAGGGTGACGGCGAGTTCACGGATGTGGAGCGTAAAGCCGAACTGGGTGGCAATCTGCATGCCAAGGGGATGATGATCATGCAGGCCTTCCTGATCGCCGAGTTGGAGCTGGATCAGCAACTGCCCTTCTCCGCCTCGCTGGTCTTCGAGCAATCCTACGGTGAGGTCGATGGCGACAGCGCCTCCCTGGCCGAACTGTGCGCGCTGATCAGTGCCCTGGCCATGGTCCCCATCGACCAACAGATCGCCGTGACGGGTTCCGTCGACCAATTCGGCCATGTGCAGCCCATCGGGGGCGTTAACGAGAAGATCGAAGGCTTCTTCGAGGCCTGCCAACGCCGTGGCTTGACCGGGAAGCAAGGGGTGATCATCCCCGCGACCAATGTCCGTCACCTCTGCCTCAGCGACGAGGTCGTCGAGGCGGTCAAGGCAGGAACCTTCCATCTCTGGGCGGTCGAGAACGCCGAGGATGCCCTGCCGTTACTGACCGGCGTCGCCTATCTCAGCGAGAATGGCCCCAGCTTGTTGGGCGCCATCCAGGCGCGTATCGCCGCCGCCAACCCCTTGTTAGATCGGCGCCAACTGCCTTGGCCGCTGCGCTGGTTAAACTGGTTCGGTCGTGGCTGATCGGACTTGTTCAGCGTACACCTGTTAGCTAAGATGGGCGCTTCATTGGATAAAGGCTGACGAGAATTATGGTAGATAAACGCGAGTCCTATACAAAGGCGGATCTGGAAGCATCGGGTCGTGGTGAGCTGTTCGGCGCAGGCGGACCTCCGCTGCCATCAGGCAACATGCTGATGATGGATCGCGTCATCAAGATGACGGAAGATGGTGGTAACCACAACAAGGGTTACGTTGAAGCGGAGCTGGATATCAATCCGGATCTGTGGTTCTTCGCCTGCCACTTCGTCGGTGATCCGGTGATGCCGGGCTGCCTCGGCCTGGATGCCATGTGGCAGTTGGTCGGTTTCTACCTCGGTTGGCTGGGTGGCGAAGGCAAAGGCCGCGCACTGGGCGTCGGCGAGGTCAAGTTCACCGGTCAGGTACTACCGACGGCGAAGAAGGTCACCTACCGCATTCACTTCAAGCGCGTCATCAACCGTAAGCTGATCATGGGTCTGGCGGATGGCGAGGTGCTCGTCGACGGTAAATTGATCTACACCGCCAGCGACCTCAAGGTTGGCCTGTTCAAAGACACCAGCGCTTTCTAAACGCGCAAGGCGGTCTATGGATTAAAAACGCAGCTATGCTGCGTTTTTTTATTGTCGAGCTATGCGCTTAGAGGGCAAGAACCCCCACGAAATGGAGGTTCTGCTTATCGAATCGTGGCGGTCGCGCTAGGCTACCGCAATGAGAGACCTGTCTTCCATGGCCTGCCGCCAGCCTCCCAGCCAGTAGGAACGAGCGTCCAGAGAGTGATAGGGACAAATTTCCTTAGAGCGTCCTGCAATGCCCGCTTGATAGCCTCGGGCCTGTGCCCTTTCCAGACGATCGCGTTTCTGTCTCTTCATGCCTTTTTTCCCTCATGATTACACTGGTGGAAAGAAAACAGTGGTCGGCAGCCGCCGCCACCCTTAACCAATAGCTATTTTTAGCCACCAGGTCAATGATGAAAATTTATCCAGCGATCACACTTTCTTCTCTTTGACTGCGCGCTAGCGCACACCGCCTATCGCCGCGGTCAGTTAATCGATTGAGGGACATAAAAAAAACGCTCGCCACCGAGTCAGGGGGGCGAGCGCGTTAATGCAGAGGATTTACACGCTGTAACGCTTTATCCGGCGCGGGCGATCTGCCCCGCCATCGCGGCGATCTCCTGTTGCCAGGCTTGCCCCAGCGTGCGCACCAACGCATCATAGCCGTCGCCCTGTTGCGGCAACACGATGTGGAACGCTCGCTGCGTCAATACCCCCTGGTGGATCAATAGCCATTCACCGGCGACCACCACCTTACCATCGTAACGGCCATAGAAGGCATTGATATTCACCGTCAGGCTATCCTGACTCATGCCTAGGGGTTGGGTCGAAACCAACCAACCCGGCATCGCCGCCCCCAACCCGGCGACCAGAGATTGCGTCAGTTGCTGACTCAACGGACTGGCCCACAAGTTGTTACTGGCGGTGACGAACTGCACATCGCTCTGCTGATAGACAACGCCCATCCCCCCCAGTAAATCGGCCACATTCACCGGCTGCACCCACAACTGGTGCGGCTGCGCCGCCGTTTGCGTCACCGCACGACTCACCGCCGGCTCGACCGGCAGTTGGTAGTACTGCTTCGAGCCGGCACCGCTACAGGCGCTCAGCACCAGAGCCGCCAGCAGGATCATCCCTCTCTTCATCATTTCGCTCCCTTGGGATGTGGATCTTTCCCCGCCGGTGCCTCAAACACCAGCGCGTTGCTCTTCTCATTCAGGGTGCGCAGCACGGGTTGCAGTTCGCGCAACACCTGATCTAAGTGTTGGAGATCACCCACCATCTGGTTATACGCCGGCGAACCGGGTTGAATCCCCTTGATGGTACGATTGAGCTCAATCAGCGACTGCCGCAGATCTGCCGGCAACGACTGCATCGCCTTGCTGGACAGGATCCCGTTCAATGCATCCAGAGTTTCCTGCGTCTTACGCATGGTATCCTGGCTGGTCTTCAGCGTTGCGGTTGCCGACTTGACCATCGGCTCCAGCGGCAAGGCGTTGAACTTATCCAACACCGCCGTCACCTTCTGCTGCAGCTGTGCCAGCCCACCACTGACGGTTGGCATCAGCGGAATACCATCGATCACATCCGGCCCCTTCCACGGCTTGGTATTAGGATAGAAATCCAGATCGATATAGAGCGCCCCCGTCAGCAGGTTGCTCGACTTCAACGCCGCCCGCAGACCGCCATGGCGGATCGCGAGCAGATGCTTACGCAGATCGAAATCCGGTCCCATATTGGTATCGATACGCTCCGGCTCAATATGCACCAACACCGGTATACGATAATCGGCATCGAGGCGCTGATTGAGCCCCTTGACGAAGAAGGGCACCTGGGCGACGGTTCCCAAGCGGATACCACGAAACTCGACCGGCGCCCCAACCTGCAGGCCACGGATCGAATCGGCGAAGAACATCAACATATCGAAGTGTTCGGTATAGAGCGAATCCTGAATGCTACTCTGGTTGTCATACAACACGTAGTCGCTCATGTTCGCCACCTCTTTCCCCGGCGTCAGTCCTTGCGGCACATCGAAGCTCACGCCGCCGCTCAGCAGCGTCGCCAAGGATCCCATCTGAACGCGCATCCCCTGCGCCGACACGTCGAAGGAGATGCCGCTGTCCACCCAGAAACGCACATTTTCGGTCACCAGGGTGTCATAAGGGGCGGCGATAAACAGCTGATAGGTGATCTTACGCGCCTTGGTATCGAAGCCGCTGGTCTCTACCGAACCGACACGCAAACCACGGAATAGCACCGGATCGCCCGGATTCAGTTGCCCGGCCTTGTCACTGGCCAGCATGATGCGAATACCTTTGGCATCCGGCGGCGCCAGCGGGGGCTGATCGAGTAGCTTGAACTCGCGCTGCTCGCTATCCGACGATCCCGGCTGCAGTTCGATGTAGGCTCCGGACAGCAAAGTCCCCAGCCCCGAGATCCCCTCGCGGCCAATCTGCGGCTTCACCACCCAGAATGTACTGTCCTTACGCAGCAGTTTTTCCATGCCACTCTGTAGTCGCGCCTTCACCATCACCTGATCCAGGTTATCGCTGAGGGTGACGCTCTCCACCGTACCGACATCCACGCTACGGCTCTTGATCGCCGTCTTCCCCGCGACGATCCCTTCGGCGTTTTGCGTGATCAGCGTTACCTCGGGCCCCTGGTGACTAAAATGGTAAAAAATGATCCAGGCACCGATCAGTGCCGTCAGTATTGGGATGATCCAAACCGGCGACCAGCGTTTAATACGCTCGATTTGCGCCGTTGCGTGTTTATCTACCATCGCTTATTCCTGCTCCCCAGTAGTCAATTTGCCCTCTCGATCCCAAAGCAAGCGGGGATCAAACACCATCGCCGAGATCATCGTGATGATGACCACGGCAGCAAACAAAATCGCCCCGACATCGGGGTAAATACTCATCAGACGCCCCATACTCACCAATGAGGAGAGCACGGCGATGACAAACACGTCGATCATCGACCAGCGACCGACGAACTCGACAATCTCATAGATAGTATGCATACGCTCACTGTCGCGACGTACGCCATGGCGGGTCGACCAACACAGCCAGGCGATCGCCAAGATCTTCAACGATGGCACCATGATACTGGCGATGAAGATCACCATCGCCACCGGGTAAGATCCCTCGCCCCATAACAGGATCACCCCGGCCATGATGGTTGATGTCAGCTTACTGCCTAACGCTTGAGTCACCATAATGGGCAATAAGTTGGCGGGGATATACAGCATCAACGCCGTCACCAACAGGGCTAACGTCCATTGCAGGCTGTTGCGACGCCGAGCATAACCCGTCGTCAGGCATCGCGGACACTGGCGCTGCGTCATCGGCAGAATGGCGGTGCAGCAGGCGCAGGAACGGACTCCCTGGCGTAGCCCGCTCTCTCCGCTATGGTAGGGCACGGCACAGGGGGGTTGTGGCGCAATATCATCCCAGAGCAGACGACGATCGACCATCTGAAAGGCGCGTACCTGTAACAGGCAAAAGAGGCAGTAAGCCCAAAAACTGCTACCGACCCCCACGTCACCATAGGCCATCAACTTAACAAAACTGACCAATACCCCGGCGAGAAAGATCTCGACCATACACCAAGTGCGGCACTGTAGCAGAATACGCGCTAACCCCACCCGTAGGGGGTGAGGCAACGGTACCCGTAGAGAGAGCAGGATGATCACCACCATGCAGAAGGCGGGGATCAGCTGTACGAAAATCATAAACAGCGTCGCGATGCTGATATAGTTCTCCGCCATCAGCATACTCGGGATCTGGATCAGCGTGATGGCGTTGCTCAGCCCAGCCACCGACATGGTGACGAACGAAAACAGATTCGCCACCAGCAGCAGAAACAAAGCGCTGCATGCATACAGCGTCGGCTGAAGATGCGGGTGGCGCCAGCGCATCGCCAACGTGGTTCCACAGCGTGGACAGACGCTCTTCATTCCCCATGCCAGACGTGGCAGCGTGACCAACATGTCACACTGTGGGCAGAGCATGTGAGCGTCGGCTGGATCCTGTGTATTGCACATATCGTTATCCAGTTATAAAAAAGCCTGACATGCCGCGCCCCGCGCGGCCATCAGGCTGATGATGATCCCTGCGACTATAGCCTCAATCAGCTAGCGTTTTTTTGCGTTTCAAGGGATTCCCAGCGCGCATAGGCCTCTTCTAACGCTTGCTCGCTATCGGCTAACGCCTGCAAGACCGGTTGAGTCTCGCCGTGCGGCAAGGTAAAGAAGGCCGGATCGGCAACACGCTGCTGCAGCTCGCTCACCTGCTCCTCCAGCGTCTCAATACGTTGCGGCAGCTGCTCCAGCTCCCTCAACTGATTGTAGCTCAGCTTGGTGTTGCTGCGTCGGCGCTCCACCTTCGCCTCTTCCTTCACCGGCGGCGCGCTGACCACGGCGACCGGCTGACGCAACGCCTGCGAGGCGGACTGCTGTTGATGTGCATCGGCATAACCACCGGCGTAATGGCCGATGACCCCATCGCCCTCGAAGATCCAGCAGTCGGTCACGCAGTTATCGACAAACTGACGATCATGGCTGACCAGTAGCACCGTTCCCGGATAATTGGCGACCAACTCCTCCAGCAGTTCTAGGGTTTCGATGTCCAAATCGTTGGTCGGTTCATCGAGCACCAGCAAATTACTCGGTTTTAGGAACAATCTCGCCAACAATAGGCGGTTACGCTCGCCGCCGGACAGCGCCCGTACCGGCGTCATCGCCCGCTTGGGATGGAAGAGGAAGTCTTGCAGATAACCGAGCACGTGACGAGAGCGCCCATTGACCATCACCTCCTGTTTCCCTTCCGCCAAGTTATCCATCACCGTCTTGTCGGGGCCCAGTTCGGCGCGATGCTGGTCGAAATAGGCGATCTCCAACTTGGTACCGCAGCGTACCCGGCCGCTATCGGGTGCCAGTTGGCCGAGCATCAGCTTCAGCAACGTGGTCTTACCGCAGCCGTTGGCCCCCACCAGCGCGATCTTGTCGCCGCGCTGCACCTGAGCCGAGAAGTCTCGCACCAGGGTCCGCTCGCCGCACCGGTAGCTGACATCTTCCAGTTCAAAGACGATCTTACCGGAGCGCAGCGCCTCTTCGGCCTGCATCCGGGCGTTCCCCTGCTGCGCACGGCGTTGGGCATGCTCCTGACGCATCGATTTCAGGGCGCGAACACGCCCCTCGTTACGAGTACGGCGCGCCTTGATCCCTTGACGGATCCACGCCTCTTCCTGCGCCAAACGCCGATCGAACTCGGCATTCTGTAACTCCTCGACCCGTAGCGCCTCCTCCTTACCGACCAGGTAGGCATCGTAGTCTCCCGGCCAGGAGACCAATTTACCCCGGTCGAGATCGACAATACGCGTCGCCATGGCGCGGATAAAGGCACGGTCATGGGAGATAAAGATAATGCTGCCGCTGAACTCCTTGAGGAACCCCTCCAGCCAGGTGATGGTATCGATATCCAGATGGTTCGTCGGCTCATCCAGCAACAATACATCCGGCTCGCACACCAGGGCACGCGCCAACGCCGCCTTACGCAGCCACCCACCGGAGAGCGACGACAGCGCGGCGTCGGCCTCTAACCCCAACTTGGTCAATACATCCCGGATACGGGTATCCATGCGCCAGATCCCCTGGTGCTCCAGGCGCTCCTGCAAGTCGGCCAGTTGACGCAGGTGTTGTTCGCTAGGATCACGCTCGACCTTACGCAGCAATTCGTGGTAATCGCGTAGCTGCTGAGCCTGTTCGGCTACCCCGTCCGCGACGAAGTCGAAGACCGAACCGGCGACATCGCGCGGCGGGTCCTGTTGCAGGCGGGAAACCACCAGATCCTGGGCATACACCACCCGCCCATCATCCAGCGCCAGTTCACGCCCGAGGATCTTCAGCAGGGTCGACTTCCCCGCCCCGTTACGCCCGACCAAGCAGACGCGTTCATTCGGCTCGATATGCAACTCGGCATTATCCAGCAGCGGCGCATCGCTAAAGGAGAGCCAGGCGCCAGAAAGACTGATCAAAGACATCGCTTATTTTTCCTCGCCGGCATGGGTAATCAGCCAGCAATTGTGGATCTGGCGGTTACGGACAAAATCGGCAGACAGGGTGCGCTCGGTGATCTCCTGCGCCTGCAACCCCAGTCGCGTCATTCCCGCTTGATCCATCTTAAAGCCACGTTTGTTGTTAGAGAACATGATGGCGCCGCCCGGACGCAGGATACGCGCCAGATCCGCCATCAAGTCCAAATGATCGCGCTGCACGTCGAAGGTTCCCTCCATACGCTTCGAGTTGGAGAAGGTCGGCGGATCGATGAAGATCAGATCGAACTTATCCTCGCAGTGGCGCAGGTAGGCCAGGCAATCCGCCTGTACCAGGCGATGCTGGCGGCCAGTCAAGCCATTGAGGCGCAGATTCCGCTCCGCCCACTCCAGATAGGTCCGCGACATATCCACGGTGGTGGTCGAGCGCGCGCCGCCCAGGCCCGCATAGACGCTGGCACTACCGGTGTAGGCAAACAGGTTGAGGAAATCCTTGCCACGGCTCATCTCGCCCAGCATACGGCGGGCGATACGGTGGTCGATAAACAGCCCACTGTCCAGGTAGTCGGTCAGGTTAACCCAGAAATGAGCGCCATACTCGCGCACCTCCATGAATTCGCCCTTCTGCGCCAGCTTCTCATACTGGCTCTTACCCTTCTGCCGTTCGCGGGTCTTCAGGATCAGGTTGTTTCCGCTGATCCCCATGACCGACTGCGTCACATTCACCACATCGAACAGGCGCTGACGCGCCTTCTGCGCATCCACGCTCTTCGGCGGCGCATACTCCTGGATCACCACCTTGTCGGCATAGCGATCGACCGCCACATTATACTCCGGCAGATCGGCGTCATAGACGCGGTAGCACTCCAGCCCCTGCTGGCGCGCCCACTTATCAAATTTTTTCAGATTCTTGCGCAGGCGGTTGGCATAATCCTGTGCCACCTCACCGCCCTCGCCTTGCGGCGTCGCGCTAAGACGGTAGTTCTTCTGCACGCACTCCAGCGGGCCGTTCTTGGCCTTGAACTGGCGTTCGGCGCGCAACTGCAAGCAACTCAACAGCTCCGGCGAGGCACTGAATAGCGACAGTTGCCATCCCGCGAACTCGCGCTTCATGATGCGCCCCAGGGTATTATGCAAGGCGATCAGCGCCGGTTCGCTCTCTAGGCGCTCACCATAGGGCGGGTTGCTCACGACCGTGCCCTGCGGCCCCTCGGGTAACGGGTTATGCAGCTGTGCCACATCGCCCGCATTGAAGGTGATCAGGGACGCGACGCCGGCGCGACGGGCGTTGGCGCGGGCCATCTCCAATACGCGACGATCGAGATCGTAACCGAAGAAGCGCGAAGTGGTCTGCTCTAGGCCAAGACGCGCGCGACGCTGCGCCTCGACACATACCGCCTGCCATAATTCGGCGTCGTGGCCGAGCCAGGCAGTAAAGCCCCAACGGGTACGTTGCAGACCCGGCGCATGATCGGAGGCCATCATCGCCGCCTCGATCAAGAGGGTACCGGAGCCACACATCGGATCGACCAGCGGTGTGCCCGGCTGCCAACCGGAGCGCAGTACCACGGCGGCCGCCAGCGTCTCCTTAAGCGGTGCCTGACCCGTCAAGTCGCGGTAGCCACGCTGATGTAGCCCTTCACCGCTGAGATCCAGCGACACCACGGCGCGCTCGCGTTGCAAGTTAACGTTGATGCGAATATTGGGATCTTGTTTGGCCACGCTGGGGCGTGCGTCGATACTACGGGTGAAACGATCGACGATGGCGTCCTTCACCTTCAAGGCGCCGTATTGACTGTTACGGATCTCCTCGTTGGTACCGCTAAAATGCACCGCAAAGGTCTTATCGACACCAAACAGCGTCGTCCAATCGATCGCCTGCACCCCCAGGTAGAGGTCCAGATCGCTGTACACGTTGAACTCGCCCAGCGGCAGCATGATGCGCGAGGCCAAACGGCTCCACATCAGACTTTGATAGAGCAAACGCCCATCTCCCCTGAAATGCACGCCACCTTGGACGATCTGGCAGTCATGCGCACCGAGCCCTTCCAATTCATTTTTCAGTAGTTCTTCGAGACCGCGCGCGGTGCTGGCAAAAAGAGATTTCATGTTTTCACTATCGCTATCAGTCAGTTATGGATGATTTTTTCACGGATGTCGCCGCCAGCCCATCGATACAGCGCCGAAGAGGCCGAGCAAAACGATCACGGTGAGAGTAAACCCGACATTTTCCACTTTTCCCCGCCGCCATGCCATCCCTAGCGCGTTTTTTTACATATTTTCCCCCTCAATCAAGGGAGCGAGCGACGACGGCGGCAATTTTTGTTAACTTCCCCAGCCACGGCTATGCTTAAATGCCCGGCCGCATCGAGGCGTGCTGCCTCTTCATCAGACTCCTGGCAAGGTGGGTTATCATGCACGGGACGAAACCCCAGCGTCACCATATTCCATTGCGCGTCAAAGCCGAGCAGCATCAATTCGGCTGGCTATTTGCCTCGCTCATCGGCGTATTTTTTATCAACCTCATCCCCAACATTGGCGATCTACAAATCAAGTCGCTAATCTGCCTGACACTACAAGGGATCGCCGGTTTTAACGTCGTATTACGCCGTTATCGTAAGTTCGTCACGGTGCCGATTATTGTCAATATTGTTATATTTCTCTTCTTCCCCCACTCGGTTCCCTTCGTCGTGCTGGGAAAAATGTTATATCTGTATTTCTTCACCCTGGTCACTATCGCCGTGGTACGTAAAGTCATTCTCGCCACCCGCGTCGATATCGAGGTATTACTGGCCGCCCTTAGCGGTTTTCTGCTAATTGGCTATATCGGTCTGTTTATCTTCTCGAGTATCGAAGTGTTACATCCCGGCTCGTTTAAGGGGATCGGCGGCGATCAGCAGCAGATGTTTAATGATCTGTTCTATTACTCTTTCATCAGTATTCTCACCGTCGGTTATGGCGATATTGTGGCCGTTTCCTGGCCAGCGCGTAACGCGACCATTCTGGTGGTGCTCCTGGGGTATATTTACTCTCTGGTGTTTATCGCCCGTATCGTTAGCGACTTTCCCAAGCTGGCACCGCTATGCGGCAAAGAGGAGGAGGAAGAGAAGGAAGCCAACGCGGATACCGAGGCCCTCCCGCAGAATAAAAGAGCCCGGAGGGCTAGGAGACGGAAACACTAAGCGAGAGCCGCGCGCATGGATTTGCCTATCCCACGCCATGGCCCTTCAAGCAAAAAGCCAGCGTATCCGCTGGCTTTTCTCATTGGGCATCGACTCAATCGCCGATCCCCTGCTAACCGCCGCGTCGTCGCGGCTCAGTCAGGCTTATTTCTGCGCGATGGCACGCATGGTGTCATCGATCGCCGTAATCAGCAGCATCTGCGGATCGGCCGCACACACCTGATTCAGCTTGTCGATGACGGCCTTATCGGTGTCGGCAGTCTTAGCGATCTTCAGCCCACGGCTCTCAACGCTGGCGTTACCCATGATAGCGACAACCTCAGCCACCCCGGCGCTGTCGGTCTTAGCCAACTCGCCAGCATCGGCACACGTCATGTACACTTCGGCCGGCAAACCGGATTTAATGTCGTAAGATTGCGCCCATACGGTCGGCGCTGCAGCCAGAGCAGAAACTAAGAACAATACCTTTTTCACATGCAATTCCTTCTGTTTTATTGGATCCGGCCGATGATCGCGCCGCCAGCACCGCCGACGACAGCCCCTTTGATGGCGCCCTCTATGCCGTTACCGGACAAAACGCCCGCGACGGCGCCGACGGTCGCCCCAATGGTTGCCCCTTTACGGGCTTTCTTGCCTTTATGACCTTTTTCACTGATGGCGCCGACACCGGCACCCAACGCCGCACCCTTAAGCACGCCGTTAACACCATTACCGGACAACAGGCCGGCGGTCGCCCCCAGTAACGCCCCTTTAGTGGTGCGGCTCGGGCCGGCTAACGAAGCCGTTGAAAAAGTCAGCAATGACACCGTAGTCACTGCAATCAGCGTTTTCCTTAGCGCTGACGGGAATTTCCCTGACGCGTCAAACATATCAACCTCCCTTGATGATCGTGACGTTTGCCATTGAGCGCATGATAACACGAACAATCCTAGCCTTGGGGTCTGATACCGGATATTCGTCTAAATAAAGTACAATTTGGCAGGTAATAGCGGGAATTTAGGATTATTACCTAAAGGCGTGCGACCCAAGAAAAGGAGGGGGCGTCGCGAGAAGAAAGGCGCTTATCCGGCGTAAGCCAAGGCATCGCAGGCGGCGACCAGGGGCGCATGATGCAGCGGCAGCAGGCGATCGTGCATCACCTTAATCGCTTCGCCTAATCGCTGTGTCTTCCCTGCCAACACCAGCTGTGGTTGCGCCAGCAAACATAGGCTAGCGTGCTCACCCGGCTCGACCACTAACAAACGCCCCCAGCCACTCCCATCCTGTAGTTGCACGGCGACCAGTTCACCGAGCGATGGAACATAACGCCCCGACTGGCAAGTAAAGTGCCAGCTCTTCGGCATCAACGGCTTGAGAAAACGTTGCGCGACCAGGGCGTTGAGCACCAGTTCGGTATGCAGTGACGCCTCCAGCTCACACGCCTGACAACGCTCCAGGAAGTGATAATAATTAGCGACATCATCGAGACAAAAGGTGCTGACATCGAACGCATCCGGCGTCAACATCTTGGCAGGAAAACGGGAGCGAAAAACCATGCCATTCGCCAAATCCAGCATCAGACGATCGTGTTGTTGATCAAAGAACCAACGCCAGCGATCCCCGGGCTTTATATTCATGTGTTACTCCCCCTGACCATAAACTCCCTGGCAACATAACGATCCTGGCGAACGATGTCACGTTACCGTCAGCCATCGACTCAACGCCTGCATAAATAAACAACGGATTGTTTGAAATATAGACTAGCCCGCGACAGAAATAAAGTCCCGGGCTAAATAGGGAGGGATAAAGCGTTAGATGTAGTTAACGATCTCTTTAACGAGACCCGGCCCTTTGAAGATGAATCCGGAATAAATCTGCACCAGCGAAGCACCCGCTTGCATTTTTTCCCGCGCGGCAATGACCGAATCAATACCACCAACACCGATAATCGGCAGGCGACCCTGTAATTCGGCGGAGAGCAGGCGAATAATTTCGGTGCTCTTTAATTGCAAGGGACGACCACTCAGTCCCCCGCTTTGAGCGCAATGATTGAGACCGGCGACCAGCGAGCGATCCAGCGTCGTGTTGGTCGCGATCACCCCATCGATACCGTGACGTACCAGGCTATCGGCCACCTGCACCAACTCTTCATGACTAAGATCGGGCGCGATTTTTACCGCCAGTGGGACATACTTGGCATGCTTCTGCTGTAATTCTGCCTGCTTATTTTTAATCGCGGCCAGCAAATCATCCAAGGCTTCACCATATTGCAGGGTACGCAACCCCGGCGTATTCGGTGAGGAAATATTGACCGCGATATAACCGGCATAGGAATACACCTTATCCATACAGATCAGATAATCATCCTTACCCTGCTCTACCGGTGTATCTTTATTCTTACCGATATTAATGCCGAGCACGCCACCGAAATGGGACTTTTTGACGTTCTCGACCAAATTATCGACGCCCAGGTTGTTAAAACCCATGCGGTTAATTAACCCTTCTGCCTCGACGATACGGAATAGACGCGGCTTCTCGTTACCTGGTTGCGGACGCGGCGTGACGGTCCCCACCTCGATGGATCCGAACCCCATGGCGCCCAACGCATCGATGCATTCGCCATCCTTGTCCAACCCTGCGGCCAATCCGAGCGGATTCTTGAAGGACAATCCCATGCAGCTGACCGGTTTACTCGGCACGGACTGGCGCACCAAGCCGAGGAGCGGCGTACCACTGATACGATGCAGTTGCTTAAAGGTAAACTCGTGCGCACGTTCCGGATCGAGTTGAAAGAGTGCCTTCCTGATAAAAGGGTAGAACATGAGATCTCCTGATTCCCGTTGCCAAACGGGGCGCTATTATCGGGTAAGTCGCGACGAATTGGAATTGATTAAAGACAAAATAGGCCGACAAAGGCAAACGTTTTACCCCCCGCCCGATAGGGTTAGCACGCGGCTAATCGCCGCCTCGATCATTATCCTGATTACCATATTAACGGGAACGATATCAGGCGCCCTCACTTCGCGAGACAATTACACCGAGCGAAGTGACCACGGCCGCCGACCGCTCACCGACTTCTGTGTCACACCGTTAGTCATCAATCATGGAGAAGGCGTGGTTACCTGGGCGCTAACCTTAACGCCGCCCCGCCTCATGCCGTCACGAGACGACACGCCACAGAGCCCACCGGGCGTGTCACGCCATGGCTCAGCCTAGCCGAATCGTATGATTGGATAGGGGCCAGCGGCGCGCGCAGCGCCGGTGACGCGCTATGTCGGCAAGAATAGAAGGCAAGAATAGAAATAGCACAGAGCCCCCGAGGGGGGCCTGCGGCGCCGAGTCGCGGGCATGATGGCGAAAGTCCGACGTCTCCCTCACACCGTTCGATAGACGCTAATCTCGACCAGATTACCGTCCGGATCGCGCAGATATAGGCTATCGATCGGCCCGCAGGCGCCGGTACGCGGCACCACCCCCAACTCAATCGTCAACCCACGCGCCTCCAGCTCCCGCTTAATCTGCTGAATATCCCCCTGCGCCAACAGGCAAATGTCCAAGCTACCGTAGGTCACCTGACGCGCGGCCGGGGTAAACTCCGCCTTGCGGCGGTGAATATTGATCTTCTGATTACCGAAGGTCAGCGCTAGACGATCGTTGCGCCGCTCCAACGTCATGCCTAACCCATCGACATAGAAGGCCAGCGTCTGCTCGACATCCTCCACGGTGATCACCACGTGATCGATTCCTGTAATTACCATTCCTCACCTCCTGATAAAACACGCTAGGCCGGGCCACGCCACCCCGCCCGGGGCGCAGGCAAAAAAATACCGGCCCAGAGAGCCGGTAGAGATAGGGCAGTCATCCCACGATCAGGACTCCAACGCCCGGGTGATCTTCTCATACAGATCGCCAGAGAGGTTATCCAATGCCAACAACGTCTCCAACTGTTTACGCATCAGCGCTTGGCGCCCCTCGTCGTAACGTTTCAAACGGATCAACGGATCCACCATGCGAGCGGCGACCTGTGGGTTACGGCGATTCAAGTCACTCAAGATCGCCGTCAGGAAGGCATAACCGGAGCCGTCGGGAGCGTGGAAGGCACGCGGGTTCAACTGGGCAAAGGCACCGACCAGCGCACGCGTCCGGTTCGGGTTGCTTAAGGTAAAGGCGCGGTGGTGTAACAACTGACGCACACGATCCAGAACGTCATCATCCGGGGCGGTCGCCTGCAGGGTAAACCACTTGTCCATCACCAACCCATCCTGATGCCAGCGCTGATCGAACTCATCCATCAACGCAGTACGGCACGGCAATTGTGCCGCCATCGCCGCCGACAGCGCGCCGAGCGCATCGGTCATGTTGTCGGCCTGGTGATACTGCGCGCTGACCAAGGCATCCGCCTGCGCCACATCGGGCCCGAAGGCCAAATAACGCAGGCAGACATTGCGCAGCGCGCGCTTGGCGATATCGCCATGCTCGATACGGTAGAGCGACGTCGCGTTCTGATGGTAGGCCGCCAACCACTCCCCGGCCAACTGTTGCGCCAGCAGACGGGTCATCGCCTGATGGACCTGAGCGATGGCCTCGGGGTCGATCAGGCTGAACAGCTCGGCCATCTCCACCTCGGAGGGTAACGTCAGGATCTGGGCGCGTAACGCCGGATCGCGCTGCTCGTCGCGTAACACGTTGCCGAAGGCCGTCACCACATGCTCGGGCAACGACAATGGCTGTCCCTGCTGGCTACGGGAGACATTCAGACGCACATACTTGGCCAACAGCATCTGTGCCGCATCCCAACGCGCGAAGTCGTTGCGGGCATGCTGCATCAGGAACGTCAGCTGCTGATCGCTGTAGGGATATTCCAGACGTACCGGCGCGGAGAACTCACGCAGTAGCGACGGTGTCGGCGCCTGCGGCACATTATCAAAGGCAAAACTCTGCTCCGACTCGGTCACGCTCAAGACGTTGCCGACCGCCTGCCCATCCATCACCAAGGGGATCACCTGGCCATCGGCATCGTACAGTTCGATATCCAGCGGGATGTGCAGCGGTTGCTTATCGGCCTGATCGGCCGTCGCCGGTGTGCTCTGGGTGACATACAGGCGATACTGGCGCCGTTCGGCGTCGTATTCGTCGCGTACCGTCAACAGCGGCGTACCGGATTGGCTATACCAACGACGGAACAGCGTCAGCTCGATGCCCGAGGCGTCTTCCATCGCCTGGACAAAGTCATCGCAGGTGGCGGCGCTGCCGTCATGGCGCGCAAAGTAGAGGCGCATCCCGGCCTGGAACTTCTCTTCGCCCAGCAGGGTATGCAGCATACGGATCACCTCGGCCCCCTTCTCATACACCGTTAGGGTATAGAAGTTGTTCATCTCGATGACCTTCTCCGGCCGGATCGGGTGTGCCATCGGACTGGCGTCCTCGGCGAACTGGGCGCCGCGTAGTACGCGCACGTTGTCGATGCGGTTGACCGCCCGTGAGCCTAAGTCAGAGCTGAACTCCTGGTCGCGGAACACCGTCAGCCCCTCTTTGAGGCTCAGTTGGAACCAGTCACGGCAGGTCACGCGGTTCCCGGTCCAGTTATGGAAGTATTCATGGCCGATCACCGATTCAATATTCAGGTAATCTTTGTCGGTCGCGGTCTGCGCCTTGGCCAGCACGAACTTGGCGTTGAAGATATTCAACCCCTTGTTCTCCATCGCCCCCATATTAAAGAAATCCACCGCCACGACCATGTAGATATCCAGATCGTACTCCAGGCCGAAGCGCTGTTCGTCCCAACGCATGGCGTTCTTCAGCGAGGTCATCGCCCACTCGGCACGGTCGAGGTTACCGCGATCGACATACAGCTCCAGCGCGACGCTGCGCCCGCTACGGGTAATAAAGGTATCGCTCAGCCGATCGAAGTCACCGGCCACCAGCGCGAACAGATAACAGGGTTTGGGGAACGGATCTTCCCACTGTACCCAATGGCGGCCATCCGCCAGCTCGCCCTGCTCGATCCGGTTACCGTTAGAGAGTAGATAAGGATAGCGCGCCTTATCCGCCACGATGCGGGTACGGAAACGGGCCAGGACATCGGGACGATCCAAATAGTAGGTAATGTGGCGGAACCCCTCGGCCTCGCACTGGGTGCATAGCGCCTCGCCGGACTGGTAGAGCCCCTCTAGGGCGCTGTTCTGCGCCGGGTAGATCTCGTTGACGATGGTCAGGGTAAACTGGGATGGTACCCCTTGAATGATCAGCTGATTACCCTCAATCCGGTAGTCGCTCCACGGCAAACCATCCACGGCCAGCGAGCGCAGGGTCAGCGCCTCGCCATCCAGCACCAGCGGTGCACCCGGGCTACCCAGCAGTCGAACCTGGCTGATCGCCGTCACCGTGGTGAGGTCGGCGTCGAGGACAAAGTCTAAATCCAGATCGGTGATGGTGTAATCCGGCGCTTGATAATCGCGGCGATACTTCGCCTGTGGTTGTTGAGTCATAGCTACCCTTGTTGGCTCTCTTTGGCTGGGCGGCAGTGGGCGGGTGGGTGCGCGACCCGTCGAGACGGGATGCCTCCCCGCCACCTACGCGATCTGTGCGGACACCGTGCTACGCGGCGCCACACCCCTTATTGTCGCAGCATATCTTGTGCGATGGGATTGTTCCATACTATATAGCCGCACGCGGCGGGATAACACGCTCAGAGTGCTATGGTGCGTACGCGCCTCGCCCGTAACGGCAGAGAGAGGCCTGGATTTTTCCCGGCTCGTGGCGTCGGACCGGCGCCCAATCCGCGACCTATCGGCCACCGTTTGCGTAGATTATCGGTTCATTCTGCGCATAAACTAGGTATACTCCTTCGACTTTTGTCAATAATCCCTGACGAGGATGCAGTAACGCGCCATGACTCAAGATGTCTCCCCGATTATCACTTCGCTGCTGGACACCGACGCCTATAAACTGCATATGCAACAGGCGGTGTTCCACCGTTACCGCAATGTCAGCGTGGCGGCGGAGTTTCGCTGCCGTGGCGACGAACTGCTGGGGGAATATGCCGACGAGATAGCCAGCCAGGTCAAACTGATGGGGCAGTTGACCCTGAGCCAAGATGAGTATGACTATCTGGCGGCCCTGCCCTTCTTCCAGCGTGACTACCTCGATTGGCTGCGTACCCTGCGACTCGACCCGGCACAGGTCGTCATCCGTAACGAGGGCGGTCGGTTAACGATCCGCATCAGTGGCCCCTGGCGCGAGGTGATCCTGTGGGAGGTGCCGCTACTGGCGGTGATCAGCGAAGTGGTACATCGCCATCGCTCCCCGCACATCACCCCACAGATCGCCATCGCACAGCTACAGCGCCGTTTAGCGTCGTTCCGTCAGTTGAGCAGCGATGTCGATCTCAGCGGCTTTCGCCTGATGGACTTTGGCACCCGGCGCCGCTTCTCGCGGGCGGTGCATCAGGCCATCCTGACGACCCTACAGCAGGAGTTCCCCTACCTGAGCGGCACCAGCAACTACCTATTTGCCAAACAAATGGGGTTGGCGCCGTTAGGCACCCAGGCGCATGAATGGTTCCAGGCTCACCAACAGATCTGCCCGGTACTGGCCAACAGCCAGCGCGCGGCGCTGCAATCTTGGCTGGATGAGTACCCCGATCAACTGGGGATCGCCCTGACCGACTGCATCACCATGGATGCCTTCCTGCGCGACTTTGGTAGCCAGTTCGCCGGCCACTACCAGGGGCTACGCCACGATTCGGGAGATCCGATCGCCTGGGGCGAGAAGGCCATCGCCCATTATGAGACGTTGGGCATCGATCCGCGCGACAAGGTGCTGGTCTTCTCCGATAGTCTGGATCTGCCGAAGGCTTTGGCGCTCTACCGCCACTTCCATGGCCGTATTCGCCTCAGCTTTGGCATCGGAACTCACCTGACCTGTGATCTGCCCGGAGTACGGCCGCTAAACATCGTCATCAAACTGGTGGAATGCAACGGCAAACCGGTCGCCAAGCTCTCCGATAGTCCGGGTAAGACCATCTGCCAGGATGCCGCCTTCGTCAAGGCGCTGCGCAAAGCCTTCGATCTGCCGCTGGTCAAACGCGCCAGCTGATCCCTTATCCGGTGCGATGCCATGCGGTGTGGCACCGGTTTTCCCCCCACTCACCCCATAATTAGGGGCAATGACACGAAAAAGTTACCTCAACGGGGCTTAATTCCGCTTGTGTCTGTTTGCATGACAAGTAACATAGCATCATGCCCTTGATCGATGAGGGGGCAAGGTTATTTGTCAATCAAGATCATTATAAAGAGAGAAATCTATGAGCGTAGTGCCTGTAGTCGACGTACTGCAAGGCCGCGTGGCGGTAGACACTGAGGTCACCGTTCGTGGCTGGGTACGTACCCGGAGAGATTCTAAAGCTGGTATCTCCTTCCTCGCCGTCTATGACGGCTCCTGCTTTGATCCGTTACAGGCCGTCGTGAATAATTCTCTGCCGAATTATGAAGATGAAGTGCTGCGCCTGACCACCGGCTGCTCGGTGGAAGTCAGCGGTCGCGTCGTGGCCTCGCCGGGCGAGGGGCAGAGTTTCGAGCTGCAAGCGACAGGCATCCGCGTGGTCGGCTGGGTCGAAGATCCGGATACCTACCCGATGGCGGCTAAGCGCCACAGCATCGAATACCTGCGTGAAGTCGCTCACCTGCGTCCGCGCACCAACCTGATCGGAGCCGTCGCCCGCGTGCGCCACACCCTGGCGCAGGCTATCCATCGCTATTTTCATGAGAACGGCTACTTCTGGGTCTCTACCCCGCTGATCACCGCCTCCGATACCGAAGGCGCCGGTGAGATGTTCCGTGTCTCTACCCTGGATATGGAAAACCTGCCACGCGACGCCGCCGGCAAGGTGGACTACAACGAAGACTTCTTCGGCCGCGAGGCTTTCCTGACGGTATCGGGTCAGCTGAACGGGGAAACTTACGCCTGTGCGCTCTCCAAGGTGTATACCTTCGGTCCGACTTTCCGCGCTGAAAACTCCAATACCAGCCGTCACCTGGCCGAATTCTGGATGGTTGAGCCGGAAGTCGCTTTCGCCGATCTGGACGCCATCGCCGGCGTGGCCGAAGGGATGCTGAAATATGTGTTTAAGGCGGTGCTGGAAGAGCGCGCCGACGACATGGCCTTCTTCGCCCAGCGTGTCGACAAAGATGCGGTCGAGCGGCTACAGCGCTTCATCACCTCCGACTTCGCCCAGGTCGACTACACGGATGCGATTACCATCCTGGAAAGCTGTGGTAAGCAGTTCGAAAACCCGGTGTTCTGGGGCGTCGATCTCTCCTCCGAGCATGAGCGCTACCTGGCCGAGCAGCACTTTAAGGCGCCGGTGGTGGTGAAAAACTATCCGAAAGACATCAAAGCCTTCTATATGCGTCTAAACGAAGACGGTAAGACCGTCGCAGCGATGGACGTGTTGGCGCCGGGGATCGGTGAGATCATCGGGGGCTCCCAGCGTGAAGAGCGTCTGGATATGCTGGACAAGCGTCTGGATGAGATGGGGCTGAAGAAAGAGGATTACTGGTGGTACCGCGATCTGCGCCGCTACGGCACCGTACCGCACTCCGGTTTCGGCCTCGGCTTCGAACGTCTGGTCGCCTATGTCACTGGGGTGCAGAACGTACGCGACGTGATCCCGTTCCCACGCACACCACGCAACGCAACATTCTGATCTAACACGCCATCGGCGCGTTACGATTCACTAACAAAAGCGGGGGTCAGCTAAGCTGACCCCCGCTTTTTTAAACTTAGACCTCTGTCACAAAGTTCCCTAATTTTTACATTTTGATACACATTATTTCATTATGTTACTGCTATAAGATATTTGTATCATTTTGCCTATGGATTATCATCGGTGTGGATGGAACACTGCCATCCAGACACAGGAAGACACCATACTCTCTAGCTTAGTTCCGCTGAGGGTTAAAAAAATCCCAACGGGATCAAATTAGGCAGTGGCAGGTGTCAAAAAAATAAAACCAATGAGGGTAACAATGATGAAACGCAATATTCTTGCAGTGGTAATCCCGGCTCTGCTGGTTGCTGGCGCGGCCAACGCGGCCGAGATGTACAACAAAGACGGCAACAAAGTTAGCCTGTACGGTAAAGTCGACGCCCGTCACGTATTCAGCTCTGACAAGTCTGAAGACGGCGATGCTACCTATGCCCGCTTTGGCTTCAAAGGTGAAACCCAGATCAACAGCGAACTGACCGGTTACGGCCAGTGGGAATACAACTTCCAGGCTAACAACTCCGAAGACAGCAACCCGGCTATCGGCCAGGAAGGCAACAAGACCCGTCTGGGCTTCGCCGGTCTGAAATATGGCGAGTTCGGCTCCCTGGATTACGGCCGTAACTACGGCGTAGTCTACGACGTCGAAGCTTGGACCGACGTACTGCCGGTCTTCGGTGGTGACTCCTACACCTACACCGACAACTTCATGAACGGCCGTACCAACGGCGTGGCCACCTACCGTAACAACGGCTTCTTCGGCCTGGTTGACGGCCTGAACGTCGCCCTGCAGTATCAGGGTAAAAACGGCAACAGCGACGAGAGCAACAACGGTCGTGACAAGCTGTCCAAGCAGAATGGCGACGGCTTCGGTATGTCTGCCTCCTACGATCTGGGCTGGGGCGTAAGCGCCGCGGCGGCCTTCTCCTCCTCTAACCGTACCCTGGATCAGAAACGTGGATATCTCAAGCCTAACACTAGCGGTGTAGCTACTGGTGATAAGGCTCAGGCCTGGACCACTGGTCTGAAGTATGACGCCAACAACGTCTACGTAGCCGCCATGTACGCCGAAACCCTGAACATGACCCCGTATGGTAACGGCGGTATCGCTAACAAGACCCAGAACTTCGAAGCTGTGGCTCAGTACCAGTTCGACTTCGGCCTGCGTCCGTCCATCGCCTACCTGCAGTCTAAGGGCAAGCAGCTGGGTACTGCCGCTAACGTAGACAAAGATCTGGTTAAATACCTGGATCTGGGTTCCTACTACTACTTCAACAAGAACATGTCCGCCTACGTTGACTACAAGATCAACCTGCTGGATGGCAACGACGCGTTCTACAAAGACAACGGTATCAGCACCGACAACATCGTTGGCGTTGGTATGATCTACCAGTTCTAATCTCGACGCAGCCTCAGGCTGTGTAAGAGCATCAAGAGCAGGGCTTCGGCCCTGCTTTTTTATGGTGACATCTCTGCGAATCTCCGCCGTTGCCAATTGTTTTTACAGCATTAATTCCGCCATCTGCCCCTTACTCGCCACTTTATCGTCTTTTTCAGCCAAACGGTTGGCAAGGATTGTCCATAGCGGTAATCTGTCGCTTCACTGGCTTAACTGGACACATGGAAGCTCTCGCATGTTTGAAAACATCCCTGCTGCACCCGCCGATCCAATCCTGGGGCTGGCCGACCTGTTTCGCGCCGATGCGCGCCCGCACAAAATCAACCTGGGCATCGGCGTCTACAAAGACGAAAGTGGCAATACCCCGGTACTGACCAGCGTGAAAAAGGCTGAGCAATACCTACTGGAGCATGAAACCAGCAAAAACTACCTGAGCATCGATGGCATCGCCGCCTTCGGTCAGCGGACGCTGGAGCTGTTGTTAGGTCAGGAGAACCCGATTCTCTTAGCTAACCGGGCGCACGCCGCCCAGACGCCTGGCGGTACCGGCGCGCTGCGTGTCGCCGCCGACTTTCTCGCCAAGAAAACGCCAGCCAAGCGTGTCTGGGTCAGCAATCCCAGCTGGCCGAACCATAAGAGTGTCTTCGCCGCCGCCGGACTCGAGGTGTGCGAGTATGCCTATTACGACGCCGCCAACCATTGTCTGGACTTCGCCGCACTGCAAGAGAGCCTGTCTCAGGCGCAGCCTGGCGATGTGGCTCTGTTCCATGGCTGCTGCCATAATCCCACCGGCATTGATCCGACCGCCGAGCAGTGGGAGATGCTGGCCGAGCAGTCACGCTGCAACGGTTGGTTGCCGCTGTTCGACTTCGCCTACCAAGGTTTCGCTAACGGCCTGGAAGAGGATGCCCTGGGGCTGCGTATCTTTGCGGCACGCCACGATGAGCTGATCGTCTGCAGCTCCTATTCGAAGAACTTCGGCCTGTACAACGAACGTGTCGGGGCCTGTACCCTGATCGCCGCCGACAGCGGCAGCGCCGCCAATGCCTTCAGCCAGATCAAGGCGGTGATCCGGGCCAACTACTCCAACCCTCCGGCACACGGTGGCGCCATCGTTGCCACCATCCTAGGCAACGACGCGCTACGCACCATGTGGGAACAAGAGCTGACCGACATGCGCCAACGCATCCAGCGCATGCGCCAACTGTTCGTGAATACCCTGCAAGAGAAGGGGGCCGAGCAGGACTTTAGCTTTATCACCCAGCAGAATGGCATGTTCTCCTTCAGCGGCTTGAGCAAAGAGCAAGTCGGTCGCCTACGCGAGGAGTTCGCGGTTTACGCCGTCAACTCTGGCCGCGTCAACGTCGCAGGCATGACGCCAGACAACATGGCACCGCTGTGCGAGGCTATCGTCGCCGTATTGAAGTAAGCGCGGCGATGCCACATACGGCGGGAGCCCACGGGCGGCCCGCCGTTTTTTATTCCGGTGGTTTAACGGCCTCGCCGGGCGTCATTACCCCAGGGCCGCCATACGTTGGAGCGTTTCCGCCGTCGTCCACAGATCGTTGGCGATGAAACGGTAGTTAATCAAGGCCGCCTGATAGCCGTCCCCCTCCGGGGCGCGCGGCCCGGCGGTCGCATCTTTCACCACCACCACCTCGAACCCCTGCTCCACCAACTCACGCAGATGCGATTCGATACACAAGTTAGCCGCCATCCCTGCCAGCAGGATCTGCGAGATCCCGCGCTTGCGTAACTGAAGCACCAGATCGTTACTCTCCGGACCGAAGATCTTGTGCGGCGAGGCGATGATGGTCTCACCATCCAGGATATAGGGCTTAAATTGCGGCATGAAATCGGCCCCCGAGTCGTTGAATCCCTCCAGCGTCAACGGCCCCTTACGGTCGAACATATGAGTATTATGCATAAAGTGCTCGCCCGGCCCGCCAAACAACCACTGATGATCGTAGGGATAGTAGTAGTGGGGGGAGACGGCCACCACGATCCCCTGGCGCTTAGCCTGGCGAAACAGCGCCTCCAGATGCGCGACGGTATTATTCTCCGTCACACTCTCCTGCAACACGGCCCAGCCGACGCCCTGAGGGCTCAGGAAATCGACCTGAGGATCGACGACCACCAGCGCCACCTGGGATTTCTGTAGGTTGACCCCCGGACGCGGCAAGCCATATGCCTTCGGCTCCGCATAGGGATCGGCCTGGCGCTTAGCACCGCTGGCGGCTTGCGCCATCGTCGATCCCACGGCCGCGAGTCCCACTCCGGCGACCGCCAACCTCACCCCTTTCCCCATCGCGGCACGCCGTGTGATAGGCTGTTCCGACTGCGCTGCTGTCTTCTGATTCATACGATTTCCTTGTTGTGATAAGCCATAATGAACTCACTTGCCCCGCCGTTGGGGCGTTACCTCATGCCGAAGCGCGCAGGTGCGCCTGGCGTGTTCGGGAGGATGCGACGATGCAGTGGGCCGAATGCACCATGGCCACAAAGGCCGCAGCCAGCATGATCACATCCTTCAGCACCAGTCGTCCGGCACCAGAGAGATAGGGGAAGCCGGTATGCGCGTCGGCGCCATGCACCCAGGTTTCCGGGGTAAAGATCAAGAACGTCAGGGTGACGAAGGGGGTCAGGAAGGCGAGCGTCGCCCCCCAGAAGCCGATGCGGGGCGAAATATAGTGCGCCAGGATCAATAGGCTAAACAGTACCTCGATCACCCCCAATCCGCTGGAGTAGCCGTAGGTATTGTTGGCCTGATGCCAGGCACGGTTCGCCTCGATCAGCTCACCTTCGTGATTCATAAACGAGGCATAGTGAGTAGGATCGTTATAGAAGAAGGACATGAACGGGCTATTGGCGACAAAGGGGACGATGCTGTCGGCCTCATAGGGGATAAACTTCAACAGACCGATCCAGAGAAAGACTAAGGCGATAGCCAGACGACAAAGCGTGGCGGCGAGCGCCTGTTGGTGCGCCAGGCGCGAATAGAGTGTCGACATGAGAAGTGCTCCTTAAGGGGATAAATAAACCTCATCCGTTATACCCAAGGCAGCGATGTAACAACATGTGACAACGTCTCAGCCTATTGCGGCCGCGTCTCAGAGAGAGTGTGCTGTGATCGTCCCCGCCCTTTTCCCTCCCCCAAGACGAATCACCGGCAAAAAAAAAAGCGGCCCGAAGGCCGCGTCAAAGAGCAAATTCAGTGATGGAGATGCTTAGCGCGCCATCTGGAACAGCGACATCCCTTGCATATCGGAGAAGACCTTATACGAGGCCTGTAGCGAGACTTGGCGTAACGCATACTCGGTAGCCGCCTGGGTCCAGTCCACATCCTGCACGTTACTGATGCGCGTCTTATAGGTGATCGCGTTTTCATCGCCGATCGCATCCAGTGAGTCCAACTCATTCAACTGGGTACCCAGCTCTGCCCGTACCTGCGAGACGTTATTCAGTGAGTTACGCAAGCCACGGTTGGCGGAATTCAAGTCATCATCCACCTTCTGCTTGGTGGCGTCATCCGCCCCCGCCAGCGGCGTCTTCAGCGCATCGATCGCCTTCTGCAGGGAGGCGAAAATATCGCTCTGCACCGAGCCATCCGGCTCCTTGATCGGATTGCTGGAGGCGCTCCGAAACACTTGGTTGCCCGTGTGGCTCACGGTCATGGTACGCGCCGCATCCACCTGCTGGGTCAATGCCTTATCACCGCCGGAATAAGTGACCTTACTGTCAGCTCCCTTGGTGAATGGCACTTTATCGCTCTTATAACCGGCAAAGATATAACGCCCGTTACCGTCGGTGCTGTTTGCCAGGTTAATCAGCTGATCGCGCATGCTCTCCAGCTGTGTGGCGATCGCCGCACGGTCGTCGTCGCTCTTGGTACCGGAGGACATCCCATCGACCAACACCGGCGTGGCGTTCTGCATGACGTTAGTCACCTGTTGCAGCACACTCTCTTCCATCGAGGTACTCTGGCGGGCATAACCTCGAGCCATACCATACTGCTCATTCATCGACTTGGCCTGATTCAGCCCAACCAGCTGAGAGGCGGCCAGCGGATCGTCCGACGGGACGATAACCCTTTTACCGCTATCCATCTGTGCACCGATGCGTTGCCACTCGGACTGCGCATCGAGAACGCCATTCATATTCTGTTGATAGATCATGCTAGTACTTAAACGCATGGCGCAGTGCTCCCTTATCGAATACTCAGCAACGCATTAAACATCGTCGTGGCCGTCTGAATCACCTGCGAGTTCGCCATGTAATACTGCTGAAAACGCACCAGATTGCCATACTCCTCGTCCAGGTTCACCCCAGAGACTGACTGCTGCGCCTTGGTCAACTGCTTCACCACGTTCTCCTGCGCCTTGTTGTCAACCTTGGAGCTATTGGTCTGGTTACCGACGGTACCCACCAGACCGGCATAGGCGCCGCTCAGCGTCGCCTTACCACCGACCAGCTTTTTATTTTGCAAATCCAACATCTTTTGCGCGTTGGTATTGTCACCGACCTCATGATCCTTACCCGTGCCAGAGGCCAGGCTAGCCGCAGCGATCTTAGCCGGATCGCTAATCTTGACATCGAAGCCGCTGACTACGGTGGAGGTAGTACGCAGCTTGAAGCTGTCGTTCTCTGCCGGCGTATCGTTAATCTTGACCTTCAGCCCATCGAACTTCAGCACCGTGTCGCTGCCATCCTTCTCTGGGGTCACCGTCTGCTGACTACCATCGGCCAGACGGGTGATGTTCCACTTACCATCCTTAAAGTCGACGCGGTAATCGGTGGCCTGCACCTTGTCGATGTCCTCGTAGCTGGCCGACAGTGAAGCCTTAGAGGTGTTATTGCCATTGGCCAGGCTTTCCGGTTGCGCGAAACCGAACAGATCACCGCCCTTCTCGCCGTTGAGATCCACCCCTTCGGCCTGCACCTGATTAAAGGCATGCGCCATGCTCAGCGCAATCTGCCCCAACTGGTTGCGGGTGTTATCTAGCGCCTCGCTGCGGAAACGGTAGACGCCCGCCAGGCTGCCGCCACGGATGCGCGCTTCCGGCACTTCGCTCAGACCATTACCCCGATCATAAGCCAGTGTGGTACGAGACGGATCACTGCTGGAAGGCACCGCCTTCACACCATAGGCATCACCCCCTTGCACCAGAGAGAGACCACCGGCAAAGGAGATGTTCATCGCCCCATCCTGCATGCTGATATCGACATCAATGATCTGATTCAGCTCGCTGGCCATCTGGTCGCGTTGATCCAAGAGATCGTTGGGGGCGGTGCCGCCGCTGGCACCCGTCAGTTCGGAGATGCGGTTATTCAGACTCGCGATCTGCTTGGCATAATCGTTGATCTGCTCGGCGCTATTACTCACCGTCAGGTTCGTGTTGCTTTCCAGATTACGCAGATAGGCATCGGTGGTCTTAAATTGAGCCGTCAGGCCATTCGCGTTGGAGATCACCGTCTGGCGCGCGGCAGAGTCGCTCGGATAACTGACCAGGTTCTGCAGATTTTTAAAGAAATTCTGCATGTTGGCAGACAAACTGTTAGTGCTATCCGCCAACAGATCATCAATCTGTGAGATCTGTTGATGATAGGTCGCCGTCGTCGCCAATGTACTCTGCCCCTGACGCAGCTGATTCACGATAAACTGGTTATATTCGCGGTTAATCCCGCTGACCACCACGCCGTTGCCGATAAAACCGGCCGGGGTGCTGGTGCCATTATTTTCGGCGAAGCTGACGCTCTGGCGATTATAACCGGCAGTGTATACGTGGTTGATGTTATTGCTGGTGACAGCCAGCGCCGTCTGCGCGGCGTTCAATCCGCTCATTGCGTTATTAATTAAGTTGGCCATGCGGTTTCCTATGCGCTAAAAAAGCCTGCCGCCAGGACCGGCGGGCTTTTACTATTATTTTTTGTATCGGCAGGGGGAGAAAAAACTTGAATCTTTTTTGTGGCACTCATCCCGGGTAACCGCCACATTCAGCGCCGGAGACGCGCGCCGCAGCACACGCTCCATGCGGTGAAAAATAAATCAAAACAAGTTGGCCAGATCGTGGGTATAGGCTTGAACGACCCGCTGGCCAGCCTGTTTGATCTGGCCGATCAGCTGAACCAGCTTATTGGCGTAATGCGGATCGGTCGCGTAACCGGCACGCTGCAAGGCATGAGCCGCCTGCTCTGGGGTATCGGCGTTCACCACCGCGGCATAACGTGGATTGTTCGTCAGCAGGCCGATATAGTCGTTGATCGCCTCAAAGTAAGAGCCATACACCCGGAAACGGGCACGGGTCTTCACCGCGACCCCATTCTCATACTCGGTGGTCGTCACCTCGGTCGTCGGCCCTTCCCAATTCTTGCCCGCCTTGATGCCGAACAGGTTATAGCTGCGTCCGCCGTGCGCCATCGGGATCTCACGCTGCCCCCACCCCGACTCCAATGCGGCCTGTGCCATGATCAGCTGATGCGGGATCCCGCTCTGCCGACTGGCCAACTGTGCCGGTAGGCTCAGTTGGGCCATAAACTCACCATTGCTGTTAGGCAATGGCAAGGCCGAGCCAGTCTGCGGAATACGGGGCATGGCGCGGCGCATCACCTGCTCCAATGCCCGTACCGGCATACTGTTGATCGTTTCCCCATCCAGCGCCATCGGCGCGACGCCCACGCTGTCCGGGATCGCCGACTGGGGATGATGGGCGCCACGCATCTGCTTATACAGCATATCGGCGATCCCCATCCCCTTCCCCGCCGCCATCTCCTGGGCGACCTGCTGGTCGTACAGCGAGGTATAGAGGCGACTCTGCTCGCTGTCGAGCAGCCCCTCCTGCGGCGTCGCCTGGCGCATGCTCTTCAGCATCATCTGGAGAAACATGCCCTCCATCTGACGCGCCGTCTCGCGCAGCGCCTTATCGGAACCACTGGCTGCACTGTATTTCAGCGAGTTAAGCGCCTGCGCATCGTAGGCGGCGCTGCTAAACGCCAGGCTATCGTCGGCCATTAGATGATCTCCAACTTGGCGCGCAAGCAGCCTGCGCTCTGCATCGCTTGCAGGATCGACATCAGATCGTTCGGCGTCGCACCCAAGGCGTTCAACGCACGCACCACACTATTCAGATTGGCGCCTGCCCGAACCTGATGCAGCGAGCCGCCACCCTGATTGACCGAGATCTGCGTGTTCGGCGTCACCACCGTCTGACCGCCAGCAAACGGCGTATTCGGTTGACTGACGTTCATCTGGCGATCGACCACCACCGACAGGCTTCCCTGAGCGACGGCGCACGAATCCAGTTCGACGTTGCGGTTCATCACCACCGAGCCGGTACGCGAGTTGATGATCACCTTGGCGTCGAAGGTGCCGACATTAACCTCGATATTCTGGATGTTCGCCAAGACGCGCACCTGATTGCTACCGCCCTGCGGCACCAGTACCTGCACGGTACGGGCATCCAGCGGCGTGGCGGCCCCCAAGCCGTTGGCGCGGTTAATCGCATCGCTGATACGCTGCGCCAGAGAGAAGTCCTCGTTGTTCAGCTCCAGGTTAATGACGTTACCGTTGCCGAAGGTGGTCGGTACCGCGCGTTCGATAGTGGCACCGCCGCTGATACGTCCCCCCGACAACTGATTCACCTGTACGCTGCTGCCGCCGGCCGAAGCCCCGGCCCCACCGACCAGCACGTTGCCCTGCGCTAAGGCATACACCTGGTTGTCGACCCCTTTCAGCGGGGTCATCAACAGTGTCCCGCCGCGCAGGCTCTTAGCATTACCCATCGAGGAGACCACCACATCGATGGCCTGCCCCGGCTTGGCGAAGGGGGGCAGATTGGCGGTGACCATCACCGCCGCCACGTTCTTCAACTGCATGTTGGTGCCAGCAGGCACGGTGATCCCCAGCTGCGACAACATGTTGTTGAGGCTCTGCGTGGTAAACGGCGTCTGCATGGTCTGGTCGCCGGTACCATCCAGCCCGACCACCAGGCCGTAGCCGATCAGGGCGTTATTACGCACGCCCTGGATAGAGGTGAGATCGCGAATACGCTCAGCCCACGCGCCCTGGCTCACCAGCCCGAGCGCCAGTAACAGGCCGCCGAGCCAAACGCTGGCGCGACGCCAGCGCGGGGATTGTCTAACGTTACCCATAGCCAAATACCTATTAATAGGGGGAGAGATTGAGGAAGAAACGCTGCATCCAGCCCATGTTCTGAGCCTCATTGATATAGCCGCTGCCGACATATTCGATGCGAGCATCGGCCACCTGCGTCGATGGCACCGAGTTATTGCCACTGATGGTGCGCGGATTGACGACGCCGGAGAAGCGGATATATTCGGTGCCTTGGTTGATGGCGATCTGCTTCTCACCGACCACCTTCAGGTTGCCGTTGGACAGGACATCGGCCACGGTGACGGTGATGGTTCCGCTAAAGGTGTTGTTGGCGTTGGCGCCCCCTTTACCGTTGAACTGGTTCTCGCCGTTGACCTCCATGTTGGCGCGCGCGTTGCCGAATAACCCTTCCAGATAGCGCGGCACGGTGGCGAAGTCGAACTTCGAGCCGCCATTACGGCTGGCATTCGCCGAGGAGCTCTTACTGGCGCTGACATTCTCCTGCAATACGATGGTCAGGATGTCACCGATATTACGCGGGCGGCGATCCTCAAACAGCGGCTGATAGCCGTAGTTCATCGGCTGTACGCCTTGGAAGATGGAGCCATTGGCACGAGGCGGCGTCGCCGGTGCCGGCGTGGCAGTCGTCGGCCCGGTCACCACCTGGTCGTGGGGAATATAGGCGCAGCCCGACAACGCCAGCGCACATAACAGCGCGATTCCCGAATGTCTTTGCATCGTTTTTCTGCCTTTTTCTGCCATTAACGTCGATTTACGCTACCTCTGGCGCTGGCGCACGCCGACCCCACACTCGGGGTCGGCCGCACATTACAGCTGCGTCAGACGCTGAAGCATCTGATCGGAGGTGCTGATCGCCTTACTGTTGATTTCATAGGCGCGTTGAGTCTGGATCATGTTGACCAGCTCTTCGGCCACGTTGACGTTAGAGGTCTCGACATAGCCCTGGTACAACAAACCCGCGCCATTCAGCCCTGGGGTGCTCTCTGTCGGGGCACCGGAGCTGTCGGTCTCTTGGTAGAGGTTCTCACCCACACTCTCCAGACCGGCATCGTTAATAAAGGTGCTCAGCGTCAGCTGACCGACCTGCTGCGCCGCCGCCTGTCCCTGTACGGTGACGCTGACGATGCCATCGCGACCGATGGTCATGCTGGTGGCGTTGGCCGGGATGGTGATCGCCGGAGAGACCTGAAAACCGCTGGCGGTCACCAGTTGGCCGTTCTGGTCAACCTGGAATGAACCATCGCGGGTATAGGCCTGGCTGCCGTCTGGCAGGGTGACTTGGAAGAAACCCTGCCCCTTGATCGCCACATCCTTACTATTGTTGGTCTGTGACAGGTTCCCCTGGCTGTGCAGGCGCTCGGTGGCGACCGGACGAACACCGGTCCCCAGCTGCAAGCCGGAAGGCAGGGTGGTTTGCTCGGAGGACTGGGCGCCCGGCTGACGCAGGGTCTGATACAGCAGGTCCTCAAACACCGCCCGCTGGCGCTTAAATCCGTTGGTGCTGACGTTGGCCAGGTTGTTGGCGATCACGTCCATGTTGGTTTGCTGGGCTTCCAGCCCGGTCTTGGCGATGTATAGTGATCGGATCATGATAACTCCCGCGCTGTTAGCTCAGTGATAACAGCTGATTGGCTTTCTGTTCGTTGTCATCCACGCTGCGGATGACCTTCATCTGCATCTCAAAACGGCGGGCGTTAGTGATCATGTTCACCATCGCCTCGACCGGTTGGACGTTACTGCCTTCCAACACGCCCGGCATCACCTTCAGCGTCGGATCCAGCGGCAACTGGGCGCCGCGCTGTTGCTCGGCCTCCGGCGTCAGATGAAACAGGCCATCATCGCCATGCACCACCTCCTGAGCGCTGGCCTTGACCAGCTTCAGACGGCCGATCTGGGTGGTGGCATTCGGCTTATCGCCCGCCCCTAGTGCGGTGATGGTGCCGTCGGCGGCGATGGTCAACTGCGCCCGATCGGGCACGGCGATCGGGCCGTTGTCGCCCATCACCAGGTGCCCCTGCGCAGTCAGCATCCCCTGCGGGTTAATCTGCAGGCTACCGTTACGGGTGTAAGCCTCGGAGCCGTCAGGCATCTGCACGGCGAGCCAGCCGTCTTGCTGCAATGCGACGTCTAATGGGCGCTCGGTATAGTCCAGCTTGCCCATACTCAGATCGTGCATCGGCGTCGAGGCGGTGACCAGGGTACGGGTCTCCAGCGACTCGCCATCGACCGGCACGGCGCGCAACGCCGCCAGCTGGGCACGGAAGCCTGGCGTGGTGGAGTTGGCCATGTTGTTGGCCGCGATGGCCTGCTGATTCAGCGTCTGGCTGGCAGCCCCCATCGCGGTATAAATCGCGTGATCCATTTAACTCGTCTCGTCATGCCGCCCGCGATACGGGCGGTCGTCAAGCGGAATTAACGCAGGTTAACCAGCGTCTGCAGGATCTGATCCTGCGTCTTGATGGTCTGGGCGTTAGATTGGTAGTTACGCTGGGCGACGATCATGTCGACCAGCTGCTTGCTCAGATCGACGTTCGAGGCCTCGACCGCGCCACTGGTCAGGTTGCCCAAGCCGCTGGTCCCGGAGGTACCGACGATCGGCTGGCCAGACTTGGCGCTCTCACTCCAGACGTTATTGCCTTCGGAGACCAACCCTTCCGGCGCGGCGAAGTTGGCCATCACGATCTGGCCCAGCAGCTGTTTCTGCTGGTTGGTGTAGCTACCGGTGATGGTGCCGTCGTCGTTGATCTGGTAGCCGGTCAATTCACCCGCCTTGTAGCCATCCTGCGTCTTGGAGGTCACGCCATCTTTACCGGTGTTCTGCTGGCGAGTACCGGTAAAGTCGAGGGTGAAGGTCTGCGCCGGGGCACCGTTGCTGGCGACCATGTTGATCGTTTGCTTGCCACCCTTGATCAGGTTACCGTTGGCGTCGAAGGTCAGCGAGCCGACATCCTGCGGCTTATCGGTAGCCGGTGCCGCGCTATCTACCGCATAGACATGCCATGCGGTCTCCGGTGCAGCCCCAGTGGTGGACTCCCCTTTGACGAAGTAGAGATTCATATTGTGGACGTTGCCCAGCGAATCGTAGGTGGTCATCGAGGTGGCGTAGGTGTACGTGTCGACCTTGTTGGGATCGAACGGTGATGTTTTACTGTCGATCGCCTTATTCGCCGAGTTCAGGTTAAGCACCATGCTGCCCTGAGTCGTGGACTTAGCCGGCATCAGCCCGGTCGGGATCTGGATCGGTACCGGATCGGCGCCCTGCTGAATGGTCGGCGGTGTGCCGGAGGCCGGATAACCGGTCAGGTACATCCCCTGGGCGTTGGTCAGGAATCCCTTGGCATCCTTGGAAAATTGACCGTTACGGGTGTAGTAGACGCTACCGTTGGGATCTTGCATACGGAAGAAGCCCTGGCCGCTGATGGCGACATCCAAACCACGGTTGGTGGTGGTGGTGGTACCATCTTTAAAGTCTTGGTTTACGCTGGCGACGGTCACCCCTAAGCCCACCTTGGAGCCGGCAAACATGTCGGCGAAGGTCACGGAGCCTGATTTGAAGCCCACGGTCTGCGAGTTGGCGATGTTGTTGCCGATGACATCCAGTTGGCTAGAGGCGGCGTTCATGCCGCTGATTGCCTGAGAGAATCCCATAGTAAAATCCTGTCTCTAAGTTCAGTAAAGGCCGGCTCGTCCGGCCGCGATTACAAGATCTGGCGGACATCCGCCAGTGTGGCCGTCCCCGCCAGCCCCAGCTCCAGCAATGCGCCTTTGCTGCTTTGGGTGACCCCATTAACCATGGCGAAATGCAACGGCTGCACCACCACCTGCTGCCCCTGATTACTGGCACTGACGCTGAAGTTATAGGCGCCGTCCGGCACCTCTACACCATCCTCGCCCTTGCCATCCCAGGTGTAGCTGAAGACACCGGCGTTGTGGCTCCCCATATCGATCTGCTTGACCACCTTGCCGGTGTTATCGGTAATGGTGACCACCACGCTCTGAGCGCCGCTCTCCAGCTCGAAACCGAAGGGGGTGGTACTAACCTTTCCTTCCCCCTCGCCTTTCCCCGTCAGAATCGTTTTCCCCGGGATCATCACGCCGTGACCAATCAAGCTAGAGGCTTGCAGCGACTGGTTGCTGTTGATCTGGCTGGAGATGCTGCCCAGGGTGGTGTTCAGTTTTTCGATGCCGCTCACCGTACTGATCTGCGCCAACTGGGTAGTCAGCTCGTTGTTCTGCAACGGGTTGGTCGGATCTTGGTTGCGCAGTTGCGCCACCAGTAACGTCAAGAAGTTATTCTGTAGATCCTGACTGTTATCCGCCACCAACCCATTCTTACTGCTGGCGTTGACGGATGAGCCGGTATTAACCGGATCGTTAAGCGATACGGAAATCGCCATAGCGCCTCCTGTTATTGGCCGAGGGTTAATGTCTTCATCATCAATGATTTAGTGGTGTTCAACACCTCGACGTTAGCCTGATAGCTCCGTGAGGCGGCGATGGAGTTCACCATCTCCCCGACCACGTCGACGTTAGGCATCCGCACATACCCCTTGGCATCGGCCAGCGGGTTACCCGGCTGGTAGACCAGACGATCCGGTGAGGGATCGTCAACCACCTGGCTGACCTGTACGCCACCGATCTCTTCACCCGCGCCCGGCTTCACCTGGAAGACCACCTGCTTAGCGCGATACGGCTCGCCATCGGGACCGGTTACGCTGTCGGCATTCGCCAGGTTACTGGCCGCCACGTTCATGCGTTTGGACTGCGCCGTCAGCGCAGAGCCGGAAATATCAAAAATGGATAAAAGCGACATGGATTACCCCTGTTGCAGCACGGACATCATGCTTTTAATCTGGCCGGTAAGGACGGTGAGATCGGTTTGGTAACGCAGGCTGTTATCGGCAAACTGCGTACGCTCGCGATCCATATCGACGGTATTGCCATCCAATGAGGGCTGATCCGGCACGCGATACAGCAGATCCAGCGTCGGCGGTTGCACTGTCTGCGCCGGGATATGGCGTGCCGAGGTGAGTGAAAGCGCCATGCTGCTGCCGTCAGGACGCCCCTGTTCCAGGATGCGTGACAGCTGTGAGGCAAAATCAATGTCCCGGGCCTGGTAGCCGGGGGTATCCGCGTTGGCGATGTTTGCAGCCAGGATCTCCTGACGCTGCGCGCGCAGATTCAGGGCCTCCTGCTGAAAACGAAACGCGGCATCCAGTTTATCGAGCATACCGTCTCCGCTATCGGTTAGCTGGGATGGCGGAAAGGCTCCCCCACCCTATGTCAATGACAATTTGGAGTGCATAGGATAGGGCCGCTCAGGTAAAGCCGATGGCGAGAATAAGGCGTAAATGGCCTGCTATTTAGCGCCTTTGCTTTTAGCCTGTCCGGGTAAACTAACGCCGCGGGTACAGAAAACACCCTGTGAGTGATGGGGATTTAACCGGGAGAAAAGAGCATGCTGCGACGACTATCGCGCCTGACGGCGCCGCTCGCCGCCACCTTAGGGTTGGTGGTGCCGCTCTGTGACGCGGCAACGACAAGCGCGCCCTTGCAACAAGCGATACAGGCCTACTTTCAGCAACAGTTCCCGGGCGAGACCTACCAGGTACAGGTCCGCATCCTGTCCGAGGCGGAACAGTGGCCCCATTGCCTACAGCCGCAGATTAGCCAACTCGCCTCACCACGCCGTTGGGGGCGTCTCAGCGTATTGGTGCAGTGCCCCGATGAGCGCCGTTATCTCCAAACCGAGGTGCAGGTCACTGGGCGCTATCCCGTTACCGTCAAGGCGTTAAATCGTGGGCAAAACCTCAGCGCGACACAATTTCGTCTGACGCAGGGTCGACTCGACACCCTCCCTCCCGGTACTATTCTCGATCTTACTCGTCTAGAGGGCGCCACCGTCTTACGCAACATCGGCGCCGGGCAACCGATCGCCGCCACCATGGTGCGCCGCACGTGGGTGATCCGCGCAGGGCAACAGGTCCAGATCTTGGCGCAGGGGGACGGCTTCAATGTCAGCAGCGAAGGCCGCGCGATGAACAATGCGGCGCTGGCCGACGTGGTACGCGCACGCACGGCCTCAGGCCAGGTGATCAGCGGCAAAGCCAGCGGTCCAGGGACGCTCTCGGTGACGTTATAATGCTGTTATCCGTGGATTAGGCACAGATGTGTGGTTATTCCGCAGGGATAAAGAGATAAATATCGACACATTTTGGCTAAAGTTATTGATTAATTTGCCGATGGTATAGCTAAAGAAGATAAAGACCGGATAGCCACCCGCCACACTCGGTGGCGTGGTCAACCAGAGAGACCATAACGATGAGCATAGATCGTACTTCCGCGCTGAGTGCCATCAGCCACCTTCAAGCCCGTGAACCCCAGGATGCGGCGCAACAGACCCGCAAGGTCGCCAGCAGCCAGGAAGGCGTTATCGGCACCCAGGTCAAGCTGAGTGACGCCCAGGCTCGCCTGATGCAACCGAATAGCCGCGATATCAACACCACGCGCGTCGAAGCGTTGAAGCAGGCGATCCGCAGCGGGGAACTGAAGATGGATACCGGTAAAATCGCCGACGCCTTGTTGCAGGATACGTTCGCCTATTTAAAGGATAAGTAAGCTTAATGGCAGACACAGTCGTTCACCTGCAACAGATGGTGGAAATCTTGCAGGCCCTCAACGTCACGATGACCCAGGAGCAGCAATTATTGTGCGCCGGTCAAGTCGATGCGGTACGCCTACAGGCCGTGACGTTGGAGAAAGAGAATCAGTTGGCCAATCTGCGCCATCTCGACCAGCGGCGGCGCGATGCCGCTCCCCAGCCACCCTATACCGATCCGCAGCAGGCCGAACTGTGGCAGACCATCCTGACACTGACTCGCCAGCTACATGAGATGAACCAACACAACGGCGAACTGCTCAATCGCCACCTGTCTTACAATCAACAGGCGATGGGTGCGCTACAGAGCCGTCACGGCCAAGCGCTTTATGGACCCGATGGTCAGACCCAGAGTGGCTTGCTCAACGCACGCAAATTACGTATTTAGGCCTTTGCGCCAACACCAGGACTCTCGCCGGAACGCGTGCGCACGGCGCACTCCGCTCTCCGAAGCGACACCCGCTGACTAACCCGGTTAATCGGCGGGTCATCCCACCACTCTGGGGATATCCTCTCCATCGTGCTCCCCGTTTGCTAGGCGATGCTCCGCATCTACATCTACGCCAGCACCAGCACCAGCACCAGCACCAGCTTGCCTCGTGACGTGGCCACGGGGAATCGGGCGATGTCAGTCTATCGAGCCGTCGATCATCACACGATTGAGGTCATACGAGAGAAAGGGTTTCCCCGCAGGGTGGGGAGAGGGCGTGTTAGCCTGCGGCGAGTCGAGTACCACATGCCCCGCTAAACGCGGGGCTCAGGATGGCTGTACTCAGTGATAATTGACGATGACCTGTTGGCTCACCACGTTAATCGGCGGGTAGATAGCGCCCTTCCCGGCGACCCACATCACCACCCGCAGCGTGCTGTCGGCGGGCTCACCGCGCAATCCCAGCGAGCGCCCCGATAATCCGTCCAACGCCATGCAACGCCGCGTCGTGCACAGTTGCAGCGTCAGCCCCGTCGGCGCGGGGCTCAACAGCGAGATCTGCCACACCACATCGTCGATGCGTGCCCCGGCGGGAACCTGCCCGGCTAAGGGCGCCAAGGGCGGTTGGTTAGCGACCACCCCCTGCTGGCTGAGCTGCAAACCGCTGCTATCCGCCGACCAACTGCCACCGGCGGCGGCCCAAGCCGTCGCCAGCCATCCCCAGATGAACAAGGCGATCAACGGGCGCATTGCTTACTCCGCCCCACCGATGGTCGAGGTCATACGGATCTGGCGATTGTCGCTGATCTCCAAGTTAGAGAGCACCGCCAGTTGGGGCAAGGAGCGGTGCAGGAAGCGCGCCAGTAGCGGACGTAGCGCATGGTTGACCAACAGCACCGGCGGCGCACCGAGTAATTCTTGGCGCTGTAACGCTTGACGTGCCTGCTCCAACAGGCGATCCGCCAGGCCTGGCTCCAAGCCGCCACCGCCCTGTAGGGCCTGTAACAGCAAACGCTCCAATGGCGTATCCAAGCCGATAACCTGGATCTCACCCTCTCCGGGGAACCACTGCTGGCTAATGGCACGCCCCAACGCCACACGTACCAGCGCGGTCAGCTCATAGGGATCCTTCTGGATCGGTGCGTGCTCCGCCAACGTCTCGATGATGGTGCGCATGTCGCGAATCGACACCTTCTCGGCCAACAGATTTTGTAGCACCTTATGCAGGATGGTCAGCGTCACCACCCCTGGAATAAAGTCTTCCGTCAGCTTCGGCATCTCGTGCGAGACGCGATCCATCAGCTGTTGTGCCTCTTGGCGCCCGAACAGATCGCTGGCGTGCAGGCTGATGATATGGTTGAGGTGCGTCGCCACGACGGTGCTGGCCTCCACCACGGTATAGCCCTGGATTTGCGCCTGCTCACGCAACGCGCTATCGATCCAGATAGCGGGTAAACCGAAGGCGGGATCGGTGGTCGCCTGCCCCTCTAAGGTACCGGCGGCGTTGCCCGGGTTGATCGCCAACCAGCGCCCCGGATGTGCCTCACCGCGTCCGGCCTCGATCCCCTTGAGTAGGATACGATAGCCAGAGGGCTGCAACTCCAGGTTGTCGCGGATGTGCACGACCGGCGGCAGGAAGCCCATCGTCTGGGCGAACTTCTTCCGGATGCTGCGGATGCGCCCCAACAGCTCGCCATTCTGCTGGAAGTCCACCAGCGGGATCAGACGGTAACCGACCTCCAGACCGAGCGGATCTTCCAGTTGAACATCGTCCCAACTGGCTTCCATCACCGGCTGGCTCTCTGGCAACGGCATCTGCTCCTGCTGCTGTTCGGCCTGGGCCGTACGCTTGCTCATCCACCAGGCGGTCCCCAACAGCGCGACGGTAAACAACAGGAACACCAGGTTCGGCATGCCCGGAACCAGGCCCAACAAGCCGAGCACCGCCCCACTGAGGATCAGCACCCGCGGATTATTGAACAGCTGGGTTACCATCTGTTCGCCGACATCTTGATCGGTGCTAACACGCGTGACGATCACGCCAGCGGCAGTGGAGATCACCAACGCCGGGATCTGCGCCACCAGGCCATCACCGATGGTCAGCAGGGTATAGGTCTCCGCCGCCTGCCCGACCGACATGCCATGCTGAATGACACCGATCAACAGACCGCCGACGACGTTGAGCGCCATGATCATCAAGCCGGCGATGGCATCGCCGCGCACGAACTTACTGGCACCATCCATCGAGCCGTAGAAATCGGCCTCTTGCGTCACCTCGGCGCGGCGTGTCTTCGCCTCCTCCTCGCCGATCAGCCCGGCATTGAGATCGGCGTCGATAGCCATCTGTTTACCCGGCATCCCGTCCAGGACGAAGCGTGCACCAACCTCGGCGATACGCCCGGCACCCTTGGTGATGACCATGAAGTTAATCAATACCAGGATGATAAACACCACGATACCGATGGCGAAGTTTCCGCCCACCAGGAAGTGACCGAAAGCCTCGATCACCTGCCCCGCCGACGCGCCACCGGTATAACCGTTCATCAGGATCACACGCGTCGAGGCGACGTTGAGCGACAGGCGCAACAGCGTGGAGAACAGCAAAATGGTGGGGAAGGCGGCGAACTCTAGGGTCTTCTGAGTAAACATCGCCACCAACAACACCATGATCGACAGGGCGATGTTGAAGGTGAATAGCAGATCCAGCACGAAGGGCGGCAACGGCAGCACCATCATGGAGAGGATCAGCAGGATCAGGATCGGCCCGGCCAATACCTGCCATTGAGAGTCTTTCATATTGCCGGGGAGGCGCAATAGCGCGGCCAGATTAGCCATCGGTCGGTGTTCCTTCTACGGAGTCAGTAACGCCAAAATCCAGTGCGGGCGGCACCGGTAAATTTGTCGGTTTCTTCGGAGCCTGCCCCCCTTCACGTCGCCAGCGTTTCAATTGATAAACCCAGGCCAATACCTCGGCTACCGCGGCATACAGGGTCGCGGGGATCGCCTGGCCGATTTCGCTGTGACGGTAGAGCGCACGCGCTAAGGGCGGCGCCTCCAGTTGGGGGATACGGTGCTCCATGCCCAACGCCTTAATACGTTGAGCAATATTGCCTGCGCCCTTGGCCAAGACCTTAGGCGCACTCATCTTGTTCTCTTGGTACTGCAAGGCGACGGCATAGTGCGTCGGGTTGGTCACGATCACGTCGGCCTTCGGTACGTCGCTCATCATACGGCGGCGGGCGGCGGCACGCTGCTGTTGGCGAATGCGCCCCTTAACATGCGGATCGCCCTCCTGCTCCTTAAACTCATCCTTGATCTCCTGCTTGGTCATACGCAGCTTGTTAAGGTTGCTCCATAGCTGATAGAAGACGTCAAAACCCACCATCGGCAGGAGTCCCAACACCACCAATAAGCCACACATCCCCACCAGATGCAGGGCATCGCCCATCGCCTCCAGCGAGGACTCGGTGATCAATCGCAGCATGCGCGGCCAGTAATGCCATAAGAACCACCCCGTCACACAACCGACCAGCGTGGCCTTGAGCACCCCTTTCAACAACTCGGCCAGCACCTGGCTGGAGAACATACGCTTGAAGCCGGTAAGCGGATTCAGACGATTCAGCTCACACTTGATCGAGCCAGGATTGAACAGAAAACCCCCGATCAGCATCGGCGCACACCATCCCACCAGCATCAACCCCAGCAGAACCGGTAAGAGCGCGGCGACGGCTTGGCGCAGCAGCATGCCGAGCTGGATCAGCATCTGTCGGTCATTACTCAGCAGCAGGTGATCGAAGTGCAACCCTTGGGCGATCATCACCGCCAAGGAGCTCGCCAAATAGTCGCCGCCCAGCAGCAGAATCGCCAAGCCGACGGCCAACATCAACATCGAGGTCAGCTCACGCGAACGGGGGATTTGCCCCTTCTCACGCGCTTTCTCTATTCGGTGGGGGGTGGGGTCTTCGGTTTTTTCCAGATCACTCTCTTCTGCCACGGCGTCCCCAACTGCAATACCTAAAATTACGCAGTGCATAGCATGCCAGAGTGAAAATGAAGCGATGGCGGGAATAGACGCCGTGAAGCGGGGTTTATCGAGCGATCGCCGCCACCGCAGGTTTGCAGACGCGCATCGCGGGCGGGAGAAAGGGACTTAGAGCCTATCCCAGTAGGCGTGTATTGTTGCAGCCAGTTTGGACACGGACAGCGCGGAACAACCGGAGCGTACACGCAGTACGTGAGGATTATTCGCTTCGCTCACCCTTCGGGCCGCCCTGAAGGGCGTTCAAAACTTCGCTAAGTTTTGTGTGAGCACTGCCCAGGGCCAAAATGGCAAATAAAAATAGCCTAATGGGATAGGCACTACTTAAGGCTATTTTAAGTTTCTCTACTTAGGCTTAGACCATTTTTTGCATCTGCCCTCGGGCAGCCTATCGCCTGACAGGCAGGAGTCTTCATTGTCACATAAAGGCCTTTCCGCCAGCTTTCTTACCGTCATGCTGTTGTTGGCCGGCTACTTCACGCTGGTCCTGAACATCCCGATTCTGTTACATTTCTACCGCATCCTGCATGCCTTGGGTGAGTATCGCATCGGCTTTGTCATCTCCATTCCGCTGGTGCTGTTCGCTGCCCTGCTGTTTGTGTTTATGCCCTTTAGTTTCCGCCCGTTGCTGAAACCTTTTTTCGCCCTGTTGCTGGTCATCACCGCGCTGGCGAGCTATGCCCAGTACAAGTATCAGGTGATCTTCGACCGTTCGATGATCGAGAACATCTTCGAAACCAACAGTGCCGAGGCCGGCTCCTACCTCAACCGCTATGTGGTGGGCTGGCTGCTGTTGGCGGGGGTCTTACCCGCCTTGCTGCTGCTGAAGACCCGCATCATCTACGGGCATAACATTCTGCTGCGTCTGGGTATCCGCCTGCTCGTGATGCTGCTCTCCCTGTTGCTGATCGCCCTGGTCGCCTGCTTCTATTACCAAGATTATGCCTCTGTCGGGCGTAACAACCGTACCCTGAATCTGGAAATCCAACCGGCCAGCTATCTGTATAGCACCGCACAGTATATCGACCGCCGCTACCTGACCAAGCCGATGCCCTTCCGTAAGGTGGGCGAAGATGCCAAACTGGTCGCCCAGCCGGGTGAGAAACCGACGCTGGTGTTTGTCATCCTGGGGGAGACCGCGCGCGCGCAAAACCAGTCACTGGGTGGCTATGATCGGGAGACCAACCCCTATAGCGCCAAACAGCCGGGGCTGATCTATTTCCGCAACGTGACCTCCTGCGGCACCGCGACCGCCATCTCCGTCCCCTGCATGTTCTCCAACCTGACGCGGGAGCATTACGACGGTAACGTGGCCCGCAACAGCGACAGCGTTATCGACGTGCTGCACCGTGCCGGCGTCACCACCTTCTGGCGCGACAATGATGAGGGCTGTAAGGGCGCCTGTGATCGGACCCCGAACGAGTTGGTGCCGACCAAGGCCGATAATCCGTTGTGTAACGGCAAGACCTGCTTCGATGAGGTGATGCTGGAGAACCTACAGCAGAAGATCCCGGATGATGGTAAGAGCAAACTGCTGGTCTTCCACTTAATCGGCAGCCACGGCCCCACCTACTACCTACGCTATCCGCCGCGTTTCCGCGTCTTTATGCCGGATTGTGAGCGCAGCGACATCGAAAACTGTAGCCAGCAGCAGTTGGTCAACACCTATGACAATACCCTGGTGTATACCGATTATGTGGTGAATCAGTTTATTGAACGACTGAAAGGGTATGAGAAGCAGTACAACGTCGCCCTGTACTACGTCTCTGACCATGGCGAGTCGCTCGGTGAGAAGGGGCTCTATCTGCACGGAACGCCTTATCAGTTCGCCCCCTCCGAGCAGACCCATGTGCCGATGTCGCTCTGGCTGTCGGATGGCTATGCCAAAGCGAACCGCATCAATCTTCAATGTCTGCAACAGGCCGCACGTGATGGGCACTTCTCACACGATAATCTGTTCCCGACGCTGCTCTCGATGATGCATGTCACCACCAGCGCGGCAAATCCGCAGTTGGATATTCTGCAACGCTGCCGCGATTGATCGCCAACGCCGCCCCCGCCAGTGGGGCGGCGTTGTCTACACAGCGCGATATATATCACAATCCTCTCAGTACAACCTTTTTAATATCAACGCCGCCCGCATAATACGTTAACCTCTAAAACGCCCACACTATATGACACGGCTGTGCACGCTGGCGTTTACGGTATGACCCGCACGAGCACATCACGCGCCCAGAAAAAGAAGAGGAACGGATCCGTCATGATTAAGTGGCCTTGGCGTACGCAACCCCCGAACGCGCCAGACAACCATCCCTGGAGTGAGGCCTGTACCATCCCGCTGCTAGCGGCGCTGAGCGACGACGAGCAACGACGCCTGATCACGTTGGCACAACAAGTCATCCGCCAGAAACGCCTGGTAGCCCTTCAAGCGCTTCAGGTCACACCGCTGATGGAGGCGCGTATCGCCTTGTTGTTTGCCCTGCCGATCCTGGAATTGGGCATCGACTGGCTCGATGGTTTCCACGAGATCCTGCTCTATCCGCAGCCCTATCTGCTGCATGATGAGTGGGAGGATGACATCGGACTGGTGCACAGCGGTCCGGCGGTGCAGGCCGGCCAGTGCAGCCTGCAGGGACCGGTGCTGCTCAACTGGCTGGATGTGCGCGACTCTTTCGACCGCTCCGGTTACAACCTGATCATCCATGAGACGGCACATAAGCTCGACATGCGTAACGCCGGGATCGCCAACGGTATCCCGCCGATCCCATTACGGGAGATCGCCGCCTGGGAGCACGATCTGCATGCCGCCATGATGGCGATCCAGGAGGAGGTCGAACTGTTGGGCGAAGAGGGCGCTAGTCTGGATGCCTATGCGGCCAGTGAGCCGGCGGAGTGCTTCGCCGTCCTCTCCGAATACTTCTTTAGCGCACCGGAGCTACTGGCAGAGCGCTTCCCCGCCGTCTATCGCCACTTTGTGCGCTTCTACCGCCAGGACCCGCTACAACGCCTCTACGATAGTGGCCTATTGCAGCCCTCACCTTCAGCCTAACCGAGGTGGTGAGAAAAACAGCACTCGCACCCGGGCGCGCGGGTTAGCGGTTGACAGGGCCCTGCGTGGCCGTTATGATGCGCCCCGTTGTAACGATTCCTCTGTAGTTCAGTCGGTAGAACGGCGGACTGTTAATCCGTATGTCACTGGTTCGAGTCCAGTCAGAGGAGCCAGATTCCTGAAAAGCCCGCCTTGTGCGGGCTTTTCGTTTTTGCGCTGTTAGCGTATGCAACGCGCGCGTCACACCATTCCCCCGCACCATCGCCCCCCATCCCCCCCTATTCTCCAGCACCCTCGTGATAGACCGGTAGCGTCGCCTTAAGATGTGCGATAAAGGAACGGGTTAATGGGTTCACCACCCGAGACGTCTTTTCGATGGCGTACAGATAGTGAAAAATCCCGGCATGGTAATCCGGCAACAGATGCACCAGCTCACCGCGCGCGATGTAAGCCTCTGCCAGATAATCGGGCAGGCAGGAGACGCCATTGTGATTCAGCAAGACCTTGAGCAAAGTCAGGCTAGAGTTGGAGGTCAGACGCGAGTCCACCGCGATCATCTGCTGCCCATCGCGACCGCAGAAGACCCACTTATCCTGATAGCTCATCACCGGATTGGTAAGACAACGGTGGTGAGAAAGATCCGCCGGCTGAGTGATCGCCGGCTTGCCCTGCAAGTAGTGTGGGGAACAACAGTAGATCCAATTCACCTTGCCCAACAGAAAGGCGTTTGCGCGCTCCCACTGCCGTTGAGTGATCCTGAGCACCATATCAAAATTTCTTTCCGCCAGATTAATCAACTCATCGTTGAGATCGACATGGATCCTGACGCGCGGGAACTGGCGTTGATAGGCGCTGATCGCATCAGGTAAACAGGTCGAACCATAGGCCACCGAGCAGGAGAGGCGCAGTACCCCCTCTGGCTCCGTCTCGCTATGCAGTTGAGTAAAGAGATCCTGGCAGGCATCGAGCAACATAATCGCCCGGTTAAAGACCGCCGTGCCCTGTTCCGTCAGGAACAGGCGACGCGTACTACGCTTAATTAACAGCACGCCCAATTGCTGCTCTAAGGTTGCCAGGCTTTTGCTCACCGCCGAACGAGATAACCCCAACTCTCGCGCCGCCTTACTCAGGCTCCCCATCTCGATAATACGCACAAAGACACTGAGTTGATGCAGAGTATACGCATTAAGCATTGATGTTCCCTCTTTTATCAAGAGAACGGAATGGAATTGATTAAATTAATACTATATGGGGAAACGAATAAATAACAGGACTACGTTCCACCGGGTAATCCACTAGCACTCGACAATGAATTTATTATATTTCACCAATAGTAAACTTTATTCTCACAGGATCACAATTTATGATTTTACCAGTAGGCGGCAAACAAATAGTGAGGTTATAAGTGGCGAGCTGCCCACTCCTCTCCCACTAATATAATGGTAAAATTATGGATAATAGCCATGATATTTCACAAGCTGCGATTAAAGGTAAAATCCCATTCACCAGTTATGATGCGGGCTGGGTCATTCTGTGTATCGGCATGGCCATCGGCGCCGGAATTATTTTTCTACCGATTCAGATTGGATTAAAAGGGATCTGGGTCTTTACCCTATCGGTATTATTCGCCTACCCCGCCCTGTATATGATGCAAGCGCTTTATCTAAAGACGTTATCTCAAAGCCCAGAGTGTAAAGATTACTCCGGGGTGATCACCTACTACCTGGGAAAAAACTGGGGGTTCTTCCTCGGCATTACCTATTTCATCATGTTACTGATCGGCATGCTGACCTACTCACTCTCTGCCACCTTCGACAGCGCCTCCTACCTGCAAACCTTCGGCCTAACCCAGGAGCCCCTGTCGGATCGCTGGTGGTATGGGCTGCTGATCTTAGCCTTCCTGGTCGGCATCGCCGCCCAGGGTGAGCGACTCATCTTCAAGGTGTCTGGGCCGATGGTGTTAATGAAGCTGGGTGTGGTCGTGCTGCTCGGGATGGTGATGATCCCCCACTGGAACTTCAGCTATATCGGCAATATTCCGCCCCTGGGTGAGCTGCTCGTCGGTACGATTCTGACTCTCCCCTTCACCCTATTCTCCATCCTGTTCGTCCAGATCCTCAGCCCGATGAACGTCGCCTTCCGTAAGGTCGAGGCCGATCCGATTATCGCTACCTACCGTGCGCAGCGAGCCAGTCGTATCGCCTATGCCATCCTGGTCTGCGCCGTCCTGTTCTTCGCCTTCTCCTTTACCCTGTCGTTAAGCCATGATCAGGCGGTCGAGGCGGCGCAGCACAATATCTCGGCGATGGCCATCGTCGCCAAGGTCATTCCCGGCAATATCATTAAGATAATGTCGATAGCATTAAATATTTCCGCCATCGCTACCGCCTTCTTTGGTAACTATCTCGGTTTTCAGGAGGCCATGACCGGCATTGTCGTAAATATTCTCTCACGTTTTATCGATGAGCAATCTATCAATGAGAAACTCGTCAGCCGAGGGATCACCCTCTCTATAATTATTTTATTATGGGGTTGGGTACTGACACATTTCCCTATTCTCTTATTATCTCAGATAGCCGCCCCTGTTGCCGGCATTGTCTCCTGTATTATCCCCTGTTATCTGGTGTTTAAAGTCCCAGCATTAAAGAAATACTACTCTTGGCGAGTCGTCTTTATCTCGGCGATAGGTGTACTGCTTTGTCTATCGCCTTTCTTTAAATTCTTCGAGTAAAAGGTAAGGTTATGAAAAGCGCTTCAGAGATCAATAAATTTAAACTGGATACACGCCTCTCTCTACTCGGGCGCAATCCCGATGAGCAGTGGGGCTTCGTTAATACACCGATATACCGTGGTTCGACGGTGATCTTCAACAGCTGTGAGGATATTCGGCAAGTCAAGGCACGCTTCGCCTATGGCACGTTCGGCACCCCGACCATTGAGAGCCTAGAGAAGGCCTGGTCATCCCTGTGCGGCGCCGCGGGCACGGTGATCTCCCCTTCCGGGATGGGCGCCTTAGCGCTGGCACTGCTCTCGGTCACCCAACGGGGCGACCATATTCTGGTCACCGACTCGGTGTATCGCCCGACTCGTAATTTCTGCGATACCTTTCTGGCCAAGTATGGCGTCAGCGTCAGCTACTATGATCCGCTGATCGGGGAGGAGATTGACAATCTGATCCTGCCCAATACCCGGATGATCATGTTGGAAAGCCCCGGCTCACAGAGCTTCGAAGTACAAGACATCGGTGCAATCGTCGCCGTCGCCAAACGGCGCCAAGTGACCACGGTGATCGATAACACCTGGGCAACACCGATTTTCTTCCAGGCTCATGCTCAGGGTATCGATCTCTCGGTCGAGGCGGGCACCAAATACCTGGGTGGCCACTCCGATCTGCTGATGGGGTTGGTTTCGGCCAACGAGAGCCACTGGCCCGCCCTGCGCGCCACCTACGATGCCTTAGCGATGCTCCCCGGCGCCGAAGACTGCTTCCTCGCCTTACGCGGATTGCGCACCCTGCACCTGCGGGTCAAGGCGGCGGAGACGCGTGGGCTCGCCCTGGCCGAATGGCTGCAGGCACAACCGGAGGTCAGCCGTGTCTTGCATCCCGCCTTCGCCGACTGTCCGGGGCACGCTAACTGGCAGAAGTATTTCTGTGGGTCCACCGGCCTGTTCTCCATCGTGCTGGACAGCCGTTTCAACCAAGATAACGTCGATGCGATGCTCGATGGCATGAAGGTGTTTAGCCTGGGCTTCTCCTGGGGGGGCTTCGAGAGCCTCATCGTGCCTTTCGACTGTCGCGACTACCGCAGCGTCACCCCCTGGGCCCCCGGCGGCATGACACTGCGGCTCCAGGTTGGCCTGGAAGATATCGCCGACCTGCAGGATGATCTGCGCGAGGGATTCCAACGCCTATCACGCGGCTAAGCCACCCTGCCGGGGGATTCCGCCTTTCTCCCGGCAGGTTCGCCTTATCGGGTTAACGAGAGACACGCGCCGCTGCCGATAGATCGCGCACCACCGAGCCGAGGATCGGCTTCTCGGCTTCTCGGCTTCTCGGCTTCTCGGCTTCTCGGCGAAAAATACAGCCAATAACCGACTAAAATGCAATCCACTGCTGTCATATTCAGCAACCGGATGATAATAATCGATTTCCCTATTTACACCCCCCAGCGGCTTCGCTATGATGCGCCTCGTTGTCAAAATTCCTCTGTAGTTCAGTCGGTAGAACGGCGGACTGTTAATCCGTATGTCACTGGTTCGAGTCCAGTCAGAGGAGCCAAATTTAGAGAAGCCCGCTTAAGGAAACTTAAGCGGGCTTTTTGCTCTGTTCACACTGTCTAGCGCCCCGCCTCTCCCAGACCGATCGCCCAGCGATATGCAGAAATATTACGCCGATTGCTGCCAGATTCAGCAAACGCGTTCACTCACGCATTTCCTACTTTACAGCATGAGCACGCTTCGCTATGATGCGCCCCGTTGTCACAATTCCTCTGTAGTTCAGTCGGTAGAACGGCGGACTGTTAATCCGTATGTCACTGGTTCGAGTCCAGTCAGAGGAGCCAAATTTAGAAGAGCCCGTCTTCGGAAACGTAGACGGGCTTTTTGCTGTTTGGCGATTGAGGCAGGCTCATTTCGCTGTGCCTCCGCCCGCGAGGCATGGCATTAGCCCGACGCTTTACCATTAATGTACTGAAAATCGACGTTTTGTTGTTATTCTAGCCGAACGCGCGCGCCGTACGATTTAGCCCTTTACAGCCCTACGCGCCTTCGCTATCATGCGCCCCGTTGTCACGATTCCTCTGTAGTTCAGTCGGTAGAACGGCGGACTGTTAATCCGTATGTCACTGGTTCGAGTCCAGTCAGAGGAGCCAGATTTAGAGAGGCCCGCTTAAGGAAACTTAAGCGGGCTTTTTGCTGTTCCTCATCGAGGCCTCTCCCCTTACTCCCAAGGTGGCTCTTTTCCTACGTTCGGTGCAGACTTCTCGAATTAATGGACTGAAAATCATCGAATTGCCGTTATTCTGGGCGAACGATTGCAAGCGATGATTTAACGCTTTACAGTCCCGCGTCCCTTCGCTATGATGCGCCCCGTTGTCACAATTCCTCTGTAGTTCAGTCGGTAGAACGGCGGACTGTTAATCCGTATGTCACTGGTTCGAGTCCAGTCAGAGGAGCCAAATTTAAAGCAACCCGCTTAAGGTCACTTAAGCGGGTTGTTTGCTTTTATCGCCCCTCGATAAACCAAAAGAAAAAGGCGCGATCGTCGATCACGCCTTTTGCTGTTGAGATTCATGACGGGCGATTACTTCTCGTCTTTGTGCTCGCCTTCGCCCAGCGCCTTCAGCTTCTTAGAGAGCTCGCGACGCTCTTTGGAGAGATCGGCGTTCTTGATGATGTACTCATCGACGCGATCCTCGTAGTTGCCGCGCATGTCGGCAATGATCGCCTGAATCGCTTCAACACTCATGCCCGGCTTGATGTACTCGCTCAGGTTGTCCAACAGCAGCACACGCTTCTGGTTGTCGCGGATTTTCTTTTCGATGTCCGCGATCTCACGCTGGAGCTTGTTCTTGCGGCGGAAGGTACGCACGAATTCCAATACGTTCTGGAACGTCGGCTTGTTTGCATTTTCCATATCAACACCTTTGCTTAAGTTAAAAAACCAAACCTGGCAGCCCATCGGCTGGCATACAGCGCTCTATTGCTGTTTGTACCATCGACAGGGAGACAAGAACAGCCCATTATCACAATAAAACGGTATGACTGCCGAGTTTTTATGCAACAAACTATGGCGTTACTCTGCGCGATTGGCGTTCCAAAGGATGCATTGAGATAAAAAAATCCGGGCCGAAGCCCGGATTGATTGAGGCAATGACGGCGAGATTACTCCGCCAGCCATTCGGTATGGAATACCCCTTCCCGATCGGTGCGCTGGTAGGTGTGGGCACCGAAGTAGTCGCGCTGCGCCTGGATCAGGTTAGCTGGCAGCACCGCCGAGCGATAGCTGTCGTAATACGTGATGGCGGCGGAGAGGGTCGGCACCGGTATCCCCTGCTGTACGGCGTAGGAGACGACATCGCGCAACGCCTGCTGGTACTCGTCGGCGATCGCCTTGAAGTAGGGCGCTAACAGCAGGTTGGCCAGCGCCGGGTTGGCGGCATAGGCGTCGGTGATCTTCTGCAGGAACTGGGCGCGAATGATGCAGCCCGCGCGGAAGATACGCGCGATCTCACCGAAGTTCAGCGACCAATCGTACTCATCGGAAGCGGCCTTCAACTGCTGGAAGCCCTGGGCGTAAGAGACAATCTTACCCAGATAGAGGGCACGGCGGACCTTCTCGGCAAAGGTGGCGCGCTCTGCGGCCGGCAATGTCTGCGCCTGCGGGCCGGTCAACACCTGTGCGGCGGCGACGCGCTGCGTCTTCAGCGAGGAGAGATAACGGGCGAAGACCGATTCGGTGATCAGGGTCAGCGGGATGCCCAGATCCAACGCGCTCTGACTGGTCCACTTACCCGTCCCCTTATTCGCGGCCTCGTCCAGGATCACGTCGACCAGATAGTTCCCTTCGTCATCTTTCTTGGCGAAGATGTCAGCGGTGATCTCGATCAGATAGCTGCTCAGCTCGCCACGATTCCACTCGGCGAAGGTTGCCGCCAGCTCGTCGTTGCTCATGCCGACGGCATGCTTCAGCAGGGAATAAGCCTCGGCGATCAGCTGCATATCGCCATATTCGATACCGTTGTGCACCATCTTCACATAGTGCCCGGCGCCATCCGGCCCGATGTAGCTCACACAGGCCTCGCCATCTTCGGCGACGGCGGCGATGTTACGCAGGATCGGCGCCACCAGCTCGTAGGCCTCCTTCTGCCCGCCCGGCATGATGGAAGGCCCCTTCAGCGCACCCTCCTCGCCACCGGAGACGCCGGTACCGATAAAGTTAAAGCCCTGCGCCGACAGCTCGCGATTGCGACGAATGGTATCCTGGAAGAAGGTGTTGCCGCCATCGATCAGGATGTCTCCCGGCTCCAGATAGGGGGTCAACGAAGCGATGGTCTTGTCCGTCCCCTCGCCCGCCTTCACCATCAGCAGAATGCGGCGCGGCGTCTCTAGCGAGGCGACAAACTCGGGGAGCGAGTGGTAAGGCACCAGTTTCCGTCCCGGATTCTGCGCCATCACCTCATCGGTTTTCTCGGGTGAACGGTTGAAGATAGAGACGCTATAACCGCGGCTTTCGATGTTCAGCGCCAGGTTCCGCCCCATGACCGCCATTCCCACTACGCCGATCTGTTGTTTGGACATGACAAACTCCTGTGTAACCAATACCGGCTGTGTCAAATGCACAGCATAAATGTAGGTATTATGTTAACTCATGTTTGCGTTTCAAGGGTATCGATTGCTGCTATCGCTAACCGTTTAATGGCACGGATTGACTCTGGATGTGTGGCGAAGCGCGCAAAAAAACAACCCCGGCACGCTGGCCGGGGTTGAGGAAGGCGAAAATCGGATGAGTTACTGCTGATAGTAGGTGCGATACCAGTCGACGAAGGCCTGCACCCCGGCTTTCACCCCTACCTGAGGGCAGTAACCGGTCGCCGCGAACAGATCTTCGGTATCGGCATAGGTCTGATAGACATCGCCAGGCTGCATCGGCATAAAGTTCTTCAATGCCTCGATGCCTAGCGCCTCTTCCAGGGCGGTGATGTAATCCATCAGACGCACCGGGCTACCGTGGCCGATGTTGTAGACCCGGTATGGGGCGGAACTGGCCGCCGGCGAATCCTGCTCCACACGCCAGTCAGGGTTCGGCTGCGGCACCACCTCCATGATACGCAGTACCCCCTCGACGATATCGTCGATGTAGGTGAAATCACGCTGCATATCGCCATGGTTATAGATATCGATCGGTTGGCCTGCCAGCATGTTCTTGGTGAACTTGAACAGCGCCATATCCGGACGTCCCCACGGCCCATAGACGGTGAAGAAACGCAGACCGGTGGTCGGCAGGCCATACAGGTGGGAGTAAGAGTGCGCCATCAGTTCGTTAGACTTCTTGGTGGCGGCATACAACGAAACCGGATGGTCGACACGATCGTCCGTCGAGAACGGCACCTTGTTGTTCAACCCATAGACGGAGCTGGAGGAGGCATAGACCAGATGCCCCACCTTGCCGTGACGGCAACCTTCCAATACGTTGACGTGCCCCAGCAGATTGCTCTGGGCATAACTCAATGGATTGGTCAGGGAGTAGCGTACCCCAGCCTGCGCCGCCAGATGGACCACACGATCGAAATGACGGGTGCCGAACAACGCCGCCATCGCTTCGCTATCGGCGATATCGATCGGATGATAGGTGAAGTTGGCGTCGGCCTGCAGCGGGGCCAGACGCGCCTGCTTCAGCGACACATCGTAGTAGTCATTCAGGTTGTCGATGCCTTCGACCTGGTGCCCCGCCGCCAACAGACGGCCACACAGATTGGCACCGATAAAGCCGGCGCAGCCGGTCACTAAAATACGCATAAGTTATCCCGTAAAAATTCCATCTAGCCTGAGCAAGATTAGGCGTTTCAAAGACACGCACGCCCTTAGGCGTGCGGAGGAGATGGGTGTCGTTCAGCACACTCTCGATGGCCGCTATGCTAACGTCAACGGCCAGTATTGTCTTACATAAATTGCCGGTAATGGTTAGTCATTGCCGAAAATATCGCGGGTGTAGACCTTGTCGGCGACATCATCCAGCTCCGGCGCCATGCGGTTCGAGATGATCACATCCGACATCGCCTTGAACTGCTCCAGATCGCGGATCACCTCGGAGTGGAAGAAGGTCTCCTCCTTCATCACCGGTTCAAAGATCACCACCTTGATGCCCTTGGCCTTGATGCGCTTCATGATCCCCTGAATCGAGGAGGCGCGGAAGTTATCCGAACCGCTCTTCATGATCAGGCGATAGACCCCTACCACCTGCGGATTACGGCTAATGATCGAGTCGGCGATAAAATCTTTACGCGTACGGTTGGCCTCGACGATAGCCTGGATCAGGTTATTCGGCACCGAGGAGTAGTTAGCCAGCAGCTGCTTGGTGTCCTTCGGCAGGCAGTAGCCGCCATAGCCAAAGGAGGGGTTGTTGTAATGATTACCGATGCGCGGATCGAGGCTCACCCCTTCGATGATTTGGCGGCTATTCAGCCCCAAGGACTCGGCGTAGCTGTCCAGCTCGTTGAAGTAGGCCACACGCATCGCCAGGTAGGTGTTGGCGAATAGCTTAATCGCCTCCGCCTCGGTGGAGTCGGTGAACAGGGTCGGGATATTCTGCTTAATCGCCCCCTCTTGCAGCAACGCGGCAAAGCGCTCGGCGCGCGCGGAGCGTTCGCCGACCACGATACGCGACGGATGCAGGTTGTCATACAACGCCCGCCCCTCACGCAGAAACTCCGGCGAGAAGATCAGATTGTCGATGCCGAGACGCTCACGCAACTGCTGAGTGAAACCGACCGGAATGGTCGACTTGATGATCATCACCGCCACCGGGTTCACCGCCAAGACATCGCGCACCACCGCCTCGACGCTGCTGGTATTGAAGTAGTTACTCTTCGGGTCGTAATCCGTCGGCGTGGCGATGATCACGAAGTCGGCATCACGGTACGCCTCTTCCTTATTCAGGGTGGCGCGGAAGTTCAGGGAATGCGTGGCAAGGTACTCTTGGATCTCCTTGTCCACGATGGGCGACTCACGCCGGTTGAGCATCTCAACCTTCTCCGGCACGATATCCAGCGCCACTACCTCATGATGCTGCGCCAACAAAATCCCGTTGGACAGGCCAACATAGCCCGTACCGCTAATCGCAATTTTCATCACATACCTTTATTTTTAATTGAAAAATCAACCCTTGTATCCATTGGGGTTATATTGTTGCCAACGCCAGGTATCGGCCATCATCGCTTCCAAGTCGTACTGCGCACGCCAGCCCAACTCTTGCGCCGCCAAGGCGGGATCGGACCAACACTCGGCAATATCGCCGGCGCGACGCGGCACGAAGCGATAGGGGATGGTCACCCCGGCGCTGCGCTCAAACGCCGCCACGATATCCAGCACCGAGTAACCGATACCCGTGCCGAGATTATACACTTTATAGTTATCGCCCTCATCGCGATGGTCCAGCGCCGCCAAATGACCGGCCGCCAGATCCATCACATGGATATAGTCACGCACCCCGGTGCCATCGTGAGTCGGATAGTCGTTGCCGAATACCGATAGACAACTCAGTTTCCCTACCGCCACCTGGGCGACATAGGGGATGAGGTTATTCGGGATGCCGTTAGGATCTTCGCCGATCAGGCCAGAGGGATGGGCGCCGACCGGATTAAAATAACGCAGCGCTGTGATGCGCATCTCTGGCGCCGCCACGGCCAGATCCTGCAGGATCTGCTCGACCATCAACTTGGAGGTGCCATAGGGATTGGTGGTACCGCCGGTGCGACTCGTCTCCCGTAATGGCACCGATTCCGGATCGCCATACACCGTCGCCGAGGAGCTAAAGATAAAACCCTGCACCCCAGCCTGGCGCATCTCGTCTAGTAGCACCAGAGTCCCACTGACGTTGTTATCATAATATGCCAATGGTTTCTCCACCGACTCGCCAACGGCCTTCAGGCCGGCAAAGTGGATCACATCGCTGATGTGATGCTGGGCAAAGATCTGCTGTAACAGCGCCCGATCACGCACATCGCCACGATACAGCTGGGGCTGCTGCCCGCAGATCTGTTCGACGCGCGCCAAGGCCTGCGGAGAGGCGTTAACAAAGTTATCCAGTACCACCACCTCATCGCCACGCGCGAGCAGCGCCAATACCGTATGGGAACCAATATAACCCGCGCCCCCGGTCACCAAAATCGCCATTGTCAGTACCCTAAATTAATCGATGCGTTGTTGAAGATCGCGTAGCCAGGCGCGAAAGGCCTCCCCTTGCTGCGGATGAGTCAAACCGCCGGCGACGAAGGCCTCGGCATAGCCCAGCTTCTCGCCGCAGTCATAGGAATGCCCGACCTGACGGTAGGCCTCGACCGGACGGTGTTGCAATAGGGTAGCGATGGCATCGGAGAGCTGAATACGCTCCCAGGCACCGAAACCGGTCGCTGCCAGGATCGGCCAGATGGCGGCGGAGAGCACATAACGTCCGACCGCAGAGAGATCGGACTGATATTTCTCTGCATCTTCCGGTTTCTCCACTATCGAGGTCATGCGGGCACTCTGCCCCGGCGCTAACACCGCATCGGCACAGTTGATCACCGAGTACTCCGACAGCACCTCTAGCGGCATCGGCTGCACCAAGACCTGGCTACGACCACTCTCCTCGAAACGCTTAACCATCGCCGCCAGGTTCTGGGTTGCGGGATCGAAGGTGCTGGTGTCTAACCAGATATCCGGCAACGCCACAATAAAGGGATGCTCCCCCACCAGAGGGCGGGCGCAGAGGATGGCATGCCCCAGCCCCAACGGCTTATGCTGACGTACACTGTTGATGGTCACTCCCGGCGGGCAGATGGAGCGCACCTCATCCAGCAGTTGGCGCTTGACACGCGCCTCGAGCAGCGCCTCCAACTCGAAGGAGGTGTCGAAGTGGTTCTCGATGGCATTCTTAGAGGAGTGCGTCACCAGGATAATCTCTTTTACCCCAGCCTGGACACATTCGTGCACCACCTTCTGAATCAGCGGTTTATCGACGATAGGCAACATCTCTTTCGGGATGGCCTTGGTCGCCGGCAACATCTTCATCCCCAGCCCGGCGACGGGGATCACGGCTTTAAGCATGGTCATTAAATAACCTCAAGGTTTAGATGTAAGATAATCTTATGTCTGGTTATTACTGCTCTAACAGCTAATAAATCAATAAAGGATACGACCACTATTATGCAGTTTACATACTGTTATAAAACACTTTTTATCGCATCTAGGTATTTATTTATAACAATCTGCTCATCAAACTCCCTTTCTATTTTTTTTCTGCTTTCATATCCCATATTCAAGCGCTCTTGATGGCTCAATTGAATCATTTTATCCAACATGACAATCAAGCTTTCTGTCGAGCGAGGCTCACAGAGAAAACCATTAACACCATGCTCCACTGTTTCACGACACCCTACATTGTCTGTAGTAACAATGGGTTTCCCCATTGCACCAGCCTCCAATAAAGATTTAGGAACACCTTCACGATAAAAAGAGGGAAGCACTATACAATCAACTTTAGCAATTTCCTTCTCAACGCTATCAGAAACACCAAGATAGTTAACAATACCCTCATCAACCCATAATTGCATCTGCTCTTTAGAGACTGCAGATGGATTATTTACATCTAAAAACCCGAGCAAACTAAACTCTACCTTAGTCCCATATTTAGACCTAAGTACTCGAGCGGCCTCAACATAGTGACCAACGCCTTTATCATATAGCATCCTAGCGATTAGAAGAAAGCGAATCACATTATCATCCTCCGCTCTCATGACACTAAATCGATTTAAATCAACGCCAGAACCCGGAAGCCTATCAGTAACATAATCCTTTGCCATATTATTTTTCAGAAAAAGAATCCTATCATCCTCATTTTGAAAAAATATTTTACTAGCATAGCGTTGGCTGAACTTATATAGCATTCGAGCAACTTTAGTGGTAATTCCTTCGTTAATAAATAACACCCCCAAACCAGCAACATTATTAATAACTTTCATACCACTCATTTTTGCAGCCAGAGTACTATATATATTATTTTTCGGAGTGAAATTTAAAACCATATCATACGTTGTATTAGCATAGATACTTTTGAAATGAAGAAATGTTTTAATATCATTAATAGGATTACTACCTCCATTATCAATATAAACATCAATAAAACTAACACCTAACTTTTCAAGATCATCGGAATATGAATCTCTAGGTGCTACAGCTGTTACTGAGTAACCTTGATGCAAAAGTGATATTATAGTATTTTTTCTAAAATTATATAAATACCAGCTACTATTTGCTGAAATTACTATCTTATACATTTACAAATCACTTTTTAATGAATGGAAAAATTTCAATAATGCATCATCAAAATATTGATAATTAGAAGATGCTATTACCGTATTTTTTTTTATCTTATAAAAAAGGCAATCATCATTAATTATATTTATTATTCGTTTAGCCACATCAGCAATAGTTTTATCATCAAATTTTTTGACCAATACGGAATTACTCTCATCGCAATAATTTGGCAGTTCGCCAACAGGAGTAATGATTGGGATTAAACCAATAGATTGAGAAAGTATTACAGAAGCTCCCATCCCTTCTCGGTAGCTTGTTTGTAAATAAAATGTATATTTAGATAAAATACATGGAACACTAATGGGATCCAATTCTCCTTTTAGAAAAACATTATTGTGAAGCCCAAGAGATGATATGAGTTTTTTTAGTTTTCCCACTTCTCCCTCATCAGGTCCATAAATATCAAAAATTGGATTCACACCGAGTGTTTTAAGCTGATGGATTATCAACAAAGCCCTATCCAACCCTTTCACTTTATTTATTCTTCCTATAAAAACAAAGCGAAAATTTCTTTCTTCTGAAATAGGTTTATCATCAACTTTAAATACATAGGGGATTATAGTCCCGTTCTTATCATAAATGCTCCGAGTGGAGCAACTATCATATATTGATCGATCATGCAAATGAAATGCTAACTTTGAGCAAATTCTATCTAAAAAATGAGCATAATTACTAGAATGAAAAAAACTAATCCGATGATACTTCCTTAAAAAAAAGGTAATGAGATGTGATTTCCATAGCGAAGATAAAATAACAATATTATCAAGACCATTACACTTAATATATTTATTTATTTTTTTAGCAATAAAATAAAAGTGTGTGAATTTATCATCTAGATATATTACCGACAATTTATTAGTATCAGATATTTTTATACTTGATTTTTCAATAATGAAAAGATGATATTTTATACCATCAACATTATTTATCAATTTGATTTCATTAAGTAAGCCCTGCTCTACACCTCCTAATTTCATACGAGGTATAATTCTAATTATATTAATCATTCTCGGTGCTCTTTGAATAGTGTGGAACTAACTAAAACAGAAACTTAATATCGCTCAAAAAAATATAGATTAAAAAGATCTATTTATATTTGGCTAGCTTATTTTTAATAATTAACATTCTAGTCCATACAAAAGAGAATATATAATCAAATATATTCAACCGCCGATCGCTTAGAGAATCAGCACTAATAATATTATCAATATTATTGATGACATCTTGTTTAAATTTATATATATCAGCATCTGACATGCTATTATGATGGTAACAGATGGTATAGACTCCGATAGGTAGACGCCTAAATCGCCACAGTTGCTGAGGAATAAATGTCAAATTATATTTTTTTGAATAGCCTTGCTTCAAAAAAAAGCCATCAGTAATAGTTTTTATTCCACTATCTAAAAGCGCCTTCAATGTATTTCGATCAAAAGAATGAGCTGGCGCACAATAAAGTTTCGCATTAACTCCATGAGACTCTAAAATAGACAATCCAGTTTTTATTTTTAGCTTTTGCTCCTCATAGGATGAATCACATATTTCACCGTATGTATTAATCTTCACAATAGAGCCATGACATTCCTTTAATAAATGTTGATATCCATGCAAAGCTATACTCCAACCAAGCGATTGTAGACGTTTCACTCTACACCAAAAATCATTGTCATAACTATTAAACATGGTATTTTCATCTTTATTATCTGGAATTATAGCTATAATTGGCCTCACATTATTTTCTATTAGGAATGATTCAATCTGCTCCCATTTCAATTTATCATGATATGGACTTAAGTCATCAAATCTTAATATAAATTTTTGTCTCATAATAATTTCAATATTTTAGCAAGCGATAATAACGGAGAGTAAATTGTATATGATTTTATTACACTACCTGAGAATCCAAATTTAAACCTATCTACACCATTCGGATTTTCAATTGATGACACGCCTCCCCAATCGTATGACTGAAGCCCATAGTTTTTAAATAATTGAATATCTTTGAAATGTAAATATCTATTAAAAAATGACGAGTCAATATTAGCACCATCACACTCAACCTTTCCTTTTATACAGGCAGAATATAATAATCTAGCTCTCTTAGAGTCATACAAATAAACATGAAAACAAACAAGCTTCCCGCAATAAGATATAGATGTAACCTTGAGATTATTAGGGTTATATTTAGATATTCTATTAGGCGTAACTTTTCGTAAACCAATAGACAAATAAAGCTCATTTAATAGAGTGAGTTCATCATCAGTTATATAATTCCGTTCCACTATCTCTGGAGAAATTTGAATGGTTTTATTTATTTCATATCTAACATTTTTTTTAAATGTTGATTTAATCCCATCGATATCCATAGTTAAATCAGTGAGTAATGTATATCCATATTTAAATGCATTAATGGATTTTGTTTTTTTAAAATTCAATAAATCACTTTCAAAAACATTTTTATATATTAATAATGGATATTTACTAGATATCGGAGATTCAGAGAACCAGACTGATTTAATTTTAAATCTTTCATTTATAACAAACATTAATATTCCTTTGTTCGCATTCAACACTCAATAAAAAGATAAATCTACAAATCATACCTCAATTAGGCAGGATATATTTTACATTGTAAGAAGTCAACATACCTATATTAAATCAGAGCTCTAGTTTTTTTGAAAGCGTTAGGGTGTTGTTGAATAATTCAGATTCTGGGTAAACATCTCCCAGGCCAGTTGATGCTGTCAGGCAATACGCACACTTTCCGGCATTCCTGCCCTTGTCATTTTGTTCAATGCACGCACCATAGCTAGAGCCTCTGCTACCAGACCGTCATAATCTCGTAGCGTCAAATAACTATTTTACCCTGTACATCGCCGTTTCCGCTATCGAGCGACAATTGTAATCTGATTGTCCATCTCCACCGGGCATTGCTCCCCGTCAGACGCTGGTTCGCTACTACACGATTACGGTCTGCATACTCCACTGACCAGTAACCTGCTCCCTTTCGAAATGGGATAAAGGCACTGATTTTCTTACGCCGCAGTTTCTCGTGACACAACCGCATATCATAAGCGCCATCCACTACGATTGACTTGAGTGACCTTGTTCAGCGATAGCTCCACGCATATAATTCCTATGTATTCGAGTCAAAGGTCAGAAACTACTGGCGTTCTTTGCCATGTTTTTCACTCCTTCACCGAAGAGCTTTAGCCTTGTAGAATCAATCACCAGATTCACACTTTTACCCTAGGTAGGCATTTATCGACGATACTAGCTTATTTACAATCATTGTTATAATCCGGGTAACACGATGAACACTCACAGGGAAAAATAGAATCGATGAAACCTTATGTGCTCACTAAGGTGAGCAGGAATACATATTTAATCACCATGATGGTTGTGATGCTAAGATCAGAATAGAGCAGAAATTGTCTCCGTAATGAGGGAGACACTGACTCAGTCCTGGACTAAATCATCTTCTTGTTCAGCCAAACAGTGATATTGCCTTAGTTGATAAGTATCATTATACCAGCTAGTAATTCTGAACTTCTGCTTTGCCATGGAGTGACCGATGTTGCGGAATGATGCATCACCGGATGCTTAAACTCAATAAGCGTTCAATTTATTTAGCAGCATCATTCTTTTCATTAAAATTAACACATAAAACACTTTTTACCACGGCCATCGAAACAGAGTTATTTAACTTTAGTCTATATTTTATTATTTTTTTCATATTGGATATTTTACAAGAGGTACTTAAAGAGAAAAACACCTCAAAAATTTTCTTATTTCTTTCTGATAAAAAACATTCATTCTCACGATAAAAAAAATGAAATAAATCATTAGACTGCCTACTCACAACAAATGAATCATTCCATAATGGAAAATATCGCCTCAACTTATCGATGCATTTTGAATTATTATAACCAATAACATTGGCTTGATGTTGCCGATAAAGAAACAAAGGTTCATTCATGAAAAACACTTCCCCAAAAGATACTGCATAAAGAGTTAAGACTTGATCATGCATATACCAAAAAAAGTCACTCTTCAGGGCCATATTATACAACGCCTTATTAACTATCATTGAGCATCCCTGCACGCCGCCGTTCGTAAGAAAAATATCAGCAATAGAATTCACCCCATTAGTATAACTAGTTAACCTATCTGTTCTATTTAGTTCTTCATCAACAACAACCCCTGGTGAATAAGCTATAGAAGGAATATTATTGTTAAATTTCCTTTTGGAAAATGAAAGTAATTTTTCAATTTTAGTATCTAGCCAAACATCATCTTGGTCAGCAAGAAGTACGTAGTCGGCAGTACAGTTTTTTAATAAATTTTTAAAGTTCTCACCAACTCCATTTGGAGATATATCATCTTGAATAAAGATAACTCTACTATCTAGCCTTGCTATATCTCTGATAATGCTAACCGTAGCATCAGTAGAGTTATCATCTCTAATCAGGACTCTAATATCTTTATATGTTTGGTTTAGTATTGAGTGAAGTTGCTCTTTTAAATACTTTTCACCATTATAAGTAGCTACTATTACATCGACAGTCATAAAATATCCAGTTAAATTTCTTTTATTATGCGAGCAGGAGTGCCACCGATAACACAGTTTGAAGGGAAAGCACTTGTTACAACAGAATTTGCGGCGACAACTACATTATCACCAAGCACTACACCACTTAATATTTTTACATTATCACACAGCCAGCAGTTTCTTCCAATAATCGTCTTTCCTTTAATACTTATCCCTCTCTCTTTAGGCGCTATGTTAGCATACTCCTTTCCATATATATGATTGTGATCCGTTATTAACACATCACTTCCTATTAAGCAATTTTCACCAATGAGAACATTCAGTTTTGCAGCTATATGTACATTTTGGCTTAGTGAAACATTATTACCAATTATAATCTTCCCCTCATCAATAGCATCGATCCAAGACTGATTACCAATTAATACATTGTTCCCCAATACTATATTCTTTGTCCCAGATATATTTGTATTTCTTCCTAACTTTAAGCCTTTGGCATTTAGCGCCACTCCATATAACCGACTTCTAAATCGTCTGTAAATAGAAGGAATAATCCTCATTGCTAAAACTAACATTCTTTCATTTCGCATCAATTCCCCCTTCAGTACTTAATGACATATTCTGTAGGCAAATCGTTACAAATATCATTGTATTTAATAGAGTTGCACTTACATATACTAATATCTTTAGATATAATCCAAACGATAATAACATACAAAGTATAGCTACCATGTAATAAAAAGAGTTTTTATTTTTTAAGGAAAAATAAGAGAAGAACATTTTACCACTCAAAAAAGCCAATATTGATGTAATAAAAACCCCAACAAAGCCATATGCCACATAATTAATTACGAAAGCAGAATCTGATGATCGGCCAATCCGAGATTTAATCTCATCACCATCTCCAATAAAAATATTGTCACCAAAGATCACATCATTCACATGAGGAATAAATAAATGATTATTCAAAAGATCATCAGTAGAGTTTGTCTCTAATTTTCCATGGAAAATATTAATAATTAGCTCAAATGCAAAATCAATCACATGAGAAACCAAAGAGCTATTAAATAAATTAACTATACAAACGATACCAATTATTGATATAACAGAGAAGATAACAAGAAATGAATATTTTTTATATTTTATTGAAAGAAGACTAAAGAAGCAGATTAAAAATATCAATCCAGTTCTACCGCTTAAAATGATCAGTATAAATAATATGGATATATATATAAACAACCAGAAAGATGATATTTTCCCATAAGATAGATGATAAGATGAAAATGCAATAAATATCAATATAGAATACGCAATAGATGTGTCCCATATCGCCATTGCCTTCAAACCTATTGCTCGATTACTCTTTTGAGCCCATTCATACCAATATCCATCTATGGCGGTTAGATTTAAATACCATAATCTAAAGGAGTCATCCACTAACTGTATCAATGTAAAAATAAGCAAAAAGACCAAGAATATTAGTGTGGAAAAAAAAATTCTTCGTGGTGTCATTCTTAGCGTAACATAATTTACTATTGCTGCCAAAAATAAACATGACATAAAAATCTGAATTATTCTTTTAAACTGAATATCAATAAAAAGCCAATCGCCAATATTAAAAAAAGAGAATTGGACTAAAGATATAAAAGAGAGAGAAGATACGAAAAATAGATATAAATAATATATCTTACAGCATTTTAAAAGCCCACCACCTATTCTTTTTCTTTGCATCAAAAAAAATAAGCAAATCACTCCCCATATAAATATTATATGAAAAGTACTAATATTACCAAGGGGAGTTTTATATGCACCTCCTAAAATCACTAATAAAACACACCATATACTAAAAAAAAGCAATATGTTTATTTTTCTTCCTCTCATTATTTATTCCCTTTCTTATATTTTATTTTTCTTGAGAGGACTAATAATGATTTTATTCTTACAATAATTTTTACACCAAGTAAACCAAACAAGCCATAAGCCTTCTTTATATTAATATCAGCATCTCTATTATCAAATGTATAATTCGATTTACTATCAATTATAGTTCTATAATACCATGTCAATATAAAATTACGGTACAGATCAAACTTGACTTTTTCATATGTGAAAAAGGAAATGCGATTTTCTTTTTTTACATTTTTCAGCATATCTAAAAACAATATACAGAAATTATAAAATATATTATAACCACCTTTTTTCTCTACTTTAATATTTCTAAACATTTCCCTATCAATTATTTTATATTTATCACACTGACTATTAAGTAACAAGCTTGTATGTGGGAACATAGAATCAACATCCTCTTGAGATGACTTCATGTTTTCAAGGTCACTCCTCCATATCGAAAATGATGAACTCCATGTAATCAAGTAGCTAGCTATGGAAATAAAATCATTAAAACTACCACACAACTGTTCATCCTTACGAAGATGTAAAACACCATTAGAGAAGAACATTAATGGTTTAGTATCAACATTTTTAATTGCTTGATTAACTAAATAATCAAACTCTCCTTTTTTAAAAGAAGTATAATCATTGTGTAGTTTTAATAACTCTCCATCTCCCAATAAAAGAGATTGTATTGAATTATAGAATCCACGTTTTTCATTCTTATAGTATTTTATATTAATACCATACGAAAGAAGTGTATCTAAATACTCCTTTGTTTCTAAACCATCAGAGTTATCTGATATGACAATTTGGTAAAAACTCTTGTTTACATTATCATCGAGAATGGATTGAATTGTTTTTTTCACTTGCTCTGAACGATCTTTTGTTGGAATGCAGATTGAAAGATAAATCATAACTTCCCTTTTACTTTCTTAAATACAATATAAGAAAAAATAGATACAATTATAATCTCTAAAAAAAGAGATGCGTACGACACACCAATAAATGAATAAAAATAAGATGTTATAAACATAAGTGGTAATCCAATAGTTCCTATAATAACATATACCAATCCAAACTGTTTATTAAGACCTAACGGAAGCATTATTTGAATACCAAGCATATTAGCTAGTGCTACAATTGGAGGGATCCATACTATAATTTTAAAAACATAAACAGATGATAGATGCTCAGGACCAAAAGCTATAAATACAATATAATCAGCCATGCAATAACAAACTACACTTAATAAAAGCATCATGGGAATTAAAATAACAGACACTCTATTTACAAAGCGAACACATTGAGCTAATGAATCCATCATAAGTCTGTTTGAACGAGGGTAAATAGCTTGAGATACTGGGCCAATAATTCCTTGCAATGCCTGCTTAAGCTTATCAGCGGAATTATAAATACCAACTGCTTCAGCACCAGCATTAAATCCAAGAATAAGAGGGATGCTTGTTGTATACATGCTAACAAAAAACGTAGATAGGAAAATACTCCATCCCATTTTTAATTGTTTCTTTATATCTTGGAGTGTTGGGATTATAAAATATATAAAATCGCCACGCCTCGCTTCAAAAAAAGCAAATGCTGCAGCGATCATCCCAGCATAACTCTGTACCATTATAGCTAGATTAATATCCCCTCTATTTCTAACAAACAAAAATATCATTAATAACCCAGATATCTTAGCAATGAAATTGCTAACGGCAATCCAATGCATCTTTTCATATCCCTGGTATAACCAAACAGGGAAAAAAGATGCACCTATTACAATACCAAAGCCATTGAAAAAAAGCCAAAAATCTCCTTTATACGTTGTACTATGTAATATAATAAAAGAAAGAGTCAGAAATAATAATAGAGAAATGACAATTTTACAGCAAATAATAGCACAAAATATTTGAGATATTACTTTTTTATTGCCTATATTCAACGATATCTGTCTACTTGCTGATAAACTAAAACCATAATCAGTTAATATGACTAAATATTGGATTACAGCGAGTATTATGCTATATTTTCCAAAACCATCTAAACCTAACACACGGACTAAATATGGAACAGTAATTAAAGGGATTAAATAATTAATCCCTTGGATACTGAACATTGAAAATATATTTTTTAATAAGGTTTTTTCCAAACCGACCTCTCAATACATATCCTTAGATTAAACTAAAGAATATAGATCTTTCGCAATTTTATCTTTATTTGATAAGATCACATCAGCATTTTTTACTGGCCAATTAATATTTATTGAGGGATCATTCCAAATGATACTTCGCTCATGTTTAGGGGAATAGTAGTTGCTAGCTTTATATAAAAATTCTGCAGTATCGGTTAATGTGACAAAGCCATGAGCAAAACCTTCAGGAATCCATAGCTGACGCTTGTTATCAGCCGATAAGTTCACACCAACCCACTGACCAAATGTTGATGAATTTTTACGTATATCAACAGCCACATCAAACACCTCGCCTACCACACAGCGGACAAGTTTTCCCTGAGCATAAGGAGCATCTTGATAATGAAGTCCTCTCAATACATTTTTAGATGACTTAGAGTGATTATCTTGAACAAAATCTATAGCACGTCCTATCGCATCCTCAAAGATTTTATGATTAAAACTCTCAAAAAAGAACCCTCGTTCATCGCCAAAGACTATAGGTTCAAAAATAAAAACCTCAGGTATTGCTGTTTCTATTACTTTCATAACACAACTCTGCTTAAAATTGTTGATTTTTTACTAATGATGAAATTAATATTTAGATATCATACGTAAAAGATATTGACCATATGCATTTTTGGCCAAAGGAGTCGCGAGATTTATTACCTGTGCTGAGTCAATAAAATTTTTTCTATATGCTATTTCCTCTGGACAAGAAACCTTTAATCCTTGGCGTGTTTCTATTGTTTGTATAAAGTTACTCGCTTCAATAAGACTTTCATGAGTCCCTGTATCCAGCCACGCATAACCACGCCCCATCATAGCAACAGATAAACACCCTCTTTCAAGATAAATACGATTAACATCTGTAATTTCCAACTCACCTCGAGCAGAAGGCTTCAAACTTTTAGCTATCTCGATAACATCATTATCATAGAAGTACAACCCTGTAACTGCATAGTTGCTCTTTGGTTTTATAGGCTTTTCTTCCAACGAGATCGCTGTTCCTTGGTTATCAAACTCCACTACACCATAACGTTCAGGATCAGTTACATGGTATGCAAAAACAGTTGCGCCACTCTCTTTTGCTGCGGCCACCTCCAATTGTTTTTGTAGATCATGCCCATAAAAAATATTATCTCCCAATACTAATGCACATGGGCTATTACCAATAAACTCTTCACCTAAGATAAACGCTTGCGCTAACCCATCAGGACTAGGTTGTACTTTGTATTGCAGATTTAATCCCCACTGGCTACCATTTCCCAGCAACTGTTCAAAGCGAGGAGTATCTTGTGGTGTACTGATGATCAAAATATCGCGAATACCCGCTAACATAAGGGTACTCAAAGGATAATAGATCATAGGTTTATCATAGATAGGTAATAGCTGTTTGCTTACTGCCATCGTTACAGGATAGAGGCGAGTACCTGACCCACCAGCCAGGATTATTCCTTTTCGTTGTATGGTCATTTTATATCTTATTTTTAAATTAATACTTAAGATTAAATTATTATTGTGTATGCAAGATCTCGTCTAACATTCGCTCTACACCGACCTGCCAATCTGGTAATACCAGATTAAACGTTTGTTGAAACTTTGTCGTATCCAGTCGGGAGTTATGAGGCCGTTTCGCAGGTGTTGGGAAAGCACTACTCGGTACCGCACGAACTTGCCCCACAGTAAGATCAAGTCCTGCTTTTCTTGCCTTAGCGAAAACTAGTTGAGCATAATCAAACCAGGTCGTTGTTCCTGATGCAATCAGATGATAAAGCCCAGAGACTGTCGGCTTATTCTGTGCAATCCGTATAGCATGTGCGGTACAATCAGCCAGCAACTCAGCCCCTGTTGGAGCACCAAACTGATCATTGATCACCGATATTTCCTGATGTTCCTGACCCAAGCGCAACATAGTTTTAGCGAAGTTAGTACCGCGAGCGGCATATACCCAACTAGTCCTAAAGATCAGATGGCGAGAGCAAAGCTTTGCCCCAATCTCTCCAGCCAATTTAGTCTCGCCATAAACATTAAGTGGTGCAGTTAGATCTGTTTCAACCCACGGCGTATCCCCGCTACCATCAAAAACATAATCTGTAGAGTAATGCACTAGCCAAGCGCCTAACTGCTCGGCCTCTTTGGCAATAGCCATTACGCTAGTTGCATTCAGTAACTCAGCGAATTCCCGCTCACTTTCAGCCTTATCGACTGCAGTATGAGCTGCTGCATTAACAATCACATCAGGTTTAAGCCGTCGAACGGTTTCAGCCACACCATTAGGATTACTAAAGTCACCACAGTAATCTATTGAGTCAAAATCGATAGCCGTCACTTTACCCAATGGGGCCAGTGAGCGCTGTAACTCCCAACCAACCTGGCCATTTTTTCCAAATAACAGAATATGCATTAGATTCGTCTCTCATAATTTTGCTCAATCCAGGCTTGATAAGCACCACTCTTGATATTATTCACCCACTGAAGATTATCCAAATACCAATGCACGGTCTTACGGATCCCAGACTCAAAGGTCTCTACTGGCTTCCAGCCCAACTCTGCACTGATTTTCTGCGCATCGATGGCATAACGACGATCATGTCCAGGCCGATCCGCGACATAAGTAATCTGATCGCGATAAGAGCCTTCTTTTTTCGGTACAATCTCATCTAACAGGTCACAAATCGTATGTACTACATCCAGATTTTGTTTCTCGTTATGACCACCGATATTGTATGTTTCACCCGCCTTACCCTGAGTAACGACGGTATAGAGCGCACGTGCATGATCTTCGACATACAACCAATCTCGAATCTGATCGCCCTTACCATAGATGGGTAGGGCCTTACCTTCTAAGGCATTTAAAATCACCAACGGGATCAATTTCTCAGGGAAATGATAAGGACCATAATTATTAGAGCAATTGGTCACTACCGTCGGGAAGCCATAGGTACGCATCCAAGCTCTTACCAGATGATCGCTCGAAGCCTTTGATGCAGAGTAAGGACTGCTAGGAGCATAGGCAGTCTGTTCCGTAAACAGAGGTAACACAGTCTCCGACGCCATTTCATCGGGATGAGGAAGATCGCCATAGACCTCATCAGTAGAAATATGATGGAAACGAAATGCCGCTTTTTTCTCCGCGGACAATGAAGACCAATATTGTCTACAGGACTCCAACAACACATAAGTACCGACAATATTGGTCTCAATAAATGCCGCAGGTCCTGAAATCGAACGATCAACATGACTTTCAGCCGCCAGATGCATGATGGCATCGGGTTGATGCTCAGAAAAAATCCGCACCATCGCAACCTTGTCACAAATATCGGCATGCTCAAAGCAATAACGTGAACTCTCTGCAACCTCAGCCAAAGACTCTAAATTACCCGCATAGGTCAGCTTGTCGACATTAACAACTTCATCATCGGTTTGGTTAATAATATGGCGAATCACCGCCGAACCAATAAAGCCAGCACCACCAGTAACTAGAATTTTCACGTGTTTACTCTTTAATTAAATTATGAACATTTATAAGAAAAATAACCACAAAGGTCATGACTATGCTACCGCCCTTGGCTCTACAGCTACCAATGCACTGACCGCTCACCCATCATCCCGCTTACCTGGCTCATACCTGAGTCGCGCCACCTAATAATGTTTGTCAGAACATCATGTTAGTGACTGTTTGCTCCCTCATTATCCAGTAGGGTTAACACAACTCCCCACGCGCCAACCTAGCCAAAAGTACAGTGCCAGATTTTTATCCTTCTCGCCTGTGCAGGCAAGATGAAAAGCTAAATATTACTAAATTTTTCCGGGATCGATTGCTTTTTGGCCAAAAAAGCCTGTTCAATTAATCTTTATACCCCATAATTTTCCTGCTGACCGCTCAATAGGCAATAGATTAATGGCTTAATATATCAGATGAAATATAGAAAAAACTGAATATTTCCTCTTACATATGCGCTGGTATCGGCGTCCGCAGCCCCTCCTCCTGACGCTCATACCATGAAACAAAAAAGGCAGGCCAATTGGCCTGCCTGCTCATAGCGCGATTACGTATGTGCTTAGCGGTGTAGCGGTACCATAAACTCGGTGGCGACGATCACCACCACCAGGCCGACCAGCACCGGCACCGAGGTACGCTTCACCACCTCGAAAGGCGAGATCTTCGCCATCCCGGAGACCGCCACCACCACACCGGAGACCGGCGATAAAGTACGCCCTAAGTTAGAAGCCTGCAACATCGGGATGGTCAGGTAGGCCGGGTTGATGCCCATCTGGCCGGATAGCTTCGGGATCAGCTCGACAAAGGCATAGAACGGCGCGTTACCGGAGCCGGTGGTCATTGCCGCCAGCATGGTGATCACCACCAGCACCAGCATCATGATAATCCCGCCAGTGCCGAAGGATTGCGCCAACTCGATCAGGCTACTGATAAAGCCGACGGTACTTAACCCTTGGGCGAAGACGCCGGCGGCCACCAACAGCATCACCACGCTGGCGAAGGCATCCGCCATGCCGCGGTAAGCGACCTCTAGGCCGGTATACACCTTCTTGGCATCGAAACAGCGCAGGAACTCGATCACCGAGGCCAACAGCATGCAGATCACCAACACGCTGATGATATGCAGGTGCGGGGCCCATTTACCGTCGAATACCAACACGCCGATGATCGGGGTGAATGGCAGAATGGCGTAAAAGGCGGGCGCCGTGGTCGTGATTTCGCTCACATCCAGCATCTCATGCTGCACCTGCTCCTTGCTATCCAGATAGCGCTGCCAGAAATAGTGGGCGATGGCCATGCAGACGATGGCGATCAGCGAGATCGGCAGCGTGGTCTTGAAGGCGAAGTCGATCAGCGGCATCTCGGAGGCTTTCGCCGCCAGCACCACGTCACCGGAGGTCGGTGCCAGGATAATCGCCGCCGGCGAGGCACAGATCGCCGCCGCCGCTCCACGACTGATGCCGACGTTGACCATCACCGGGAACAGCGTCGCCATCAGCAGTACGCCTAGCCCGGTGGCGGAGGAGACCGCCAACGACATCAGGCAGGCGACGAAGTAGGCCGCGATCATCAAAAGATAAGGTGAGTTAATGTAGCGTAACGGTCGGGAGGCCAGCTTGACCACCACATCATTGGCGCCGATGTGTGTCATATAGGCGGCAAAGCCACACAGCACCATGATCATCATGCCGAGATCGCCGCCACGGCTCATCAGCAGAACCTTGACATATTCGACGATATCGGTCGCACGCCAACCCGTGGATTTCGCGCTCGCCGGCAGGATGTCATGCCCCAACAACGCACTGATGATCAGCAACAGCAGACCGCCGGTCATCAACACGCCAGTGGCGGAATAACCTTTAATGATATAACGACCGACGCCAACGGCGACCACAATCCCAATCAGTAACTCAAGCATAGTGTTCCTCAATAGGTATACGGAGGCGCAACACCTCGCGAACAGGCATTCTTCCTGCCTTTATTGGTTGTCAATTCCCTTTGCTAGCGTTGAAACTCCTGCACTGTGCCCAAACGATAAGATTATTTTACTGATATTGGTCAAGTTTTTCCGAAGTGAAATGCGTGGCAACCAGGAGAGTGTGAGCCAGGATATATTTTTATACTGAATATCTCCCCGCGACTTTCGCCATGGGGAGATCAGGTGCGGGGCGCGTAGCCCAGTGGGAACACTAGCGCCGTTTCAACCAATTTTTCAGCGCATCGCGCGCCTCTTGCTCCAGCGAGCCACGCAACGCCTGCTCAACATTGAGCTGATAGTTGAGCTGTTGCCAATCGCCGTAAATATGCAGCGGGATACGCGCCTGTTGCAACAGCGCCACCAGCTCGTTATGCCCAGACCAACCTTGCAATACCTGTACCCCCAGGTTGATGTCGCAGCGCTGATTCGCCAGATCGACGCTGCCATTGCCGTTCAGATCCAACAGCGGTGACTGGCCGCTCAAGCGGTTCAACGTTAATCGGCCATCGCGAAGCGCCGCCTCGGCGCGCAGGGAATGGAAGGTGGTGAAGGTATCTAGCCGCTCGTCGGCCTGTATGCCGCGTTGGCTACGCTTCACCGCCTGCTGTACCAATTGCGCAATGTTTAACCCCTCTAGGCGGGCGTTATCGATGGTGAGGGTGCCCTCCCCCTGCCAATGGCGCAGTAGCGAGGCGGGCGCAATACCATTGCCGCGCAGATTGGCCTCCAGCGACAAGCGGCCGTCGATAAACTCCGGCAAGGCGAACGCCTTCAGCACCGGTTGTAGGGCGAGCTGCTGCAAACGAGGCTGTAACGTCACGCGCGGCGCTTGGTCGGCCAGGCTCTGCAGCGTACCGCTGATGGCAAAGCTCCCCTTGTCGATACGCCCATTCAGGCGCGTCAGATCCCCTTTCCCCTGCTGGTTACTGGCCTGTAAGTCGAATCCATGGATCGTCAAGCCATGGTAGGTCAACTGATTGGCCTGAATATTCACCGCCGCGCTAAAGTCGCGTAGGAAAGGCAGATTATTATCCGCTATCGGGGCGGAAACCTGGGAGATCACCGGCGAGGGCGGCGGAGAGGTCAGCGCATCCTCTTTGGCTGCCGCCACATCGACGCCCTGCCACCCACTTAACGCATCCCAATTGAGCTTATCGGCGCGCAGTGTCACCCGGTAGTCAGGATGAGCGCCCAGCGTTGCCGCGATCTCGCCCTGGAGTTGACTGTCGTTAGCGCTCAGCGTCAGCCCGTTCAGGGTGACCGTCGCCGGCGTCGCCTGATAACTCAGCGAGGTACTCCCCTGCCCAGCAATCCCCGCCGCAGGCAAACCGGCGCCACTATAGCGATAGTCAAAATGACTGATCTGCGCCTGATACTGTTGCGGATAGTGGCGCAGATCGACGCTGGCCTCGAGGTTAACCAGGAGGTCACGCTGATCGCGGTTGATACGGCTCGAGAAGCTCAACGCGACTTGGCGCTGCGCGTTCTGATCGAGAGACAGCTGGATGTCGCGCAGGTTGATCGGCTCCCCCTCGGGGGGCTGCCAGATGACGAGGCTATCCTCTACTTTGACTTTCTGGATGTTCAGTCGCCACGCCATGTCGCTGATGGCCTCGCTACGCGCGACCGGCGAGCTGGGCGCACTGGCGACTTGCTGCGGCTCACTATCGGGACTCAGACGGATCACCGCCCCCTTCAACATCACCTGACGCACATCCAGCTGATGCGAGAGCAGCGGCCAGAGGCGCACATCCAAGCGCATGTTGTCGGCGCTGATCAACGGCTGTAGCGCCCCATCGGCGCGTAACGACATATGATCGGTGAGGATGCTTAACTGTGGCCAGACGCGCCAGCGTAAGTCACCGTCCAACGTCAGCGTATAACCCGTTCGCTGCTGTACCTGCTTCACCATATAGGCACGGAAATCGTTGGGGTTGATCAGCAACAGCAACGCACTGAGCCCCGCCGTCACCACCACCAGCAGGATCATCAACATGGTAAGAAGTCGTCTCATGCCATCCTCAGTCTGACTCGTCCATTACAGCCCTGCGGCTCAGTCCTTATCGATCCGGCTGGCTACCGCGCCCTGCTGCCCCTTATACTTGGCATCTTCTCGTCGATTATAGGGGCGGGCCGCCGGGCCGGAGAGCGGTTCAAAGCTTAATGCGCCGATCGGCATGCCGGGACGCAACGCCAGCGGTAACTTGCCGGAGTTGAAGAACTCGAGAACGATGCAGCCCTGCCAGCCGGGATCGATGCGGTGCGCCGTCACATGCACCATCAGCCCCAGACGCGCCAGCGAGGAGCGTCCATCTAACCAGCCGACCAGATCATCCGGTAGCGTCACCGACTCATAGGTCACCGCCAGCGCCAGTTCACCGGGATGCAGGAAGAAGGCCTCATCCTCGCCCAGCAGGATCTCATCGCTCATCACCCGCTCGAGCGCCTCGGCCACCTCTTGCTTGGGGCCGCTCAGATCGATATAAGGAGCGGTATGCCCCTGGAAGACGCGGAAGCGGTTTCCCAGACGGACATCGACCGTCGCCCCACTGATGCGCTCACTCGGCGGACGTGGTGTGATACTCAGGCGTCCCTCGTCTAGCCATGCTTCAATATCGCGGTCACACAGTCTCATAATCGTTCTTCTCCGTCTTATCGCTATGCAGCATGGCTGCCCATCGCCTCATCTTACCCGATTACCTATTTTTCCGAAATGATTCAGTGACATTGGCGCTATTTTCCCCGGGGATACGAGGAGGAAGAAAAAAAATGCCGCAGGCTTTGCCGCCATCAGCATAAACCATTAACATCATGGCGTAACCAACGTGCGTACAGGGAGAACGCCATGGGCAATTTACGGCAAGGAATGGGGTATGTGTTGATCGCCGCCGCCCTCTGGGGGAGTTCGGGGGTCTGTGCGCAATATATTCTGCAAAAGACCGGCTTATCCGCCCAATGGCTGACCATGTTCCGTCTCACCTTCTCCGGCGGGATCCTGTTGGTGGTCTCCTTTCTCAACGGTGACAAGGTGTTTGCGCCGCTGACCCGGCGTCGGGATTTACTCAGCCTGCTGTGGTTTACGCTACTGGGCGCCATCATGGTGCAATTAACCTTCCTGATGACCATCGAACGCTCCAACGCCGCCACGGCGACCGTGCTGCAGTTCCTCTCGCCGACGATCATCGTCGCCTGGTTCGCGCTCGCCCGGTGCCAGCGCCCCAGCCTGGCGGTGACGCTGGCCATCGCCACCTCGCTGGCCGGAACCTTCCTGCTGGTCACCCATGGTGACCCGACCTCGCTGACCATCTCGCGCGCCGCCCTGTTTTGGGGGATCGCCTCGGCCTTCGCCTCCGCCTTCTATACCACCTACCCTGCCGGCCTGATCGCCCGCTTCGGCACCCTGCCGATCGTCGGTTGGAGCATGCTATTGGGCGGCCTGATGTTGATGCCCTTCTTCGCCGGCGAAACCGCCCAGGTGCGCATGGATAGCGCTACCCTGCTGGCGGCGTTCTACCTGATCATCATCGGCACGGCGCTCACCTTCAGTCTCTATCTGAAGGGGGCACAGATCATCGGCGGCGCCAAGGCCGGGATACTGAGTTGTGCCGAGCCGCTGTGTAGCGCGCTACTCTCGCTGCTGTTGCTGGGGATCACCTTCGGCGTCATGGACTGGCTGGGATCGCTGTTGATCATCGCCTCGGTGTTGCTGATTTCGCGCGATGCGCGCACGCGGGAGGGAAAACTGGAGTCGCTGAGTTCAACCCAGGACGGCGCACGCTGACGGAATAAAGGCCGCGCGCCACGCCGTCATTCGGTCTTATTCGAAGAACTGGCTAATCTTCGCCTTGAGGATATCGATGGCGATGCGGTTCTTACCGCCGCGCGGCACGATGATGTCCGCATACTGCTTGGAGGGCTCGATAAACTGGAGGAACATCGGGCGTACGGTCTTCTGGTACTGGGCCATCACCGACTCCATGGAACGCCCACGCTCGTTGACGTCGCGCTTCATGCGGCGCATCAGGCAGATATCCAGCGGGGTGTCGACGAAAATAGAGAAGTTCAGCTCGTTGCGCAGGCGCGCATCGGTCAGTAACAGGATCCCTTCCAGGATGATCACCTTCTTCGGTTCGAGGTGGATGGTCTCTTTGACGCGCGTGTGTTCGACATAGCTATACTGCGGCAACTCGATGGCCTGGCCCGCCTTCAGCATCTGCAGATGCTGAAACAGCAGGTTATGATCCATGGCGCTCGGATGGTCATAGTTCGTCTTGACGCGCTCCTCCATGGTGAGGTGACTCTGGTCTTTATAGTAGCTATCTTCCGGGATGACACCGATATGCGCCTCACCGACCTGCTCGCGCAGCTCACGGTAGAGGGTACTGGCAATCAGACTTTTGCCTGAGGCGGATGCGCCTGTGATGCCAATAATGACGCACTGGTGGGTGTTGTCAGTCATGTGTATAAGACCTGGTATGTATAAGTTCGACGGGGCAAGGCACGAAAGGATCGGGAGGACCGGTGCCAGGGACGCGGCAATTATAGGGAGTCTGCCCGGCTGACGCCAGCCCAATCGCGACGCACTCCGCGGAAAAAAGAACGGGCCCCCCTATGGGCGCCCGTCATCATGCCGCATTTCCGCGTTAGAGTGCGCGGAAGGCGATCTCGGTCGGGATAGCCTCACCGCCCCAGTACAACTGGGCGGCCACGTCGGCGGCCAGGCGACGATAGATGGCGCTAAACTCGCTCTCCGGGCGGCTGCTGACCGTCGGCTCGCCACGATCCAGATCCTCACGCAGCGAGATATGCAACGGCAACTGGCCGAGCAGGCGGGTATGGTACTTCTCCGCCAGCTTCTGCGCCCCGCCGGTGCCGAAGATCGGCTCATGGAAACCGCACTGGCTACAGATATGCATGCTCATGTTCTCCACGATCCCCAATACCGGGACGTGAACCTTCTCGAACATCACAATCCCTTTCATCGCATCCAGCAGCGCGATGTCTTGCGGCGTCGTGACCACTACCGCGCCGGTCACCGGGATACTCTGTGCCAACGTCAGTTGGATGTCACCGGTACCCGGCGGCATATCCAGCACCAGGTAATCCAGATCCGGCCATAGGGTATCTTGCAGCAACTGTAGCAGCGCCTTGCTGGCCATCGGACCGCGCCACACCATGGCGTTATCGTCCGTCACCAGATAGCCGATGGAGTTGGTCGCCAGGCCGTGCGCCATGATCGGTGCCATATGTTGGCCGTCCGGTGAGGTCGGTCGTTCATGGGCGGTGCCCAGCATGGTTGGAATGGAGGGACCGTAGACATCGGCATCCAGAATGCCCACCCGCGCCCCTTCTGCGGCCAGCGCCAGCGCCAGGTTAACGGCGGTGCTCGACTTACCGACCCCGCCCTTGCCGGAACTCACGGCGAGGATATTACGTACCCCTTTCACCCCCGGCTGATCGTTGGCCCGCTTCAGCGTGGCGATGTTGTGCGCCAAGCGCCAGGCGACGCTGCGCACTCCTGCCAGCTGCAACAACGCCGGCGTCACGGCGGCCTGCAAGGCGTCGAAACCGCTCTGCCAAGCGAAGGGCATCATCAGCTCAATGTGCAGCGCGCCATCCAACAGGGCACAGTGGTGCAACGCCTTCAGCGCGCTCAACGGGTGATTCAAGGTAGGGTGGGTAAAACCATCGAGGATCGCGCCGACTTGCTGGCTCAGCGCCTCAGGCATGGACTGTTCATGGGATTTATTGCTCATCCCGGCTCCTTTATTCGTTATTATGAACAACATCGCCAGTCTACCAGAACTGGCCGCCGATCGCGCAGGGTACGGCGGTGAATTTTGTCCACATTATTCCTATGGCTATCCTCCTCCCGGCCAGCGCCAGAATCACGGGTGCTGGCCTAGCGGCTCGCGACGCAATCGGGTAACATCAGCGGTTACCTTCTATTGTTTAACCGAGAGATACGAAATCCACTATGGCTTCAGTCACTGATACAACAGGTTCACGCAAGATTCTGGTGACCTGTGCGCTCCCTTACGCTAACGGCTCCATTCACCTCGGCCACATGCTTGAGCACATCCAGGCGGACGTATGGGTGCGTTACCAGCGAATGCGCGGCAACCAGGTGCATTTCATCTGTGCCGATGATGCGCATGGGACGCCGATCATGCTGAAGGCCCAGCAGATGGGGATCGCGCCGGAGCAGATGATCGCCGACGTCAGTCGCGAACATCAACACGACTTCGCCGATTTTCAGATCAGCTACGACAACTATCACTCGACGCACAGCGAAGAGAACCGCCAACTGGCGAGTCTGATCTATACCCGTCTGAAAGAGAACGGCTTCATTAAGAACCGCACCATCTCTCAGCTCTATGACCCGGAAAAAGGCATGTTCCTGCCGGACCGTTTCGTCAAGGGAACCTGTCCGAAGTGCCAATCAGCCGATCAGTATGGCGATAACTGCGAAGTGTGCGGCGCCACCTATAGCCCGACGGAGCTGATCAACCCGAAATCCGTGGTCTCCGGCGCGACGCCGATCCTGCGCGAGTCTGAGCACTTCTTCTTCGATCTGCCGGCCTTCGGCGCCATGTTGCAGGCCTGGACCCGCTCCGGTGCCCTACAAGAGCAGGTGGCCAACAAGATGCAGGAGTGGTTCGAGTCCGGCCTGCAACAGTGGGACATCACCCGCGACGCCCCCTACTTTGGCTTTGAGATCCCCGATGCGCCGGGTAAATACTTCTATGTCTGGCTGGATGCGCCGATAGGCTACATGGGCTCGTTCAAGAACCTGTGCGACAAGCGCGGTGACCTGAGCTTCGACGCCTACTGGAGTAAAGAGAGCGACGCCGAGCTGTATCACTTTATCGGTAAGGATATCGTCTACTTCCACAGCCTGTTCTGGCCGGCGATGCTCGAAGGCAGCGGCTTCCGTAAACCGAGCAACGTCTTCGTCCACGGCTATGTCACCGTCAACGGCGCCAAGATGTCCAAGTCGCGTGGTACCTTCATTCAGGCCCGCACCTATCTGAACCACCTGGATCCGGATTGTCTGCGTTACTACTACGCCGCCAAACTCTCCGCCCGCATCGACGACATCGATCTCAACCTGGAGGACTTCGTCCAGCGCGTCAATGCCGATATCGTCAACAAGGTGGTGAACCTGGCCTCACGCAACGCCGGCTTTATCACCAAGCGTTTCGCCGGTCAGCTCTCCACTACCCTGGCCGATCCGGCGCTGTATCAGACCTTTGTCGATGCCGCCACGGAGATCGCCCAAGCCTATGAGGCGCGCGAGTCGGGCAAGGCGATTCGCGAAATCATGGCGCTGGCCGATCTGGCTAACCGCTATGTCGATGAGCAGGCACCTTGGGTGGTCGCCAAACAGGAGGGGCGTGACGCCGATCTGCAGGCGATTTGCACCATGGGGTTGAACCTGTTCCGCGTCCTGATGACCTATCTCAAGCCGGTATTGCCGGCGTTGAGCGCTCGCAGCGAGGCGTTCCTCAATAGCGAACTGCAGTGGGATGCCATCGCCACCCCGCTGCTCGGCCACCAGGTTAACCCGTTCAAGGCCCTGTTTAACCGCATCGAAATGGCGAAGGTTGAGGCCATGATCGAAGAGGGTAAACAGGCCGCCGCCGCCGCGGCTAAACCCGCCCTCAGCGGCCCGCTGGCTGACGATCCGATCCAGGACACCATCACCTTCGACGACTTCGCCAAGGTGGATATGCGCATCGCCCAGATCGTCAGTGCCGATCTGGTAGAAGGCTCCGATAAGCTGCTGAAGCTGCAACTGGATCTCGGCGGCGAGCTGCGCCAAGTCTTCTCCGGTATCCGTAGCGCGTATCCGGATCCGCAGGCGCTGGTCGGCCGTCTGACGGTGATGGTCGCCAACCTGGCGCCGCGTAAGATGCGCTTCGGTATCTCCGAGGGGATGGTGATGGCCGCGGGCCCAGGCGGGAAGGATATCTTCCTGCTCAGCCCGGATTGTGGCGCACAGCCGGGTCAGCAAGTGAAGTGATCCATTGAGCCAAGCACCTCCCTACGCGGAGGTGCTTGGCTTTGCTAGCATATATAACTTATCTAGTTTTTCCAGGGAAGGCATCAAGCTCATCACAACTTAAGAGAAGCTACGTAGACTAGATCAATAAAACAGCCACGTTCAGGTGGTTATAAAAATTATCGATAAATAATTATGAACTATAGACGTGACATCGATGGACTAAGAGCATTAGCCATTATACTTGTGATGATTTTTCATGGTGGATTAGGCCTGTTTCCATCAGGGTTTATTGGCGTTGATATATTTTTTGTGATTTCTGGTTTTTTAATCACCAGCATCATCAAGGGGGATATCGAGAAAGGTAGATTTTCCCTCGCTAATTTCTATATTCGAAGGGCTTGGCGGATTCAACCAGCGCTATTAGCCACGGTCATCATCACTTGCCTTGTCGCAATATTTTTCTATCTTCCGGCTGACTTTGAAGAAACGATAAAAAGCGCAAAATACACGCTACTACTCATCTCAAACCAATTTTATTCAAGAATCACAACAAGTTACGCCGCACCCAACAGTGAGACATTGCTGTTATTACATACCTGGTCGCTGTCGATTGAATGGCAATGGTATCTCATACTTCCCATCGCACTCTCACTCTCGGCTAAATACCTCAGTCAGAAGAGTATAAAGTTATGCTTAGTCAGTGGCTGCGTATTATTTTTCATCCTGGAAAATATACTTTCATATATCTCTCCCGATAGGAATTATTATTTTTTCAGCAGCCGAGTATTCGAGTTCATGGCGGGTGCGGCGCTGGCCTATATTAGCACAAGCTATATCGATAATAAGAAGACGCTCGCCAACCTATTGGGTATTCTCGCCCTTGCAGCCCTGCTGATAATGAGTACCCGAAGCGATATCCTAGCGGGTTACCCAAACGCTTGGTCATTCGCTATCTGCCTCTCGGCATGTCTCTTAATCTATATTGGGAAGCGTTCACACAATATCGTCAGCCGACTACTTTCCTCGGCCCCGTTGGTCTTCATCGGGAGTATCTCTTACTCGCTATACTTATGGCATTGGCCGGTCTTCTCCTTTGCACACTATGTCGGCTGGTTGCAGGGAGTCCCCTCGCGATTACTCGGCATTGCGCTCAGTTTCGTGCTCGCGCTCTTATCCTACTATCTTATTGAGACACCGCTACGCCGTAAGCGCTATAGCCTGTTAAAGACGCTCACTATCCTCGCCATCATCCCGGCGATCGCGTTCTCCTTGGCCTACTCGCTCACCCAGAAAGCGCAGGGATTCCCCGCGCGCATGGGCCAGCGCTATGTTGACATGGAGCGCGCCTTGACGGCCTATGATCCCAGCGCGCGTCAGGCATGTATCGATATCGGCAACATCGATCAGGCAGAAAAGACATGTCGTATCGGTGATCGGCATGGTACTCGCCGCGCACTGCTGATCGGCGATTCCCACTCCAACCATTTCTGGTACTTCTTCGACAAAATCGGCAAAGATGCCAAGCTCGCCATCACGCCGCTCGCGACATCAAGCTGCCTGACGCTACCCGGAATTTACCAATATAATTGGTGGAAATTTAAGGATCGAGTCTATCAACAGTGCCATGACGACACAGCGAAGTATTACTCGCTGATCAGGCAGAACAAGTATGACTATGTTATTCTCGGCGAAGTGTGGGATGACTATGTCTCAGACAGTATTATCAACCAGGTTGGCGATACCCGCTCTCTGCCCCTCGCCAAGGCGCGTATTCGCCACGCCTTAGAGCAGGCGCTCGACACCATCGTTGCGAGCGGTGCCACTCCCGTCATCATCAAAAGTATTTACCCGATGCCGAAAGACTATGCCGCCTGTTTCTATCGTGGCATCAAGCTACACGATAACAACATGGTGTCACAGTGTAATAATGCCTGGGCAGGCAATGAATCTAACTGGTTTAGCCAGCAAGTTGATCAGCTCAAGGCGCACTACCCAAGCTTAATAATTATCGATCCGAAAGCGGTCCAATGCCGCGATGGGCGCTGCGCGCTAGATATTAATGGCGTGCCGATCTATCGCGATGTGGGTCATATTACCGATTATGCATCGGCACATCTCGCCCAACACTACCTCGCCACGCAAGGGAATCCCTTTCTCCAGGTGAACCCGCTCACGCGACGAGAACCCTGATCGTTTTCCTCGCCCTGTTGACCGGTCAGTTTCGTGACTGACCGGTCAACTACGCCCTTGATGTCACCCTTCTCCCCCCTGCTCACCTTTACTCACCCTCACTGTGCCTGATGGGACAACCACGCTGGCTCATGAGTGTTCGGCACGCTGGACTCGCGCCTGCGCCAAATACGGTGAGGAAGGTGAATGGGGTAAACACAGAAAATGGGGTTAGGGCGGCTAGTGCGGCTAGTGCGGCTAGTGCGGCTAGTGCGGTCAATAATCGGACATAAACCATCATAGCACAACGCCCCGCGCCATCAGGCTCACGGGGCGTTGCTTTACCACACGGCGCGTACGCTTAGTCGATCTTGGTCTTCGGGAAGGTCATCTCGCTGTAGCGCACGAAATGCGTGCCTTGCGTCAGCTTGTAACCGAACCAAATAATCAGGAACAGCGGCAGGCCGATATAGGTTGCCGTTACGCCGTACCAGTCGATGCGATCTTCCAGGAACGCCTCATAGTTCTGCCCCAGGGTAATGATCAGGCACAGTACGAAGGCGAAGATCGGCCCGAGCGGGAAGAAACCGGACTTGTAAGGCAAGGCATTCAGATCCAGCCCCGCCTTGACATAGCCGCGACGGAAACGATAGTGACTGATGGCGATGCCCAGCCAGGCGATGAATCCCGTCATCCCCGAGGTGTTCAACAGCCACAGATACACTTCCTGGTTACCAAACATCGAGCTGAGGAAGCACAGGCCGGCGACCACGGTGGTGGCGTACAGCGCGTTACGCGGCACCCCGCCCTTCGACAGACGAGCGAAAATACGCGGCGCCTTGCCTTCCGTCGCCAGGGTATACAGCATACGCGTCGAGGCATACATCCCGGAGTTACCGGCAGACAGCACCGCCGTCAGGATCACCGCGTTCATCACCGCCGCCGCAGACAGCAGACCGGCATTCTTGAACACCAGGGTGAACGGACTGACGGAGATATCCTTCACATCGTTACGCAGCAGGCTGGGATCGGTATAGGGGATCAGCAGGCTGATGATCAGGATGGCGAACACATAGAACAACAGGATACGCCAGAACACCTGACGCACCGCCATCGGAATGTTTTTACCCGGATCTTTCGACTCACCGGCGGCGATGCCGATCAACTCGGTGCCCTGGAAGGAGAAGCCGACGATCATCGCGACCCCGATCATCGAGGCGAAGCCCCCGGCGAAAGGTGCGTCACCGACGACCCAGTTATGGAAGCCGGCATGCTCGCCGCCCTTGAGAATACCGACAATCATCATCAGGCCGACGGCGATAAAGATGATGACCGTGCTAACTTTGATCAGCGAGAACCAATACTCCGCTTCGCCGAAGCCCTTCACCGAGATGTAGTTCAGCAGGAAGATCAGCCCCAGGAACAACGCACTCCAGATCCAACCGGGCAGGTCAGGGAACCAATAGCCCATTACCAATTGCGCGGCCACCAAGTCCACGGCAATGGTCACCGCCCAGTTGTACCAGTAGTTCCAGCCCAGCGCGAAGCCAAAGCCCTCTTCAACGTAGCGAGAGCCATAGGTAGAAAACGAACCGGAAACCGGCATAAACGCCGCCAGCTCACCCAAGCTGGTCATCAGGAAATACACCATCATGCCGATGATGATGTAGGACAACAATGCCCCGCCCGGCCCCGCCTGAGAGACCGTCGCGCCCGATGCGACAAACAGCCCAGTACCGATGGACCCGCCGATAGCAATCATCGACAAATGCCGCGCTTTTAACTCCCGGCGCAGCGCCGGTCCTTGTCCCGTGTCAGAGACGGTAGTTTTTGTCTGAGCCATTAGAACCCTATCGTTGTTTCGCGTTAAATCATAAAACCCGGCGCGATTGTAACAAATCCATCTGCGGCGGGAAGTAACAATCTAACGATAATAAGAGAGCTTCATGATGATGGAAGGATTATTAGCGAACGGCACGGCGAACGGACAAGAAAAATACACAAGGATGACAAGGCACTACGACGGCAGCCTTGGCTGCCGTCGCCCCTGATGTCATGCCTGACAGTAACTCAGAAAACGTGCCAACGCCTTCGAGATATGCTTCTGGCGATGATGGATCAAGTAGAGAGAACGATGCAGGTTAATCCCCGGCAAAGGCACTTCGACCAAGGTCCCATTGCTCAGTTGCTCCTCGATCACCCGCCGCGATAGGCAACTGATACCGATGCCATAACGCACGGCATGCTTGATCGCCTCCGAATTGCCCAACTCCATCACCAAGTCAAAATGTGGCAAGTGCGAGAGCAACAGGTGCTCGACCACCTCGCGGGTACCCGAGCCGGTCTCACGCAAGATCCAGGGCGCCTCGGCCAGGCGCGCCAGCGTTACCGGTTCGCGTAGCAGGGGATGATCCGGGGCGGCGAACACCACCAACTCATCCTCTAACCAGCTCTGGGTGGTCAGCTCCGGCATATGGCATGGCCCCTCGATCAATCCCAGATCGGCGTTGAACTCAGCCACCGCGCTGATCACATCGTGGCTGTTGCCGACATGCAACTCCAGCGGCGTCACCGGGAAGTCTCGTCGGTAGGCGGCCATCATCGGCGGCAGAATATAGTTACCGATGGTACTGCTGGCCGCGATACGCAAGGCACCGCTCTCGCCCTTAAATAGCTGCTCGATCTCGCTAGCCTGCTCCAGCAACGCCATCGCCTTGGGATAAAGCAAGCGACCGTGCTCGTTCACCACTAACCGCTTGCCTACGCGATCGAACAGTCGTACCGACAACTGCGTCTCCAGATCGGAGAGCGCCGCGCTCACCGCCGATTGAGAGAGCGCCAGCACCATCGAGGCCTGCGTCGTCGAACCGCTTTTCAATACTTCGGTAAAAACTTCCAGTTGTCGCAAGGTAATGTGCATAGACAGATCCAAACCGTTTCAATCGACCGCCGCCGTGGCTCAGGAGCACATCGCTCCCCGCACTGACGACGACAAAGCCATGCTCTGCGCCAGAGTCTTCTTACGCTCGGTTAATATAGATAAATCAGGGGTAATTTACTACTTAAAGTGATTTATCGCTGATCCCACACGCCCTTCCCGTTCGAATGACGAGAAGGGCGGGCACGACAGCGAGTTAACGCACCACTAACACCGACATACTGGCGTGGCGCACGACTCGGGCAGCGTTCGAGCCGAGTAGGTAGGTCGACATGCTAGGACGACGCGAGCCGATGATGATCAGATCCGCGCCGCATCCCTCCGCCTCTTTCAGGATCTCATCATAGATGGAACCCCAACTCACCTTGACCGCGACGCGATCCGACGCCAGCGGCAACGAGGCGGCCAATGCCGCCAGGCGATCTTCGGCCTGCTGCAGCGCCGCATCGCGCAACTCGGCGATCTGCTCAGGATACTCACTTAAAAAGGCGGTCGGCATCGCGGGGTGTACATGTAGCAAATACAGCGTGGCGTTGCCCTGATTGGCAAAAAACAGGGCATGGCGCAACGCCTCTTGCGTCAACTGCGGCTCTGCCAAATCGACCGGCACCAAAATCACCCGATAGGCACCATCCATAATGGACCTCCTGCATGGATATTTGGAATAGATACTAGATTCAACACGCCTGCTAGTTATAACACGAGCGGGTGAAAAATTAGCCAACCCAGGACACACTTCTCCGCCGTGTGCTTGTGGCAAACACGCGTCGTCGACCTCCGCACACCGCCCTCAACATCCCCTAACGCTTGCACTATACTGAATAAACCGGGTCGAGGAGGACATCATGGAAACACTCTATGGCTATCTGATCGCTATCCTGATCGCCGTGGCGATCGCGGCTTTCGCCTGGACACGGCGCGGTTGGCACGCCGGCGTACTCGCCCTCATCTTGCAGGCCGTCCTGGCTGTCCTCTTCTACCAAGGCGCCTGGCTACTCTCTCAGGGGAATGCCGTCACCGCCGCCCTGGCGGCATTACTCTCGCCGATCAGCGTCCTCCTGATCATCATCAACCTCGGCGCCGCCGATACGCCACGAGGCTGATTTTTCAGGCTAAGGCGCCATAATACGAGGCATAACAGATATCTCTATTAATCATACTAATATTATCGATTTAAAATTTACCCGCGACCTCTTTAAGCTTGACCTCCTTTTTTATAAAAACAACGCTAACTCGACGTAACAATGACAACTCATCAATCGCATTCTCCTGCACCACACTACTCACACGCCCTGCTGCGTCTGCTACCCGGGCTGATCTTAACGGGCGCGATCACCGCCATCGCCATGTGGGCCGGTGCGCTCCCCTGGGTCGAGCAACTCGGTTTCGGGGCGCTGACGCTGGCTATCATCCTCGGGATTATCATCGGTAACACGGCCTATCCGGCACTCAGCATCCCCTGCTCCGTCGGGGTGCATCTGGCTAAACAGAAATTCTTACGCTTGGGGATCATCCTGTATGGCTTCCGACTGACCTTCCAACAGATCGCCGATGTCGGCCTGACCGGCATCGTGACCGATGCGTTGACGCTCACCTCCACCTTCCTGCTGGCGATGTGGTTAGGGCGTAAAGTATTCCGCATGGATAGCCAGACGGTAATGCTGATCGGTGCCGGTAGCAGCATCTGTGGCGCGGCAGCCGTGATGGCGACCGAGCCGGTCGTCAAGGCTGACGCCAGCAAGGTTTCCGTCGCCGTCTCTACCGTGGTTATCTTCGGTACCATCGCCATCTTCCTCTATCCCTGGTTATATCAGCTCAATGCGCATTACCAGTGGATCGCCATGACCCAAGAGACTTTTGGCATCTATATCGGCTCGACGGTCCACGAGGTAGCGCAAGTGGTCGCCGCCGGACGCGCCATCAGCGACGATGCGGGCAACGCCGCCGTGATCACCAAGATGATCCGCGTCATGATGCTGGCGCCGTTCCTATTGGTGCTTTCCAGCGTTCTCAGCCGTGGTCAGCAAGGTAACGGCGGCAAGAAGGCGCCGATCACCATTCCTTGGTTCGCGGTGATCTTCATCCTGGTCGCCGGATTTAACTCCTTCGACCTCCTGCCTGCCGCGCTGGTCCACGCCCTGATCACCCTGGACACCATCCTGTTGGCGATGGCGATGGCCGCACTCGGTCTAACCACCCATATCAGCGCCATCCGTCAGGCGGGGATTCGCCCCATCATCCTAGCCAGTATCCTGTTCGCCTGGCTGATCGCCGGTGGTGCCGCCATCAACCTGATCATCGAACGCTGCCTCTAACAGCGGGTCACGCGTTTTCCCCACCCTGTTAACCCACGGTTAGCAGGGTGTTTTTTTATGGCACCTAAAAGGCTACGCGGCACCGATATTCGATGCCATAATAGCGCCCCGTATCAGGAGATAACTGCATGAAATATATCGGAGCCCATGTCAGCGCCGCCGGGGGACTGGATCAAGCCGTCCTGCGCGCCCATGCGCTAGAGGCGACGGCGTTCGCACTGTTCACCAAGAATCAACGTCAATGGAAAGCGGCCCCGCTGACGGCGGAGAATATCGCCAAGTTTCGCGCGGCTTGCGCCCAGTATGGCTATACCCCGCAGCAAATCTTGCCGCACGACAGCTACCTGATCAATCTGGGACATCCCGTCGCCGAGGCGCTGGAAAAGTCGCGTAACGCCTTTATCGATGAGATGCAGCGCTGTGCCGATCTCGGGCTGACACTACTCAACTTCCATCCGGGTAGCCACCTGTTGCAAATCGATGAACACGACTGCTTGGCCCGTATCGCCGAATCGATCAATCTTGCCCTGAGCCAGACTCAGGGGGTCTGTGCGGTCATCGAAAATACCGCGGGCCAAGGTAGCAATCTGGGATTTCGCTTCGAGCAGCTGGCGGAGATCATCGACCAGGTCGAGGATAAGTCACGCGTTGGCGTCTGTATCGATACCTGCCACGCCTTCGCCGCCGGCTACGATCTCCGCGACGAGGCGGCCTGCGAGGAGACCTTCGCCCAGTTTGAACGCTGCGTCGGTTTCCGCTATCTGCGTGGCATGCACCTCAACGATGCCAAAAGCGACTTCAATAGCCGCGTCGATCGCCACCAGAGTCTCGGCGAAGGCAATATCGGGGCGACGGCCTTCCGTTGGATCATGCGCGACCCCCGCTTCGATGGCATTCCGTTGATCCTGGAAACGACCAACCCCGATCGCTGGCTAGATGAGATCGCCTGGTTAAAGGCGCAGCAAGCGACCGCATAATCTGCACCCTGCAACTCACGGCAGCCGCCCCGGCTGAGCCGGGGACTTTCAACCAATAATAAAAAACGCAGCACTTAGGCTGCGTTTTTTTATCCATCTCCTGCCGCTTACCCGGCGCCAGAGCGGCGATTAATGGCCGTCAATCGGCGCCATCGGCACGGCGTGGCGACTCGACAAGGCGTGACGCAGCAGAACAAAGGCGCAAGCGAGTAGGAAACCGGCGATCGCCGCAAGCAGAACGATCAATGCGCCTTTCGGTGACTCCTTGTGCAAGGGAATACTAGGCGTCATCAGGTACTTGAATGGCTGGATCTGCAAATCGGCCACATGCACCTGGCTGAGACGCTCGATATACAGCTGACTATTCTTCAATGCAGCATCCAACTCACTCGGATCGGTCTGTGCGCGCTCGATATCCAGCTTCTGGCGCAGGGCATCGACCCCGAGTGAAATCGGGAAGTCGCTATCATCTTTGAAGGTCGCCCCATTGCCATACATTGGCTTATTGATCCCTGCCGCCTGCGCCAAGGCGAGCGAGTAATCCAGCCGACGGATCGTCACCTGCTGTTGATTCTTCCAGCGCTCGAGGGTCAGCTGGTACTGTTCTTTCTTCTGCGTCAGGATCTGATCGACCTGATCCTGAATACGATAACGGAGATCGCTCTCAACGCGTTTGGCGACGAAGTCGATATAACCTTGCAGGAAGGTGTGCGATTCCAGCGCGCTGCGTGTCGTGGCGCCCAGGCGATAATAGGCGAAGGCTTTATCCTCCATTCCCTTATCCTTCGGCGTACTCAGGCTAAACGCCTGTTCGGCCAAGGCGCTCAATACCCGCTCCTTCTCCTGCGCGTCCCGCATCGATGCGGTCAGTTGGCGATAGTAATCCGACTGGAGGATGTACTCACGCCGTGCGATCTGTGAGTCATAAATCTGTACAAAACGCGACATCAACCACGCGGGAGAGGCGTCCACCTGGATATCCAACAATGCCAACTGATTGAGTTCTTTATGCATCGAGGAGAGCTCACGCGCCTGCGCCGGCACCAACTCGGCATAGCTGGTCCACTTCTGCGGCAATAGCGTCTTGGCCACCAGCCCCAATAGCGCACAGGCGACCACGGCTCCGACGATCAGCCACTTCGCCTTGAACAACACCATCAACAGCGCGAGGAGATCAATCTCATCTGGCGACATTGATACGGAGGCGGGAGTAGACGATGACAACGCGATACGAGAATGAGTAGATTGATTAAGTTGATCAGACAACACCTTTCTCTCCCAGATGGGAGGCCTCCCTACATGAGACTATGGTAAACCAAAGAGGAAACGCGATGGTTGATGGGTACAGTATCAACGAAATGGCTAGTAACGGAACTTTGGCCGAATATTATTCCTAGCGAAGAATATTTTCCATATCATTAATTATATGGCTGAATATATACCGCCGGGGAGAATACATAAGATCACTCCAGTAAGCAATGACAAGTATAAGGCTAGTACAGGATCGCGAAAAATTCAGACTATTACCATTCACTCGCGACGACGGCGCGTCGTTGTGCGATGCATCTTGCGTTTCGGCGCGGCGGGCTGCGGCCAGTCAGGCAGCTCACCGGCGGGTAATGGCGGCTGCAGGATGGGAAACACCGGCAGTGCCGCCAGGAGACGACTGCCATAGGGCTTACTCAAGAGACGCCGATCATAAATGATGATCTCGCCATGGCAGCCATGGCTGCGGATCAGGCGACCGACCTGCTGGATCAGGGTAAAGGAGGCGCCGGGTAGGCTCTGGACCTCGAACGGATAGCGCTTACGCGCCTTCAACCACTCCCCCTCCGTCACGATCACCGGGCTGTCCACCGGCGGAAAGGCCACCTTATGGATATGGACCTGGGTCAACAATTCGCCCTTGAGATCTAGCCCCTCGGCGAAAGATTGTAACCCCACCAGCGCGCTCTGTGTTCCGGCGTGTACCCGTCGGCAATGCTCCTCGACCAGACGGTAGCGCGGCCGATCCCCCTGCACCAATAACCCCAGACGTAAGTCCGGCAGGAAACCGAGGAAGGTCTGCATCGCCCGCTGGCTGGCGAACAGTACCAACATGCCGCGATGCTCCCCTTGCTGCCAGGCATGACGAAAATAGTGCGCCATCTGACGTAGATGCTCGCCTTCATTCGCCAACGAAGGTTCCAGCGTCAACTGTGGGATCAACAGTCGCCCCTGGTGGACATGATCGAAGGGCGAGTCCAACACCACGAAGCGATCGCCCGCCTCGGCGCTGAGGCCAGAGAGCTCGCTGAGGCGATCGAAGCGGTTTAACGAACGCAGGGTCGCCGAGGTCACCACCGCATGGGGAATACGGCGCCACAGCAGACGATCCAGCTGATCGCTCACCCGCAGCCCGACGCAGTGTAGGTAGCGGTGGTGCACGCCCTCCGTCACCTCCTGCGTCAGCCACTTGGAGATCGGCGCATTGGAGGCCTGTTCCAGCGCCGCCAAACGCCACAGTTTAGTCAATGCCTCCAGGTAACCAAAGGCTCGGCTCATCTGTAACAATGCGCGCTGTACGCGCAGCGCATCGTGTGTCCCGGTCTTCTCCTGCAGGTCGTTCATCATAAACTCGCACAGGCCACGCAAACCGTCGCACAACTTGTACAGGCGCTGCGCCAGGCCAGCCAGCGCCTCCGGTAGTTGGCCCAAGACGAAACGATACTGCGCCTCGTCGCCTAACAGCGCCTGAGCGGCGCGATCGAAATCACCGATCAGTTGGCGCAACTCGGCGCAATGCTCTTGTAGACGCGCGCTGTTCAGCAGGCGCGGCGGATTCTTCGGCTGATACTGGCTGTGACACTGCTCGATATGTCGCACGATCATGTCGATCTGCCCTTGGACAAACAGGGCGCTGACCTCTCCCTCCATATCCAGCGCATCACGCGCCACCTCCGGCAGGTGATGGCCTTCATCCAGCACCAGCAACAAATCCTTCGGCGGCGGTAACACCGACTCACTCTCTAACGCCGCCATCACCAACGCATGGTTCGCCACCACCACATCGGCGCTTTCGATCTCACGCCGCGCCAGAAAGAAGGGACAGTCGCGAAAGTGGGCGCAACTGCGATTGAGACAACTGGCCCGATCGGTGCTCAGCCTTGCCCACAGCCCCTCCTCCACATTCTCCTGCAGATGATCGCGTAGGCCATCCCAACGCTGACTCGCCAGCGCCTGTTGCAACTGATGACACTGCTCACGCTCGGCCTCACTGCTCGGAGACAGCGTATCGTCAATAAAGAGCAACAGCGCCCCCTGCGCCCCCTGTTCCTCCGCCAACGCCGCCAGATTGCGTGGGCAGACATAGCGCCGCCGACCGAAGGCGGCGGTAAAGGTCAGGTCGGGAATGATGCGGCGTAACAACGGCAAATCCTGGCTATAGATCTGATCTTGCAGCGCCACGTTGGCGGTACTGACCACCAGTGGCTTTTGTTGATCGCGGCTGATGGCGATCCCGGGCAACAGATAGGAGAGCGTCTTCCCGACCCCCGTCGGCGCCTCGATCACCAGATGGCGTCCCTCATCGCCACTGAGGGCGCGCGCCACCTCGGCAATCATCTGCCGTTGCTGCGGGCGCGTTACGAAGTTGGGGATCTGCTGTGCCAGGGACTTATACCACTGGGAGATTTGCGTCTTGAGTGCGCTGGAAAGTGCCATTGATGCTCGCTGTGGAAAGGGGACGCGCTATTGTCGCATAGCGGGCGGCTAAAATCAGCCGCCCGGCAGGGCGTGGAGCGGGGAGCGCCCTAACGACGTAGCACACTCGCCAGCAGATCGCGCAACTCATCCAGCTGCGTCGCCAGCTGCATATTCAGCCACAGGTAACCATAGATCGGCGCCTCTTCATCACAGCGAGCCTGCGCCTCTTCGATCAGCGCCTTCAACTCGGCCGCCATCGGCACCATCTCTGGCAGACGCTCCAGCTCCTCGACCCGGCCGCTAAGCAGCATCGCCGACAGACCGTTCAGCGCGCTGATGGTCAACTTCTGGAAGGTCCGCAGACGCGTCGCGTTCAGCATGATGAAGTGGCTCTCCCGACTGGCCCAATAGGCATCGGTCATCATCTCTAAGGTGGCGACCAGGTTGCGGGTGATCACCTGAATGGCGTCGAACACCGCCTTATCTACCTTGGTCTCGTGCGCGCTGGGCGCCAGCAAGCCACGCAGCGCGCCGAGGTCAGAGAGAATGCGTTGTTGACGATCCGTCAGTTGCGGCCGCTCAACCATATTGGGCGACACATAAGCGCTATAAATGTTGCTCATGCAGTTCAGCCCATGGCTCATCTTGAGACGCCAGTGGGTAAAGGCGCGCTGCGGATAGATGCTGGCGAATAACAGCGCCAGCAGCGAACCGATGATCACATTGGCGCTACGCAGCAGTGCCGTATCGATATCGCCAGGGCCCGCGGCACACACCACGCCCAGGGTGATGCCGATCAGTAACCCCATATAGGGGCGTTTCCCTAGGGCGGCGATACCACAGACGAACATGACGATGGCGCACCATGCCAACATCAGCGTCATCGAATAGAGCTCGAGATAGAGCGCGATCAATCCCGATGCCGCGCCCAATACGGTCCCCAGACAACGCTGCAACGCCCGTACGGTCACGTTACCCCAAAAAGAGATCGGCCCGATCACCACCACCATGGTAATCAGCGCCCAGGCGCCCTCAGGTACCGCCAACAGCCGGATCAACAGAAAGGTTAATACGAAGGAGATCGCCATGCGCACACCGTGTACGGCGCGATAGTGCCCATAAACGACGGAGTCAAACGGGGTGATACTTTTATTTAAACGCACGGAAACGACCTTGGATCAAACGCTCAACCGAGATGAGTCCTCAGTGTAACGGAAATTAACACCATAAATAAATGCCAACCAGACTCATTATTTCTCCCTGGCACCACGGCGTCTGACGCATTCCAGGATTGGGTTTCCCGTGCGGCACGGTTACACTAAGGCCATGTCTTTTTTTGCCATAGAGATCCTATTTTGAGCAAGGCTGCGCCCTCCTTCTTGTTTCACGATTATGAGACCTTCGGTCAGCATCCGGCGTTGGATCGCCCCGCCCAATTCGCCGGGGTGCGTACCGATGCCGACTTCAACATCATCGAAGAACCCCAGGTGTTTTACTGCCGTCCAGCCGATGACTATCTTCCCCAGCCCGAGGCGGTGATGATCACCGGGATCACACCACAGACGGCGCTGGCTCAGGGGATCTGTGAAGCGGAGTTTGCCGAACGCATCCACCAGCTCTTTAGCGTGCCGGGCACCTGTGTCGTCGGGTATAACAATATTCGTTTTGACGACGAGGTCAGCCGTAACCTGTTCTATCGTAACTTCTTCGATCCTTACGCCTACAGCTGGCAAAATGGTAATTCGCGCTGGGATCTGCTGGATGTGCTGCGCACCTGCTACGCCCTGCGCCCGCAAGGGATCGTCTGGCCGGAGAACGAACAGGGGCTGCCGAGTTTCAAGTTGGAGCATCTTTCACAGGCCAACGGTATCGAACACAGCAATGCCCACGATGCGATGGCCGACGTCTACGCCACCATCGAGATGGCCAAGCGCGCCAAGCAGGCGCAGCCACGGCTGTTCGATTACCTGTTCCAACTGCGCAACAAGAATCGGGTGGCGCAACTGATCGACATCGCCGAGATGACGCCGCTGGTACATGTCTCAGGCATGTTCGGCGCGCTGCGCGGCAATACCAGCCTGGTGGCCCCCTTAGCCTGGCATCCCGACAACAAGAATGCGGTGATCGTCTGCGATCTGGCGGGCGACATCACGCCGCTGCTGACCCTGGATAGCGAGACCCTACGCGAACGCCTCTATACGCCGCGCAGCGAGTTGGGCGACGCGGCGCCGGTGCCGATCAAGCTGGTGCATATCAATAAATGCCCGGTACTGGCACCGGAGAAGACGCTGCTCGCCGAGAATGCCGAACGCCTGGGCCTCGATCGCCAACGCTGCCTGGACAATCTGGCCCAACTCCGTCACCACCACGCGGTACGTGACAAGGTCGTCTCCCTGTTCGCCGATGCGCCGCCCTTCCCACGCGCCAGCGATGTGGATAGCCAACTGTACGATGGCTTCTTTAGCGACGCCGATCGCCAGGCGATGCAGATCATCCGTGCGACCCAACCGCAGAATCTCCCCGCCCTGGATCTGCGTTTCAACGATGAACGCATTACGCCGCTGCTGTTCCGCTACCGCGCCCGCAACTATCCGGCCACGCTGGATGAGGCCGAACGGCAACGCTGGCAACAGCATCGCCGGGAGATGCTGACCGCGGAGCGTGTACAGGAATATCTCCAGACATTGGAAATGTTGTACAACCGCTACGAAGATCAACCCCAACGCCTGACGCTACTACGCGCGCTATTTGATTATGCTCGTGAATTAGTAGGATAATATACTTAAGCCAAAAGGATGCGGCAGGTTACCACGGGGGACGTCCCCCCGACCGTCATCGTCAATCTCGCCCTCCCCGGCAAATACGCTTCTTCTCCCGCGCCATCCTCGATGGCGCGGACGACAACGACGCCTCGACATATGAGGCCTTCATCAAGGCGAGAGTCTATGTGGCTGACTAATGGGCCGCTGCTGGCGGTACTGTCATTTATTCTGTGGGGGATCACGCCGCTGTATTATAAGCTATTGAACGATGCCAACGCGTTCGAGCTGTTAGCCCAGCGTCTATTCTGGTCCGTCCCTCTGCTACTCGCACTACGCCTGCTGTTTAAACAACGCACCACCTGGCGCGCCGTCTGGCAGGATAAACGCTCCCTATACTGCTGCCTGCTCGGCGGCGCCATTATGAGCGTCTCCTGGACCACCTTCATCTATGCCCTCACCCATAACCTAGTGCTGGATGCCAGCTTGGGCTACTTTACTAACCCGCTATTCGCCATCGCATTGGGCGTGATCTTCCTGCACGATCGTCTCACCCCCTTCCAACGTCTCGCCGTGCTCCTGGCCATCATCGGCCTCGGCTATCAGATCATCCTGTTGGGGCGGGTACCGGTGCTGGCGCTGGTGATGGGCATCACCTTCGCTTTTTATGGTCTCGTGCGTAAATATATCCGCTACGATATTATGACCTCGTTGACGCTGGAGACCCTCTGGATGCTGCCGCTGGCGATCGGAATCACCTTCTGGCTGCAGTTGAATGGAGAGAGCGGCCTGACAGGCATCAGCTCGACGCACTATCTACTCTATATCCTGACCGCGCCGGTCACCTATGCCCCGCTACTGCTGTTCGCCGCCGCGATTAAGCGCACCTCGCTGACGGTGGTCGGCCTGGCACAGTATGTCGAACCCTCACTCCAATTTCTGCTGGCGGTGCTGCTCTTTGGCGAGCCGATCAACGTTGCGAAGATGGTCAGTTTCTCTCTGATTTGGCTGGGTCTGGCGCTCTGCATCTACGAGATCTTTATCATCATGCGCCGTCCTGATCCGTCCACATCTCCCGCCGCTTCGCCAGCGAAAGCGGGGGCTCGCCTCCCCGTCGGTCATCACAAGCGCTAATCCTCCGCGGCCCGCTCCGACGCGTGGGCCGCCTCTCGCCCCCATCCGCCTACCCTGCCAAATTGGCATGACTGCCATAGAGCGAATTCATGGTGTGATCAGTAGCACATTTTACCCATTAATTGTATGATAATTGCGTTTTCGTTCTTAGGTACATTACGATGTCAAAACCGCTTTCTGTTTGCTGGCAATACGCACGCGCCTTTGTGTTGATCTACCTGTGTCTGTTCGCCGGTAATGCACTCTCTACCCTGTTACCGATCACCATTCCCGGTAGTATCATCGGCATGTTGATCCTCTTCGCCCTGCTGGCTTCGCAGATCATGCCCGCCAAATGGGTGAAACCCGGCTGTAGCCTGTTTATTCGTTATATGGCATTGCTATTCGTGCCGATCGGCGTCGGGGTGATGCAGTATTACGACGTGTTATGCCGCCAGTTCGGTCCTATCGTCGTCTCCTGTGTGGTCAGTACGCTGATCATCATGGTGGTCGTGGCCTACTGTTCTCATCTGGTACATCGCGAGCGTCCTAACGATGGCAACCAACCCGCCATTCGCCCGCAGGAGAGTAAACAATGATCAATATCTGGTGGTCGTTACCGTTAACCCTGGCGGTCTTCTTCGGCGCCCGTCGTCTGGCTCAGCGCTTGAACATGCCGTTGCTCAACCCGCTGTTGGTTTCCATGGCGGTGATCATTCCCGTGTTGCTGTTGCTGCATATTCCGTATCACAACTACTTCGCCGGCAGTTCCGTGCTGAACAGCCTGCTGCAACCCGCGGTGGTGGCGCTTGCCTTCCCGCTGTATGAGCAACTGCACCAGATCCGTGCTCGCTGGAAGTCCATCATCACCATCTGCTTCATCGGCAGCGCCACGGCGATGACGACCGGGACCGCGATTGCGCTGTGGCTGGGGGCGACACCGGAAATCGCCGCCTCGGTTCTACCGAAGTCAGTCACGACGCCGATCGCCATGGCGGTCTCCCAGTCGATCCACGGTATCCCGGCCATCAGCGCCGTCTGTGTAATCTTTGTCGGGATCCTCGGGGCGGTCTTTGGCCATACCCTGCTGAATGCGATGAAGATCCGCACCAAGGCATCACGTGGCCTCGCGATGGGGACCGCCTCCCACGCCTTAGGGACCGCGCGCTGTGCCGAGGTGGATTACCAAGAGGGGGCGTTCAGCTCGCTGGCACTGGTGATCTGCGGCATCATCACCTCGCTGCTGGCGCCGTTTCTCTTCCCCATCCTGCTACGCCTTTTCTGAGAGAATTTTCACAGTGGAGTGCGCCATCTGGCGTACTCCATCTGATTATTGTGTACAAACAAGCGCAAAATGGTGAAATAGCTCTCTCATTCACCGCTCGAATTACAGAAATTACACTCAAAAAGTGATAATTGTCACAAATATAACTCTGGCGCTTACCTACAATAGCCTCCCGTAACTCACAAGAGGCCTTCCCATGCACGCACGCTTTGCCGCTGCATTTAGCCAGTTGCCTGGCGAACTTCAAGCGGCGCTCACCCCCATTATGGCGTCGGATGATTTCCACGCCGTAATCACCGCCGCCCAGGTGGATGCCATTTGTCATGCCTGCCAGTTGGATCGTCAGGCGTTGAGTTTTGCACTGCTGCCGCTGGCCGCTGCCTGCGCCCTGACGCCGATCTCTCATTTCCAGGTAGGGGCCATCGTCCAAGGGAGCAGCGGTAACCTCTACTTCGGCGCCAATATGGAGTTCGCCGGTGCGCCGATGCAACAGACGATCCACGCCGAGCAGTGTGCGATCACCCATGCCTGGCTGCGCGGTGAGCGCGCGCTGGCTTCGATCACCGTGAATTGCACCCCCTGCGGCCACTGTCGTCAGTTTATGAATGAATTGAACAGTGGAACACAACTGCCGATCCACCTGCCGGGACGTCAAGCCGCCACCCTGGGGGATTATCTCCCAGACGCCTTTGGCCCGCGTGACTTGCAGATTAAGACTCTGCTGCTCGACCATGTCCATCACGGTCTGACGCTCGCCCACGCTGACGATGATCCGCTGCTGCTGGCGGCGTTAGCCGCGGCTAACGCCAGCCATGCACCCTATAGCCAGGCTTACAGCGGTGTCGCCCTGGAAACGGCGCACGCCATCTATGCCGGACGCTATGCGGAGAATGCCGCCTTTAACCCGAGTCTGCCTCCTTTGCAGGCGGCCTTGGTCCTGTTGAACATGGCCGGGGAGCCCACCTCGGCGATCCGGCGCGCCGCCCTGGTAGAAAGCCAGAGCGCCGTCCTCTCGCAACAGGCGGCGACACAGGCGACCTTGCAGGCGCTCGGCTGCACTCACCTGAACTATCAGACGATCTAATCCTCTCCCGGCATAGGTTCCCCTTAGGGCCCTATGCCGCTATCCGCTATCCGCTATCCGCTATCCGCTATCCGCTATCCGCTATCCGCTATCCGCTATCCGCTATCCAACCAGATTGTTACAAAACATATAATATGTGAATACTTTTGATAACAAACATTGAACAGAGATTAACTCTCTTTTAGGATCGGTGGGGTAGTCTTCAATCCCGTTAACATAAGAGCGTACTTATGGATCTGGAACACGAGAGTAAACGTCCGCTGTATATCCCCTATGCCGGCCCCATCCTGCTGGAGTTTCCCTTGTTGAATAAGGGCAGCGCCTTTAGTGAAGAAGAACGTAACACCTTTAACTTAAACGGCCTGCTGCCCGAGGCCATCGAAACGATCGAAGAGCAGGTCGAGCGCGCCTATCGCCAGTTCTGTGATATCCAAAGCGACACCGCCAAACATATCTATCTGCGCAACATTCAAGACACCAACGAAACCCTATTCTATCGCCTGCTACGCGCTCATCTCAGCGAGATGATGCCCATCATCTACACGCCGACGGTCGGTGAGGCCTGCGAGCACTTCTCCGATATCTATCGGCGTGCGCGCGGACTGTTTATCGCCTACCCTAACCGCGATCGCATCGATGACATGCTACAAAATGCCACCAAACAAAACGTCAAGGTCATCGTGGTTACCGATGGCGAGCGTATTCTCGGTTTGGGCGATCAGGGGATCGGTGGCATGGGGATCCCCATCGGTAAACTGTCGCTGTATACCGCCTGTGGCGGGATCAGCCCGGCCTATACGTTGCCGGTCGTTCTGGATGTCGGGACCAACAACCCTCAGCGCCTTAACGATCCGCTGTATATGGGCTGGCGTCATCCGCGCATCACCGGCGACGAGTACAACGCGTTCGTCGAGGAGTTTATCCAAGCGGTCAAGCGCCGCTGGCCGGAGGTCCTGCTCCAGTTCGAAGACTTCGCGCAGAAGAACGCGATGCCGCTGCTCAGCCGTTATCGCGACCAACTGTGCTGTTTTAATGATGATATCCAAGGCACTGCCGCCGTCACCCTCGGCAGCCTGATCGCCGCCAGCCATGCCGCCGGCAGCCGTCTGCGTGACCAGACCATCACCTTCCTCGGTGCCGGCTCGGCCGGTTGTGGCATCGCCGAGCAGATCATCGCCCAAATGGTGGCGGAGGGATTAAGCGATGAGGAGGCGCGTGCGCGCATCTTTATGGTCGATCGCTTCGGACTCTTGACGGACCGCCTGCCGAATCTGCTCGACTTCCAGAGCCGCCTCGTACAAAAACAGCAAGCCTTAGCCAGCTGGCAGACGGAAAACGAGGGGATCTCCCTACTGGATGTGGTGCGCAACGCGCATCCCACGGTGTTGATCGGCGTCTCCGGCCAGCCGGGACTCTTCAGCGAAGCGATCATTCGCGAAATGCACAGCCACTGCGCCCGACCGATCGTGATGCCGCTCTCGAACCCGACATCACGCGTCGAAGCGCGCCCGGAAGATATCATCGCCTGGACTGACGGCGCCGCACTGGTCGCCACCGGCAGCCCCTTCGAGGCGGTCAACTACCAGGGGCAAAGCTACCCTATCGCCCAATGCAATAACGCCTATATCTTCCCGGGCATCGGCCTCGGCGTCTTGGCAAGCGGCGCGAAACGAGTCACCGATGGCATGCTGATGGCCGCGAGCCGCGCTCTGGCGGAAAGCTCCCCGCTGGCACGCGACGGTCATGGACCGCTACTCCCGGATCTGAAGGATATCCAACAGGTCTCGCGCGACATCGCCTTCCAGGTCGCCAAAGCCGCCCAGTTGCACGGCGTCGCCGTGCTCACCTCCGACGAGGCGCTGCTACAAGCCATCGAGCAAAACTTCTGGTTACCGCAATACCGCAGCTACAAACGCACCTCCTTCTGATACAGCCGATCGACGCCGGGTCGTAATGACCCGGCGGTAGCCGCCTGAGCAAATAAGCGTCATCCGCCCAGCGAGCGCGCCATATGGCTTGCGTCCCGCCAAGGTGTACAGTAGCCTCGGAAGGGAGTGAATGACAGGAAGCACGCCATGGGGTGGAAGCGGTGGATATATGGTCTAATCGGCGTCGGCATCGTACTGCTGCTGGCGGCGTTGGCGCTCGACCGCTGGATCAGTTGGACCACCGCCCCCTATATCTATGATGACGTGCAGGATCTGCCGCGCCGCGAGGTCGGCGTCGTACTCGGCACCGCCAAGTATGTCGCCCCCGGCGTGATCAACCAGTACTACCGTTACCGTATCCAGGGGGCGCTCAACGCCTATAACAGCGGTAAGGTCAGTTACCTGTTACTCAGCGGCGACAACGCCCTACAGAGCTACAACGAGCCGGTAACGATGCGGCGTGACCTGATCGCGGCCGGGGTACCGAGTAGTGATATCGTGCTGGATTACGCGGGCTTTCGCACCCTGGACTCCATCGTGCGTACCCGCCGCGTCTTTGATACGAATGACTTCACCATCATCACTCAGCGTTTTCACTGTGAGCGGGCGTTGTTTATCGCCATGCATCTTGGCATCCAGGCGCAGTGCCTGGCGGTGCCCTCACCAAAAGATATGCTGCTGGTGCGTCTCCGCGAGATCGGTGCCCGCATCGGCGCGCTGACGGATCTCTATCTGCTGCAGCGCCAGCCACGCTTCCTCGGTCCGCAGATCCCCATTCCGGCGGTGCATAAGGTCGCCGCTGATGCGCAGAGTTACCCGGCGGTATTGCCCGAACAGCTGCAAGCCTTAGAGCGGCGAGAGCGTGCCGACGAACGAGAGAAGCGGGAAAAAGAGAAAGAGAAAGAGAAAGTGAAGGCGCAGAGTCAGCCCGCCAAGCAACCTTAAGCGCTCAACAGACAGGCTCGGTGCTCATCAACGCCGACGGCGGGCACTAACTGGCCTGCGCCAACGGGCGCGGCTCACCCAACAGGAAGCCCTGCAGGTACTGAACCCCCAGGCTGCATAACACCTCCATCTGCTCGCGCGACTCCACATACTCGGCCACCACCTGCAGCTGTTTTTCTCGCGCAATGTCACAGATTGATTTGATGATCAACCGATCCAGCGAGTTGCTGACGATATCTTTGACAAACATGCCATCGATCTTCACCACATCCGCATGCAAATGCTTCAAGCGTTGATAGTTGGAGAGGCCAGTACCGAAGTCATCGATGGCAATCTTAAAGTTATAGGCGCGCAGGGCCCGTACCGTCTCGAGCTCCTGATTTTCATCCAGCAGATACTGCTGCTCGGTGATCTCGAAGATCACCGCCTCCGCGCGTACCTGATAGCGCTCGAAGAGCGCGATGATCTGTGCCGCTACGTCCTGTTGCATCAGGGTCGATGGCATCAGATTCACCGAAAAACAGGTTGAGGAGCTGTCTAACCTGGCCCGGCGAATATGCCGCAGGACATTCTCGATGATCAGCAGATCGAATTGGGCACAGAGATTGAATGCCGTGATAAAAGGAATGAATTTCCCCGGCAAGACCAGCTGCCCACCGTCCTGTAGACGGGCCAGGATCTCGTAATAACACTTACCGCCACGGTGTACGATCGGCTGGGCATACAGCAACAGGGTATTCTCCTGTAACGCCTGGGTGATCTTTTGCAGCCAAAAAACCTGCTCGTTGACGGCCAGACTCACCGCCTCCTCCTGGCCGAGCAACGGCATGATGCGATGCTCCCGGCAAGCGCGCTCAGCCAGGTAGCTCAGCTGCCCGAGGCGGGCATTCAATGCATGGCTGCGTGCATCGAATGCGGCATAGGCCACGCCATACTGTAGCGTCACCGGTTGCTGCTGCCAGCGTAACGGCTGGCGCAACAGTCGCGCATGCAAGGCGTCGATACGGGCTGATTCGGTATCGGGCTGCAGATAAACCAAGAGTTCCGCCCCCTGCAACTGATAGACCCGTTCGTCAGGCAGCAGTAGCGGCTCCAAAAAGGTCGCCAACTGGCTCTTGGTCAACGCGCGCATCGTCATGCCATGACAACGTCCGAGCAACTCCAGGTTGCCTAGATGCAGCAAACACAGCGTACCGTTCGGGCGTCGTTGTAGGTGGAGATTTAACGCACAGAGTGTCGGCAACGCGGGCGGAAGCGCACGGTCCGCCCAACGCGGCTGAAAGCGCCGCATGCGCCGGTTTTTCTTAATCACCAACAGGGTGAAGAGCAACGAGACACTGAAGGCAATCAACGACGAGGACAAGAAAGCCAACTGATAGTGACGATTACTCTGCCAGATAAAGTGCTGGCTAGTGGCAAACAGCAACGCGACACTCAGCGCCCAGAGTAGCCACAACGCCCGATCGCTAAAATGGAATGCCGCCAAGGTAAACAGGATAAAGAGTAACGGAGTCAGGTAACTCACATTAATGTGGAGCGCACCGGGAAAGCAGAGTGCGCCCATTAGCGCGAGGTAAAGCGACAGCAACAGCAGGGCGCGAGGCCGGCCATGGTGCGTCTGTAGTGCCCGCCGGCACTCCTCGCCGAAGGCGCGCCGGTAACACGGACTCAGGGCGAGACGTAACAGCATATAGCTGGCGGGCGTCAGCACCAGGCCGCTCAGCACCATCCCCTCCAGAGAGAGCAAGATGGTAGGCAGTTGAAGTGGCGCGGCAGGCGCCAAGGCGGGCAAGACATCGGCACTCAGCATCAGAGCGCCGCTAATCAAGGGTGCGAACAGCCCGATACCCAGCAGGCGCACGACCATGCCCCGAGCGGACAGACGATGCATATCGCAACGCCAACGCGTACCTTGCCAACGCTGACTCAGCGTCAAGAATACCCACAACGGCAGCAATAACGCTAGGCACTGGATCAGGATCGCGTCCCAGGGAAGCGAAGAGGACAACCAGGAATAGAGTGGTAAGGATAACGCCAACGTCAATAATGCCCGCTGAGCAAACAACAGCGACAAGGCCGCGGTCAAGGCTAGCGGGAAATAGAGCAGATAGCACGGCTCGCCATTAACCTGCGCCAAAGGGGAAAGCCACCCAGCCAACGGCAGTAGTAACAGGCTTAATAAGCCAGGTAGCGCATATTTTCCCCCAGAGAGGGCGATTCTTTTCATCACCTAGACCGACATCCCAAAAACCGAGCCAAACGGATAATGCCGTACCCGCCGCGGTAATCATCCCGATTTCCCTTGTCTCTCCCTGTCGTACTTTCTATTTTCTTTCTTGCGACGACATCTGGCGACATCATGCTATTTCTGGTGCGGCAGCATGCACGAACAAAGCAGCCGATCCTCACGCTATCCCGCCAGGCGCGATACGACAAAATAATCAGTCCGTGTCGCGGCCACCCGCCATCACGCATGAGCAGCAATAGGATTTCTCTTATAAAAATAACTATAAGGACGGTAGCATCCGGCGATAAAATTATTTTTAATCTTTAAAATCAATTTGATGCGTATAATGATAGTACGCGATGAAGCAATGATTTTGGCAAGCGAGCAAGTCTCATCAGGTCGATAAACGAAACGAATAATTAAAAAATTAAAATCGCCAGATAGATCCTACGGATAGATAAAAATAAACCCATCTTTTTTAATAGTGATGCGAGAATAGGTCAAGCGCAATAACGAAATTGATAATTACAGCTTTGAGAATATACTCGCCAGAATGTCATGCGGGCGCCTCATTGACATGCCTAACGCTATGGAGGCGCCACGCCGCTGGTGCACGAGTGACAGCGCGCGGCACCGTTCATCAGCGGAGAGTCGCGCTCGTCAAGCGACGCCACAGCCACTCCATCGGCCCCTGACGAAAACGACGCAACCAGAGCCAAGAGAAGAGTAAACAACCGCCCCATACTCCGGGCACCCATAACAACAGGGCGGCGCGCCCAGCCTGATTAAATAACCCTAACCGATAGAACAACGTGGTACAGATCAAGGTCTGCAGCAGATAGTTACTGAGCGCCATACGTCCTACCCGCTCCAAGGCACGAGTCAGGCGCCAACCCGCCAAGCGTGACCAATAGGCATAAATCAGCGCGACATACCCTAGCATCATCAGTGGCGCCGCCAATTCCCCCGGCAGCTGCAAGAGATAGCCACACCAGCGATATGCCCATTGAAGATGCCACTGTAATAGGCTCGTCGGTAGCTGAATCGCCACACCCAGCAAGAGCAGCGCCACGCCGACACGACGGTAGTGGGTCGAGGGAAAGCGCCCTCTCAGCCAACCGCTGCGCATCAACGCTGCGCCCAGCGCCATCAAGCCCGCCAACTGCCAGCCATATTGCACCGCCAACGCCAACAGGTTGTCCGCCAAGAGATCGCCACGGTTACGCCAAGCCGCCCACCCTCCCTCCAGCTTCCAATAGGTTTCATACTGGATCTCGGCATAGCTCATATGCCAGAAGGCGTGCGGTTCACTCTTGGCTAGCAGTGCCAGCAACAGCAACATCCCCAAGCCAATGGCATACAGCGTCACACCACTATTAAATAGCGTGCGTACTGAACCGGCGTCACGGATCATCCGCCAGCTCACCAGGCCGATCAGCCCATAAGCCAGCAGGATATCGCCATCCCACAGCACTAGTGTATGTACCAGGCCGAACAACACCAGCCACCCCAAGCGGGTCTGGATCCAGATGGCGCCACGCGGCAGCAACATCTCCAAACCGGCACCGAAGAGTAAGGCAAACAGGGCGAGAAACTTCCCTTGCACCAACAGGCTACTCAGCAACCACGCGACCTGATCCCCTGCCGAGGGCATCCCCTGATAGGCCGGATTGAGGTAAGCCGCCTTCGGCAGGGCAAAGCCCACAATATTCATCAACAAAATCCCCAACAACGCCAGGCCGCGTAAGGCGTCCAAGGTCGCAATACGGGGTGCTGTCGTCCGCACATCGTCGTGCATGGTGTCGCTCATGGCGATTCCTCGTGCAGTAAAAACAAAAACGCCGGCGAAAGGCCGGCGTCTGCGGTGGGTGCGACGAATCGCCGTATCAGGCGTGGTGGCGTACCGCCCGCAAAAACTCCTGGCGGGTATTCTGACTGGTTTTAAACAGACCGCCAAGTGAAGTGGTGGTGGTCGCGCTGGTCGCATCACGCACGCCACGCGCCTTGACGCAATAGTGTACGGCATCGATGGAGACGGCGACGTTCTTCGTCCCCAACAGAGTCTGCAAGGCCACCAAGATCTGTTGCGTCAGCCGCTCTTGCACCTGCGGACGTTGCGCAAAGAAGCGGACAATACGGTTGATCTTCGACAGGCCAATCACCCCCTCTTTCGGGATATAGGCGACCGTTGCCTTACCGTCGATGGTGACGAAATGGTGTTCACAAGTGCTTGTCAGCGTAATATCGCGCACCGTCACCATCTCATCCACATGCATCTTGTTCTCGATGATGGTGATTTTGGGAAAGTTGGCATAATCCAACCCGGAAAAAATCTCATCCACATACATCTTGGCGATGCGCTGTGGTGTCTCCGCCAGACTGTCATCCGACAGATCCAGATTCAACAGCTTCATCACCTCGGTCATGTGGGCCTCGATCTGTGTCTTACGCGTATCGCGTGCCAACAGTTCGCCACGCAGCGGCGTCTCCAACCCACGCGCCACTAACGCTTCATGTACCAATGCAGCTTCTTTACTCAGCGATGACATTACTTCTCTCCCCAGTACCCCTTATATCCGCCGTGGATATGATACAGATCACGGCAGTGATTTGTCTCTCACTGTAGTGGAGTGCGGCGGCTTAATCCAGTACCGCTCGGCGCCGTGAGGCGAGAAAGGGACCGTGCGTAATACCACATCGTTTTTATGCCTATCCGCCAGGCCGCGCCATACGGGCTTTGTTTGTCACCACTCTCGCCTAAATGTCGCTGCCGCCTATCACAGAAATCTGCCATCTCATCGTCATCCCCTGCTCCGGCGCCTGGCGCCAAACGCGCGCCGCCGCATTCTCCCCCCGGCGATAATCTGCCATAATGAGCCGCACCACTTCCTTCATCACTCGCACCCGCGCGGGTGGTCACTTCGGAGATTACGATGGATTGTTCTACCCCCCCGGATCTGCTTTCCCTGCAACAGGCGCTGGAGCGACTGCTGAGCGCCGCCCAGCCGATCAGTGAGAGCGAAGACGTCGCCTTAGCCGAGGCCGTCGGGCGTATCAGCGCACAGCCGATCGTCTCGCCCCTCAACGTGCCCCCCTTCGCCAATTCGGCGATGGATGGTTATGCCGTACGTCTGGCCGACCTGCACAGCGCTCAGCCACTGCCTATCGCCGGCAAGGCCTTCGCGGGCCAACCGTTCCAGGGGGAGTGGCCGGTGCATAGCGTCATCCGCATCATGACCGGCGCCGCCGTCCCCGCTGGCTGCGAAGCGGTGATCATGCAAGAACAGGCACAGGTCGATGCCCAGGGGGTTCGCTTCACCCATCCCGTACAGGCGGGGCAGAATATTCGCCTACCTGGCGAAGATATCCAGCAGGGCGCCATGGTGCTGGATCGTGGCGTACGCCTGGGTGGCGCCGAGCTACCGCTGTTAGCCTCACTCGGGATCGCCCACGTCCCGGTGATGCGCCGGCTACGCGTCGCCCTGTTTTCTACCGGCGATGAGCTCCAGCCGATCGGCGCCCCGTTGAGCGCCGGCCAAATCTATGACACTAACCGCTTCGCCGTCAGCCTGATGCTGGCGCAAATGGGGTGTGAAATCATCGATCTGGGGATCGTACGTGACGATCCTCAGGCCTTGCGTGCCGCCTTCCAACAAGCCGACCAACAGGCCGATCTGGTGATCAGCAGCGGTGGCGTCTCCGTCGGTGAGGCGGACTTCACCAAGCAGATCCTCGACGAGGTCGGTAGCATCAACTTCTGGCGGCTGGCGATGAAACCGGGCAAGCCCTTCGCCTTTGGCCGCCTACGCCAGGCCTGGTTTTGCGGTCTGCCGGGTAACCCCGTCTCCGCCTGCGTCACCTTCTATCAATTGGTGCAGCCGCTGCTCGCGCGCCTCGCCGGTCACACGCATTGGCAGGCTCCCGCACGCCTGAGGGCCCGCACGCTCAGCGATCTGAAGAAGGCACCGGGACGGCTCGACTTTCAACGCGGTATCGTCAGCCGCAATGCCCAAGGCGAGCTCGAAGTGCGGAGCACCGGCCACCAAGGCTCACACGTCTTCAGCTCTTTCGCCGCCGGTAACGCGTTTATCGTGTTGGAGCGCGAACGGGGAGCCGTCGCCGCTGGCGAATGGGTCGAGGTCGAGCTATTCAATTCGCTATTGAGGAGCTGAGATGGAGGCACACACACCACTGCCACCGTTGAGCGATGAAGAGACCCTGCGCTATAACCGTCAGATTGTCCTGCGTGGCTTCGACTTCGATGGCCAGGAACGCCTCAAGGCCAGCCACGTCTTGATCGTCGGTCTGGGTGGCCTAGGTTGCGCCACCAGCCAATACCTGGCGGCCGCAGGGGTCGGCCAGCTGACGTTGCTCGACTTCGACACGGTCGCACTGTCAAACCTGCAGCGGCAAATCCTGCATAGCGATGCCCGTATCGGCATGGCCAAGGTGGAGTCGGCTCGCCTACGCTTGGCCGAGATCAACCCCCATCTACAACTGAATACCGTGGCCGCCAACCTCGATGACACGGCGCTGGCTCAGCAGATCGCCCAGGTGGATGCGGTGCTGGACTGTACCGATAACGTCGAGACACGCGAACGTCTCAACCGCTTATGCCATGCCGGACAGACCCCTCTGATCTCGGGGGCCGCCATCCGCATGGAGGGGCAGGTATGCGTCTTCACCTACCAGCCCGGTGAGCCCTGCTACCGCTGTCTCAGTCGCCTGTTCGGTGCCAACGCCCTCAGTTGCGTCGAGGCCGGCGTGATGTCGCCCCTGGTGGGGATCATCGGCGCCACTCAGGCGATGGAGTGCATCAAGCTGCTCAGCCGCTTCGGTGAGATCCCCCGCGGACGGCTCATGTTGTACGACGCGATGACCTCACAGTGGCGCACGATGACGCTGGCCGCCAGCCCCGCCTGTGAGATCTGCGCCGGATGAGCCCAAGGCCAGACACGCGTTCGATGCGTGCGTCTGGCCGACGGGTGATGGGCAGCGCTCTCCGCGCCAGGCAAGCCACTGCCGCCAGCGCGGCGCATCCCCCAAGGGGAGAGAGCGACGCCTCCGCGAATGGTTTAACGTCACACGCCATATTTATAACTTATTAAACAACAAGTTATAAATTAAATCCTGCATAGACGCGACCGATACGCTGGTCATAAAAAAGCCCCGCACCGGGCGGGGCCTTCTCTTAGCGTTTTACCGTTATGCCGACATTTAGCGTGGCGCGCGATGCGCGGCCGCTAACGACTGGTAGGCGCTATGCCATTGCTCATAACGCTGTGTGTCAGACCACACCGCCTGATGCAAACGCGCCATCACCACCGGATCACTCAGCAGTGACAGGCGAGCAGCCTTGCTCAGGGTACGCGGCGACTCAGCCAAGGCCTCGGCGACTCGACGCTCACGATCTCGCTCGATCAGTGGATGGTTGCGATGACGGGCCGTCGCCATGCCACAGGCCAGCGCATTGTAGAGGGGGTCGAGCAAAGCATGCATGAAGCCCTCTTCCAACAGACGCTGATGATTCAACGCCACATAACGCTCGGTGGCGGCCATCTCGACCGGCGGCTGATACTCTTCCGGGATCAGGAACAGCTTGGCACGCTTACACAGCAACCCCAGGGTGCGCCGGCTGGTGATCACCGACACGAAGGGGGACAGGATCAGCGACCCCACGATCGGCGACAGCCACCACAGGAAGCGCAGATCCAATACCGCCATACCGCCAGCCCAGACCAGGCCCAGCAGCATCTGCGAGCCGTGGCGACGAAACGCCTCTCCCCAGGGGGTGGCATCATCATCACGCTGCGGCGATTGCCAGGTGATCGACCAACCGAGGAAGGCACTCACGACGAATACGGTGTGGAAGATCATCCGTACCGGTGCCAGCAGCACCGAGAATAGCATCTCCAGCAGCATCGACATTAACAGGCGTAACGGCCCGCCGAACTGGCGCGAGCCCTTGGCCCAGATCAACACCACACTCAACAACTTCGGCAAGAACAGCAACACCAAGGTCGTCGAGAACAGGGCGATGGCCAACTCCGGTCGCCATTGTGGCCAGACCGGGAACAGCTGACGTGGCTGCAAGAAGTATTGCGGCTCCATCAGGGTATGCACCACCTGTAACGCGGTCGAGAGCATCAGGAACAGGAACCAGAGCGGCGCCGACAGGTAGGACATGACCCCGGTGAGGAACACGGCACGATGAACCGGATGCATCCCCTTAACGAAAAACAGGCGGAAGTTCATCAGGTTGCCTTGGCACCATCGGCGATCGCGTTTCAGCTCATCCAACAGGTTAGGCGGCAACTCCTCATAGGAGCCTGGCAGATCGTAGGCGATCCATACCCCCCAGCCGGCGCGGCGCATCAAGGCGGCCTCGACGAAGTCATGCGAGAGGATCGAACCGGCGAAGGTGCCGTTGCCCGGCAGCGGCGCCAAGGCACAGTGATCGATGAATGGCTTCACGCGAATGATCGCGTTATGCCCCCAGTAGTGGGACTCGCCGAGCTGCCAGAAGTGTAGGCCGGCGGTAAACAGCGGGCCATACACGCGGGTGGCGAACTGCTGAATGCGGGCATACAACGTGTCCATACCGGTCGCCTTCGGCGCGGTCTGGATGATGCCAGCGGTTGGGTTCGCCTCCATCAGACGCACCAGACCGGTCAGGCACTCGCCACTCATCACGCTGTCGGCATCCAGGATCACCATGTAGCTGTAGTTCCCGCCCCAGCGACGACAGAAGTCATCGATGTTGCCGGACTTACGCTTCACGCGACGACGCCGCCGACGGTAGAAGATCTGCCCAGCGCCGTCGACCTCTTGGCACAGCTCCATCCACGCCTTCTGCTCGGCGACACAGATATCGGGATCGCTGCTATCGCTCAGGATAAACACATCGAAGTGTGCCAACTGCCCGGTGGCGGCCACCGACTCATAGGTGGCGCGCAGACCGGCGAAGACGCGTGAAACATCCTCGTTACAGATCGGCATGATCAATGCGGTACGATGCGCCGCATCGATCGGCTCATCCCCCACGGTACTGGCGGAGATACTGTAGCGATCGCGGCCGATCAATAGCTGCAGGAAGCCCATCAACGCGGTCCAGAAACCGGCGGACACCCAGCAGAACAAGATGGCGAAGAGGATCAGAATCCCGAACTGCAGCACATAGGGCAGCAGCTCCAGGGTGTATTGCATCAACGGCTTGCCGTGGAAGATCGACATCGGATCGACGTAAGCCCAGCCCTGATAAGGCAGGATGGTCTTCATATACCACGTCGCCACCGTCGTCTGCCCCAGCGTCAGCAACAGCAGCGCCCAACGGCGCAGCGACCCGACGCGGCGCCAGCGTTTATCTGCTTCGGCCTCTTGATGACTCTGAAAGGTGTGTTTCGGTGCCGGGGTGCGCCCTAATAGGCGCTCCCACAGCCGTACAAACGGGTTAGTACGCCAGATCTCCGGGAACATGGAGGTGCGGCGAATGGTCGGCATGGCCTTGATGGCCGTATGCCCGGCCTGATCCTGCACCAGTTCGGCCCGCTTCTTCGCCCCGCCATGCCAGCCGAGATCCAGACGCGCCGCCACGGAGTGTAAGGCGGCATCCTCGCCGCCACAGACCGTCGCATCCGCTCCTGCCAATGCCAGATGAACCTCCTCCACCGACTGCGGTTGATGAGCGATATGCTGGCGAAGCGCGGCCTGTTGCTCCGCGTCCGGCGCCAACGCCTGGAGATAGGCGTTGGCATTTTCCTGAGATTTATTCATTGGCAGGTAACTGATAACTCCAAGTTTCACTCAGCGGCTTACCGTCTTTAATCAGGTAGGCACGCATCTCCACCGGCTTCTTCGGATCGTTGACCTTGAAGCGCAGCGTCAAACGCCATCCTTTGGTAACGGGATTATAGCGCAGGTTATTTTCCAACAGTTTGGTGTTGTCATCGGTCGTCACCTGCGTCGTGACCGCCGCATCCGCCGGCAGCGCTTTCAGCACTGGCCCGACGAAGTCCACCAGCAACGCCGTGCTCCCATCGGCCTCACGGATCAGGTTGGACTGCTTCACATCCCCCGCAGAGCGCAAGGTGTCCTTCACCCAAGCCAACTCGGGATCATGCAATTTCGCCTCGTCACGTGTGAAGGTCAGGCGATAAGCGACATCCAGCGGCTTGCCGATCGGCGGCAGGCTATCCGGGATCCAGAAGGCGACGATGTTATCGTTGGTTTCGTCGGCGGTCGGGATCTCCACCAGCTCGACCTTACCCTTACCCCAGTTACCGCGTGGCTCAATCCAGGCACCCGGGCGCAGATCGTAGCGGTCGTCCAGATCCTGATAGGCGCTGAAGTCACGGGTACGCTGCAGCAGGCCAAAGCCTTTCAGATCATCGACGCTAAAGGTACTGACGGAGAGGTGTTTCGGATTGTTGAGCGGACGCCAGATCCATTCGCCATTACCAGACTGAATCGAGAGCCCCTCGGAATCGTGCAGTTGCGGGCGGTAGTTAACCGTCGGCGACGGCTGGTTGGAGCCGAACAGATACATACTGGTCAACGGCGCAATCCCCAGCACCCCAACCTTATCACGCAGGAATACTCGAGCCTGAACATCCACCACCGTATCCACGCCCGGACGCAGGATGAAACGATAGGCACCGGTAGCGCGCGGTGAATCGAGCAGGGCAAAGATCACCAGGTGCTTATCCTGCGGTTTAGGACGTTCGATCCAAAACTCGCGGAAGCGCGGGAACTCTTCACCGGACGGCAACGCGGTATCGATGGCCAAGCCACGGGCAGAAAGGCCATACACCTGACCTTTGCCGATCACGCGGAAGTAGCTGGCGCCGAGCATACTCATGATCTCGTCGTCTTTCCCCGCCTTATTGATCGGGTAGAGCACCTTAAACCCGGCAAACCCCAGATCCTTCACCGCATCCTTATCATGTTTGACGGAGCCGAAGTTGAAATAGTCTGGGTTGTACTTGATCTCCTTCACCGTCGTGGCCGTGACTTCGTTGATCTTGACCGGTGTATCGAAGTACATGCCCTGATGGTAAAAGGCCAAACGGAACGGCGTTTTCTGCCCTGACCAATACAGCTTGTCGTTGTTGAACTGAATCTGCTGATAGTCAGCAAACTTCATATTACGAAACTCAGACGGCAGATTGCTTTTGGGAGCCTTATAGGATTGCTCAGCCAACTTCTGTGCCTGGGCGGCGACATCATCCAATGAAAATGCCCACGCCTGCGCGCTGGCAAACATCATTAACACTGATACAGCCAGCCCGGAAACAGCGCGCGCTGTCGGCCGAGTGGAGATTAAACGTGTAAGCACATACCCCCCTGATGGTGCTCAACCAAACCTAACGACATGGTAATTAAGTTACTTGCTGCGGCTATAGTAATGGATTAGTTACCCCGCCGACAACCGGCGGATAATAGCCAAATGATCATCGCAATGACGACCCGCGTCATAGGCGAAGAGACGCTATCAATTCTACATAAAAAACAATAAATTAAAATAGTCTGATAATCGTTATTCTTCCCGTATTTTAACCATTTAGCGGCTAAACTATTCGTCCTACAGATTTAAAAATGCTCATTGGAATAGCAAGCAGCATAATAAATTTCCAGAAACTGTTTTTTTATCCATACCCTATTTTATGAAAACGTCGTTAATTTGCGACAGCGGATGAAATAAAGCTGTCGTTAATTTGCGACACTGTGAAAGCGGTTCTCATTTTCCCAGGCGGAAAAAGCATCACGCCTGGGAAAGGTCAGCCGATTAGGGCTTAATATACAGATAGCCCTGCTGTTGATGCTCGACCAGCGACAACATACCGGCCGCTACCGTATGCACCCCCATCAGCAACTGATCGGCGGTGATCCCATTGGCACGCATGCTATTTTCACAGCCGAATAACTCAATACCCTGCATCTGCAAGGTTTCCCAACGCGGCGACTCTTCACTATCCGCCAGCAGCGTGCTGATGGCGGAACCGTTAAACAGAATATGGATCTCCGTGGGTTGCCCATCACGGATCGCCATCAGGTTACGAGCGTTATTGTATGCATGCGGGCAATTGGCCGCCTCGGAGACGTGAAAAATTACCTTCATGGTTTGCATTAGCGTTAACCCTATCTCAAGCTGCGCCACGGCGCGCGAACGCGCCGATAGCGTTATTCACTAAAAAATGCGGTGCGCACGGCCTGCCGCCGTACCGCTCCTGTTTGAACATAGCAGCCAATACTAGGTATGTCATTGTTCCGCCATGGGTTCGTGACGCGCTATAGAGTAAATTTTTTTCCACGCCCCTTGCGGCCTGCCCGATTGTGTCAACAATAAAATCAACGGGGCGGCGCGTGCTCCCCCGTACTCTCCCCCCACACGACAGGAGGCAACCATGGATATGTATCTGACACTGGATGAAGCCATCGATGCGGCGCGCGAGGCGTTCCTTGCCGAGCACGACGAGGACACGCCGGTGGCGCAACTCAATCTGCAGAAATATATCATGCAGGATGGCGATACCATGTGGATGGCCGAGTTCCATGCCGATGAGCGGGACGAAGGCGACGGCGTCGCCCTCTTCTTCGGCCCGGCAGCCCAAGCGGTCTTCGACCAAGACTACGAGGACAGCGAGATCGAGGAGGAATGGCTAGCGGAGAACACCCTCTATCAATGGGATGAAGAGGAGTTCCAGTATCAACCACCGCTCGACAGCGAAGAGGGTGCAAGCGCTGCCAGCGAATGGGATGAACAGAACTGAGGCGCCCCGCCGCACGGATGACGGGGCAACACGCGTCATGCCTGCGGCGACAAGCGGTACCCTAACTGCTGACGCAGGTAGGCTCCGGCACCGAGCAGACCGGGATTGTCATGGGTGATTAAGTAGACGGGGATGGCGGCAAGATAGGCTTGAAAGCGCCCCTTCTCCTCGAAGGCCTGGCGGAAAGGCGACGTTCGGAAAAACTCCAGGAAACGCGGCACGATCCCCCCCGCAATATAGACGCCACCGAAGGTGGCCATATTCAGCGCCAGGTTACCGCCGAAACGCCCCATCATCACGCAGAACAGCGTCAAGGCCCGTCGGCAATCCGCACACTGTTCTGCCAGGGCGCGCTCGCTAATCATCTGCGGTGTCAACGCTTGCGGCTCGCGTCCGGCCGCCTTAACGACGGCGCGATAGAGGTTGACCAGACCCGGACCCGAGAGCACCCGCTCCGCCGAAACATGGCCCAACTCCGCACGCAACAGCGCCAACAATTCATCTTCCTCTTCGCTGCCCGCGGCGAGATCGACATGCCCCCCCTCCCCCGGCAAACTGATCCAACGCTCACCGCTCTGGATCAGATGGGCGACGCCCAGACCGGTACCCGCGCCATAGATGGCGATCGGTCGTCCCTGCTGCGCGGCTTGGCCGCCGAGCTGGATCAGGCTCTCCGCCGGGAGGACCGGAATCGCCATGGAGACCGCGGTAAAGTCATTGATCACCGCCAGTCGCGCCAGACCGAGCGCCTGCTGCATGGCGCGGATGGAGAAGGCCCAGCTATGATTGGTCATCGCCACCCAGTCATCGGTGACCGGACAGGCGATAGCGATACAGGCGGAATCGACCTGCACCGCGTGTGTCTGAAGATAGGTCCGAATAACGGATTCCAGGCTCGCGAACTGTTCACCGCGATAACTTTGTACCGCCGACAGGCGGCCACTCTCTAAACAGCATAACGCCAGGCGAGCGTTGGTGCCCCCCACGTCGCCCACTAACGCAAAACGCTTCATTGTCCCCTCACTCCCCATCTCTCGCTGCGGATGCATGGCGTGGCGCCTCGGCGGCTGACCACACCGCAACGGCCAAGTATACCGAGAGGCAGTATGTCATGATTAGGCGCAACACAACTCCTCCCCGCCACTCCTCCCCCTCGAGGCCAGCGCCTCGACTCGCTTGGCGCGCCCAGCGCGATGAGGTCACATCGTGCGGGGCGTCACGCTAAGCTGACGGAGTAATACCGTCCCGGTACAGATAACTCTCAAAAAGCCGCAGAGACCCCTGAGCCCGCTCCCGCCATCGCGCAGACACGTTACACTACGCCATATTCCTTATCGTCTTTACTCTTTTGGTATCGCACCGCGGCCGCTTCACCCCGAGTGCAGCGATACCGTCACGTCAGGAGTCTGAGTAAAATGGCAAAACATGGCTACTATTTCGTGCTGGCGGCATTACTGCTACTCAGCCAACCCTCGCACGCCGATGATGCGGATGTGCGCCTACTCCCCGGCGTCAAACTCTCCATCGATAACCCACTGGAAGATATACTCGAGCCACTCGATGATTGGCCAGAAGAGGCATTAGAGCCATTGGATGATTGGTCGGAGAAGGCGTTAGACCCTCTCGACGATTGGCCGGAGAAGGCGCTCAGCCCAAGAAAATGGCGTCGAGGTGATGGGGACGACGCTATCCGCCGTCCCGCCTGGCATCGTCACCACGATGATGATGACGACGACGACGATGACGATTAACCGCGCAACATACTGACCAGTAAGTAAAGGTTCAACGCGACTACCAAAAAGACGATCACCCGTCCCAATGCCTGCACCAGGCGTCCGTTAACCATGTCGCCCATCAGCGCACGGTTGCCGGTAAAGGCAAGCAGCGGCAACAATGCCAAGGCGATCCCGAAGCTCAGCAGAACCTGACTCAGCACCAGGATACGCGTGGCATCCAACCCGGCCAGGATAACGATGAAAGAGGGCAACATGGTCACCGCCCGACGTAGCCACAGCGGGATGTGGAAATGGACGAACCCCTGCATCACCACCTGCCCCGCCAGGGTGCCGACGACCGTCGAGGAGAGCCCGGCGGCCACTAGGCTCAAGCCGAAGATGGTCGCGGCCGCTTCGCCAAGCAACGGCTTCAGTGTCAGGTAGGCCTGATCCAGTTCGCTGATGCCGCTATGGCCGTTGAAGTGGAAGGCCGCTGCCGCGGTCGCCATCATCGCCAAGTTCACGAAACCGGCGATCGTCATGGCGACGGCAACGTCTAATTTCGTCGATGCGTAACGCTCCGCCCGCGTCCCTTCATCCCCCTTCTGGGTCAATGAGGAGTGCAGGTAGATCACGTGTGGCATGATGGTCGCCCCCAATACCCCAGCCGCCAGCACCACCGCATCCTGAGTCGGCAGATCCGGTAACAGCATACCCTGAGCCAGACCGGCGACACTCGGACGGGAGAAAATCAGCTCGACGATATACGCCGCGGCGACGAACAGCAGCAGCGCGCCGATGACGCGCTCCAGCGGCTTCTGTCCACGCCGTTGGAGACCCAAGATCAAGAAGGTGGCAATCCCGGTAAGCACCGCCCCTTGCAGCAGACTCACACCGAACAGCAATTTAAAGCCGATCGCCGCCCCGATAAACTCGGCCAGATCCGTCGCCATGGCGATGATCTCAGCCTGAACCCAGTACGCCCACACCACAGGACGCGGGAAGCGATCGCGGATATGCTCGGCCAGGTTTTTTCCCGTTGCGATACCCAGTTTGGCCGACAACAATTGAATCAGCATGGCCATCAAGTTGGCCCATACCACCACCCACAACAGGGTATAGCCATAGGAGGCGCCCGCTTGAATGTTGGTGGCGAAGTTACCCGGATCGATATAGCCGATAGCGGCAATAAAGGCAGGCCCCATCAGCGAGATCTTGATCTTGCGCGCGGGGGAGCGGGTGACGCAGTCTACAGTCCGAGAGTTCAACATAGGATGCCCTTACTACCGTTGCTTCTACTACATCCCAGTATAGTTTAGTGATAATGATTATCAACAGCGTTTTGACGGTAGTTCCTATCCCTACAATAGGTATGGACAATGATAAGACTGAAAATAATTTCACAATTTTGCTCATGACGCGCCTCAGCTGCTATACTGCTCGGCACAGCACAACCCCCATCCTGAGTCTGTTACGGTCGAGCCTCCCGCCGTTGGGCGTGATGATTACGCCTCATACCTCCCCGTTTATGGGTGCATTTTGTTACTTTTCTAACTTTTTTTGTTTATCACGTTAAAACAATTTCAATAAATGCAATCAATGTCTCGTTTTTAGTTTCCGTGTTACATAAAATTAGCCGAGAAATTTAGCCTGCCTCATAATTTGGAGCAATGTATGTCCCCCATTCTGCACTTCTTACTGGCCTTAGTAGTGGTGGCAGTCCTCGCCCTGCTGGTCAGCCATGACCGCAAGCGGATCCGCGTGCGCTTTATTATTCAGCTGCTGGTGGTTGAGATCCTGCTGGCCTACTTCTTCCTGAACTCGGATATCGGTCTGGGCTTTGTGAAAGGATTCTCTGGATTCTTCGAAACGCTGCTCAAGTTCGCCGCAGAGGGGACCAACTTTGTCTTCGGTAACATGAGTGACAAAGGGTTGGCCTTCTTCTTCCTCAACGTGTTGTGTCCGATCGTCTTTATTTCCGCCTTGATCGGTATTCTGCAACACATCCGCGTACTGCCCATCGTCATCCGTGCCATCGGTACCGTACTGTCTAAAATCAACGGTATGGGCAAACTGGAATCCTTCAACGCCGTCAGCTCGCTGATCCTTGGCCAATCAGAAAACTTCATTGCCTATAAAGATGTCCTGGGCAAGATGTCAGAGAAGCGCATGTACACCATGGCGGCGACGGCAATGTCGACGGTCTCCATGTCCATTGTCGGCGCTTACATGACCATGCTGGACCCGAAATATGTGGTGGCGGCGCTGGTACTGAACATGTTCAGCACCTTCATCGTGTTGTCGCTGATCAACCCCTACTCCGTCGAGGGTGAGGCCGATCTGCAACTGAAAAACACCCATGAAGGGCAGAGCTTCTTCGAAATGCTGGGTGAGTACATCCTGGCCGGTTTCAAGGTCGCGATTATCGTCTCCGCCATGTTGATCGGTTTTATCGCCCTGATCGCCGCCGTGAATGCCCTGTTTGACTCCATCTTCGGCATCAGCTTCCAGGGTATCCTCGGCTACGTCTTCTATCCGTTCGCCTGGATCATGGGTATCCCGAGTGGTGAGGCGCTACATGCCGGCAGCATCATGGCCACCAAGCTGGTCTCCAACGAATTCGTCGCAATGATTGATTTGCAGAAAATCGCCGGAGAGCTGTCACCGCGCGGCCTGGGGATCCTGTCCGTGTTCCTGGTCTCTTTCGCCAACTTCTCCTCCATCGGTATCGTCGCTGGTGCCATCAAGGGGTTGAATGAACATCAGGGTAACGTCGTCTCCCGCTTCGGTCTGAAGCTGGTCTACGGCTCTACGCTGGTCAGCATCCTGTCCGCTTCTATCGCCGGCTTGTTCCTGTGATTTAAAGACGACACGATGGGAAAGGCGCCTGATGGCGCCTTTTTTATTGTCACCGCCATAACTTCCCTGACTTCCCTGACGATGATCGATGCCTTTCCTCCGCTTATCGTCATCCCACGACTCCCCTATCGCCGCGTATCCACCCCATAGAATGCATAGAGGCAGAGGCAGAGGCAGAGGCAGAGGCAGAGGCAGAGGCAGAGGCAGAGGCAGAGGCAGAGGCAGAGGCAGAGGCAGAGGCAGAGGCAGAGGCAGAAACGCTCCCATCCTCATACCTGAAAGCAAGGCATGGGGTGAAAAATAAATGCAAAAAGGCCGACATCGCTGTCGGCCTAATGATTTGGTGGAGCTAAGCGGGATCGAACCGCTGACCTCTTGCATGCCATGCAAGCGCTCTCCCAGCTGAGCTATAGCCCCACATAATCGTGCCCCTGACGCAGGCTATGCGCCTACCGGGTAAGTTTGGTGGAGCTAAGCGGGATCGAACCGCTGACCTCTTGCATGCCATGCAAGCGCTCTCCCAGCTGAGCTATAGCCCCACGTAACCGTGGCCCCTGACGCAGGCTATACGCCTACCGGGTAAATTTGGTGGAGCTAAGCGGGATCGAACCGCTGACCTCTTGCATGCCATGCAAGCGCTCTCCCAGCTGAGCTATAGCCCCACATTATGTGGTGTCCGCAAGCCTGTGCACTTCGCCACTCTCTCTGGAAAAAGAGTGGTGGAGCTAAGCGGGATCGAACCGCTGACCTCTTGCATGCCATGCAAGCGCTCTCCCAGCTGAGCTATAGCCCCGTGCACACCGCTTCATCGCGGGAACGGGGCGCATAATAGGGCAAGGCTACCGGCACTGTCAACGGCTAATTGCCTTTCCTGCGCCAAGCGCGGCAAAAGCCGCCAAGTCAGTCTATTTACTCAACAATTCAGCTCCTCAGCATGCAGTTTTTGCCTTTTTTTGCCCGGCGTAGCACTATGGTATTAGATAACTCACTAAGTGATTTCGTTAAAGCATATAGCTGATCACACTCCGCATAGGGACGGACGCATGAACAAGGAATGGTACTCGGCCAAAGAATTAGTGGGCGTCGGCAGCTTTCCCTCCACGCCTCAAGCCATTAATCAGCGTGCCAAGGCCGAGGGATGGCGCCGGCAACGGCGCAATGGCGTCCAGGGTAAGGCGCTGGAATACCATATCAGTAGCCTGCCGAAAGAGGTGGTAGAGGAGCTCATCGCGCGCGACGATCAAGCGCAGTACCTGCTCAACAGCACGCAACCGGAACAACTCTGGTATGCCATTCTGTTACAAATGAACGATGAGGAGCGCAAGAAAGCAACCTCGGTGATCTTGCGGATTGGCATTGACGAGTTCCTGCGCCGCTTAGGCGATTAGCCCTCCCCTCACCGGCCGTCTCTAACGTAAAAAAAACCGGCCAATGGCCGGTTTTTTAGTTCGCAATACAACCCAACAAGGCTTACTGCTGCGCCTCACGCTCGGCGATAAAAGCCAGAGCCTGATCGATACGCGCCAGCGCACGCGCCTGGCCGATAGCATGGATGGTCACGTCCACGCTCGGCGACTGACCTTGGCCGGTCACCGCCACACGCAACGGCATCCCCACCTTACCCATACCGACTTCCAGCTCATCGGCAGTCGACTGAATGGCGTGATGGATCGCCTCGACCTGCCAGTCACTGATCGCCGCCAGCTTGCTACGCGCCAACTCCAGCGGTTGACGAGCGACCGGACGCAGATGCTTCTTCGCGGCGTCGGCATCGAACTCACGGAAATCTTCGTAGAAGTAGCGCGCCTGCTGCGCCATCTCTTTCAAGGTCTTACAACGCTCACCCAGCAGGGTGACGATCTCGGCCAACTGCGGCCCCTGCGTGGTGTCATAGCCCGCCTGCGCCACATGCCAGGCCAGATGCTGAGCGACCTGCTCTGGCGGCAGATGGTTAATGTAGTGATGGTTCAACCATTGCAACTTCTCGGTGTTGAAGGCGCTGGCCGACTTACTGATATCATCCAGGGTGAAGAACGCCGTCATCTCATCGATGCTGAAGATCTCCTGATCGCCATGGGACCAACCCAGGCGCACCAGATAGTTAAGCAACGCCTCCGGCAGATAGCCATCGTCGCGATACTGCATGACCCCGACCGCGCCGTGACGCTTGGACAGTTTCTTGCCATCATCGCCGAGGATCATGGAGACGTGGGCATACTCCGGCACCGGCGCGCCGAGCGCCTTCAGGATGTTGATCTGACGCGGCGTGTTGTTGATGTGGTCTTCACCGCGGATCACATGGGTGATGCCCATATCCCAGTCGTCGATAACCACACAGAAGTTGTAGGTCGGCGAACCATCGGTACGACGAATGATCAGATCGTCCAGCTCTTGGTTACTGAACTCGATCGGCCCGCGGATCTTGTCGTCAAAAATGACAGAACCTTCCTGCGGGTTCAGGAAGCGCACCACATGCGGCTCGTCGTCGGCATGGTGGCTATGGTCGTGACGGCAACGCCCGTCGTAACGCGGCTTTTCGCCACGAGCCATCTGATCTTCGCGCAACTGCTCCAGACGCTCCTTGGAGCAATAGCACTTATAGGCGGTCCCCTGCTCCAGCATCTGATCGATTACCTGATTGTAGCGATCGAAACGCTTGGTCTGATAATACGGACCCTCATCCCAATCCAGATTCAACCAGTTCATCCCATCCATGATGGCGTCGATGGCTTCTTGGGTGGAACGCTCCAGATCGGTATCTTCAATGCGCAGAACAAACTCCCCCTGGTTATGACGGGCATACAACCAAGAGTACAATGCGGTACGCGCACCGCCGACATGCAGATAGCCGGTCGGGCTGGGCGCAAAACGGGTTTTGATTTTCATGTAAATAAGACCTTGTTACGCAGGTTCCCCTGCATCGCTAAGCGGGGGCAAAATATCTGTGGGCGTTATTTTACCATTACCATTTAGGCTATGTCCCACAATTGTTTCGGCCGAATAATGGCGTAACGCGCCCCCCGTACCCGATGAAAAGCGCGCCCCGCAAGGTCCCCCCCATAAGATATCGCGCGACGCCGCGTCAGCCTGCGCTCTCGCGAATCATCGACACCGCCTTTCCTGTTTTACCGGCCTAGGCCGTTCTCCCATGCCGATGATCCCCGGCAGTGCGCTCATAGCCCCACTCGCGGGATGCTGGACGCGACGCCGCTGTGCGGGCAAGGGGGCCCAGTAAAGGGGGCACAACGGTGGGAATCACGAGAAAAAACGACTAAATAGACGCTTTTTGTCTATTGTTGCGACAGGCTGGGTGTTTTTCCGACGAACGAGAGTTTTTCTTGAAAAAAGCGTTGACCATTTTCCGCGGCTCCCTATAATGCGGCTCCACACAGCGGGGGTGATTAGCTCAGCTGGGAGAGCACCTCCCTTACAAGGAGGGGGTCGGCGGTTCGATCCCGTCATCACCCACCACTCTTTTGAGTGTCCCGCCGTGTAGCGCCATACAGATTGGGTGATTAGCTCAGCTGGGAGAGCACCTCCCTTACAAGGAGGGGGTCGGCGGTTCGATCCCGTCATCACCCACCAATCTTTAAGGCGTACAATCAGGTTTTCAGATGGGTGATTAGCTCAGCTGGGAGAGCACCTCCCTTACAAGGAGGGGGTCGGCGGTTCGATCCCGTCATCACCCACCAATCTTTAAGGCGTACAATCAGGTTTTCAGATGGGTGATTAGCTCAGCTGGGAGAGCACCTCCCTTACAAGGAGGGGGTCGGCGGTTCGATCCCGTCATCACCCACCAATCTGAACCCTGAACAATCCGGCATCTCAAGAAGTGGGTGATTAGCTCAGCTGGGAGAGCACCTCCCTTACAAGGAGGGGGTCGGCGGTTCGATCCCGTCATCACCCACCACTTCTTGGCTTGTAGGATACCAGCAATACCGTTGTGGGTGATTAGCTCAGCTGGGAGAGCACCTCCCTTACAAGGAGGGGGTCGGCGGTTCGATCCCGTCATCACCCACCACTTCGGGTCGTTAGCTCAGTTGGTAGAGCAGTTGACTTTTAATCAATTGGTCGCAGGTTCGAATCCTGCACGACCCACCATTCTTTCGATAAATAAGAACTGGTTAATGTGAAGGATAACATCGCGTAGCGATGGCCCGTAGGGCGAGGCGTAAGCCGAGTCATCCTGCACGACCCACCATTCTTCTTGCACCACCTTTCCGGACCAGATTGGGTGATTAGCTCAGCCGGGAGAGCACCTCCCTTACAAGGAGGGGGTCGGCGGTTCGATCCCGTCATCACCCACCAATCTGCCTATTCGCTTCCCATAATTATTCCTTTTCCGTGCGACCAGCGGTCTGCTCCGGCGCCTCTAGCGCGTAGAGTACCTCTTCTCGATATCATCCCCAGCGTGTAACGCGAATGATTAATCTGATTCTCACTTGGGGATGATGGCGGGGCTTGGGTGTTACCAGATCAATAGGATCACCAGCAATAACACGACGATACCGATCAGCAACAGACTGGCCGGCGAGCGGGCCTGTCGCCGCACACTACCGGGGATCCAGTGTGGTGGGATAAAACCGAATACCGGTTGTGGGTTGCCGACCGAGGCGACGGATAACTCCTCCTCGACCGGATGGGTGGTGACGACCAGCGGCGTAGCGGCCACCACCTGATTCTCCAACACCGAGCGTAATGGATCGGCCTGCAATGTCTGCTTCCCTAATGCAGTGAAGAGCTTATCGGCCCCCTGACTCACGTCCAACGCACGCTCCACATTGGCACGCTCCGCCAGCATGCGTCCCTGCTCTCCCAGTGTCACCCGCGCGCCCGTCGGCGTCTGTGCCGTAGGCGCGGCGGCGTGTGGGGCATGGCGCGACGCGGCAAGTTGAGCCTCGCGTCCTACCGCCGCCGCCGGCTCATTCTGGGCGAACGCCTGCAGCAGGGTACGCTCCCGCTGTAACGCGGTGAGCGCGCGCAGGGTACTCTCACGCTGACTCGGGGTCAGATCACTGCGATTCAGGATCTGGAGCAGGCGCTCAATACGGGCGTCTAGCAGTTCCGCACTCAGTTGCCCACCGCCCTGCGCCCGTGGCGGCATACCGCCCGCCATATCAATCGGCCCTAACGCCATACGCTCCGCTCCTCTGATGGCTCATCGTATCGAGATATATAACGGCGCTATGGCAGCCAACTTTAACGCATTCCCTTTAATGGTTTGACTAATCCCTCCAACCCTTCGCCACGCAGCGTGAGTGCCAACTGCATCAACTCCCCCAACGCTCCCGCTGGAAAGGCCTGTTGGCGCGCAAACCATAGCAGGTACTCCTCCGGCAGATCGATGATCATCCGCCCGCGATACTTACCGAACGGCATCGCGGTGTTGGCCAGCGCCACCAGCTGACGCTTATCCATCATTCGCCCAACATCTGTAGTAGCTGCGCCTCATCGATCACCGTGATCCCCAACGTGTTGGCCTTGACCAGTTTCGAACCGGCGGCCTCTCCCGCGATCACCAGATCGGTCTTCTTCGACACGCTGCCGCTGACCTTTGCGCCCAATGCCACCAGGCGATCTTTAGCCTCGTCGCGCGACAACACGCTTAGCGATCCGGTCAATACCACCGTCTTACCGGCAAAGGGGCTATCGATCTCTGCAGCCTGCAAAGCGGGCGTGACATCGGGCCAATGGATGCCGATCTCGGCGGAGATCAGCTCATCGATGACCTGGCAATTATGCGCCTCGCTTAAGAAGTGGCGGATGTGCCGCGCCACGACCTCGCCGACCTCCGGTACACTCTTTAAGCTCTCCAAATCGGCACCGCGCAATGCAGACAACGAGCCGAAGTGGCTGGCCAGGTTAGCCGCGGTGGCCTCGCCCACCTCGCGGATCCCTAATGCAAACAGGAAGCGCGCCAACGTGGTGCTTCGCGAACGATCCAGGGCGGCGATCAGCTTGTTGGCAGATTTCGGCCCCATCCGCTCCAAGCCCGTCAGCTTGCCGGCGCTCAGACGATAGAGATCGGCCGGGGTCGTCACATACTCACGCTCCACCAGCTGCTCGATCACCTTATCCCCCATCCCCTCGACATCCATCGCCCGGCGTGAGACGAAGTGTTTCAACGACTCCTTACGCTGTGCCGCACAGATCAGCCCCCCGCTACAGCGCGCCACCGCCTCCCCCTCGATACGCTCCACCTCGGAACCACATACCGGGCAATGGGTTGGAAAGAGGATCTCCGTGGCATCAGCCGGACGCTGTGACTCGACCACGCCGACCACCTGCGGGATCACATCGCCGGCACGGCGCACGATCACCGTATCGCCGATGCGTAGCCCCAGACGCTCGATCTCGTCCGCGTTATGCAGTGTCGCGTTACTGACGGTCACCCCGGCGACCTGTACCGGCTCCAGACGCGCCACCGGAGTGATCGCCCCGGTACGGCCGACCTGAAACTCGACGCCGTTCAGTTGCGTCATCTGCTCCTGTGCCGGGAACTTAAACGCCGTCGCCCAACGCGGCGCGCGCGCCACAAAACCCAAGGCCTCTTGCGTCGCGATGTCATCCACCTTGATCACGACACCATCGATATCGAAGCCCAGCGTGGGGCGATCCTGTTCCGTCTGGCGGTAGTAGGCCAAGACCTCATCGCTGCCGTGGCACCGTTTCACCCGCTCGCTAACCGGCAGTCCCCAAGACTTGAAGCGCTGTAGGCACTGATAGTGACTCCCCGGCAGCGTTCCCCCCTCCAGCAGGCCGGCGCCGTAGCAATAGAAGGTTAACGGACGGCGAGCGGTGATACGCGGATCGAGCTGGCGCAGCGAGCCCGCCGCCGCATTACGCGGATTCGCGAAGATCTTACCGCCGCGCCGCCGCGCCTCTTCATTCATCGCCTCGAAGCCGGCCTGGGGCATGAATACCTCACCGCGTACTTCGATACGATCCGGAATATCCTCCCCCTGTAGACGCAGTGGGATGGCGCGGATGGTCTTCACATTACTGGTGATGTCTTCACCGGTGCTACCGTCGCCACGCGTGGCCGCACGCACCAACACCCCCTGCTCATACAGCAAGCTGACCGCCAAGCCATCCAGTTTCAGCTCACAACAGAAGGTCAGCGCGGCATCGCTTTTCAGGCGCTCATGAAGGCGCTTATCGAACGCGCGATAACTCTCTTCATCGAAGACGTTATCCAATGACAGCATCGGTACCTCATGGTGTACCTGGCCGAAGGCCGCCAGCGGCGCGCCACCGACGCGCTGGCTCGGCGAGTCCGCCGTCACCAGCTGCGGGTAGTCGCTCTCCAGCGCCTTCAACTGCATCATCAGCCGATCATATTCCGCATCGGTAACCTGCGGCTCATCTAGGACATAATATTGATACTCATGATGGCGCAACGCGGCACGCAGCTGTTCGAGTTGTTGTTCAATCGTGGAAGTCATAAGCCACCATTTGATGATAAAAAACCCCCGGTAAACGGGGGTTTAGAGTAAGACGACGGCGCAGAGGCATCAGGCGTTACGGTCTATATTGTCCAGCACCGTCCGGATGCGCGCCTTATAGGTTTCCAGTTTTTGCGGCGTCATCATACGCCGCTCATCATCCAACACCACGCCACCGACATCGTCGGCGATACGCTGTGCAGACTGTAGCATCAGCTTAAAGTTCTGATGGGCATCACCATACGAAGGCACCATCATGAAGAAGGAGACGCCGGGCGTAGAAAAGTCAGCCATATTCTCGACATCGAAAGTCCCCGGCTTCACCATGTTCGCCATGCTAAATAGCACCGGGCCACTGCCCGCCGGATTAAGATGACGATGGAAGATCTTCATTGCGCCATACTGAAAACCGGCTTGCAACACACTCTGCAGCAAGACTTCGCCACCGATGCTGCTGCCTTGATGGGCGGCGACATGCATCACCAAGACCGTCTCACGCTCCGCCGCGCTAGCGGGCGCTGGCGTAGCGGGGGCATCGGGCGAGGCGGCCGCTGTCGGCGCCACGTCCTGAGCCGCCGCGTCCTCGTGACCCGCGCCAGGCGCTAACGCCTCCGCCAGTAACGCTGGCTCATCTTCGCGCTCATCGGACAACAGAGGCTCTCCCAGCAAGGGATCGCGCGCTTCGGGGTGCGCATTCGGCTCGAGCGCTACCGAGTGCTCACTCTCCTGCCGATCTAACGGATCAGGACGGCGCTCCCGCGCCTCATCCAGCGAGCCCACGGCAGGCTCCACCGGGTGTTGAAGCGAGCTGCCGCCACGCTGCACGCGCACTTCACCGACCCCGTCGTCAGTTTCAGAGAACGGTTTTTCGTCGTGCCGGACCTTTTGACGTTTGTTCGGACGATCACGAAACAGCGCAGAGCGTTCCTTACGACTGGTCCACAAGCCGTGTAGCAACAGCGCTATTATGGCAACCGCACCAACAACAATTAATATCAGACGCAAATCCTGCATCATCGCAATCTCTGTTGTTTTAATTCATTGCCATTTCGGCAAACCCTCAATCTATAAATGTATTGGGCTGTCAGGACAAGTGCAAGTCTGGACTAAACTTTCTGTTAATAAAGATGATTTTTCCCGCTATTTTGTTCTTTTTTCGGTCAACTCCTAACTGGCAAGCGCCCTCATCCGCAGATATCATAAGTCGATGACGCGCACAATCGACCGGCATCACACTTTCCTCGTGAGACGGAATGACGCGCATGACGAGATAAGACGGAGTCCAATGAATAACGTATTTCCGGCCTCGGGACGGCAGTCCCCGAACAACAGCAACGGTGTCTACTACTTCGCTCAAGGATGGCGCCTGATCCGTCTGCCCGGCATCAAGCGTTATGCGCTGATGCCACTCCTGGTCAACATTATCCTGATGGGGTCGGCCTTCTGGTGGCTATTCGATCGTCTGGGGCGCTGGATCCCGGCGTTGATGGCGCATGTCCCCAGTTGGCTACAGTGGCTGAGCTATCTACTGTGGCCGATCGCCGTGATCTCGGTTCTGCTGGTGTTTAGCTATTTCTTTAGCACCCTGGCTAACTGGATCGCCGCCCCCTTCAACGGCCTATTGGCAGAGCAGTTAGAGGGGCAATTGACGGGTAAACCCTTACCCGACAGCGGCCTGTGGGGGGTAATGAAAGATCTGCCACGCATCCTGAAACGTGAATGGATCAAACTCGCTTATTACTTACCCCGCGCCCTGGTGCTGCTGTTGCTCTATCTGGTGCCGGGGGTCGGCCAAACATTGGCACCGGTACTCTGGTTCCTATTCAGCGCCTGGATGATGGCGGTGCAATACTGTGACTATCCCTTCGATAATCATAAAGTGAGTTTCCCACGCATGCGTGACGCCCTGCGCGCCGACAAGGTTGATAACCTGCAATTCGGCGCGCTGGTCAGCCTGTTTACCATGATCCCATTCGTCAACCTGGTGATCATGCCGGTTGCAATCTGTGGCGCCACCGCCATGTGGGTTGACCGTTATCGTGCGGAGCTGGCCCTCAACCGCTGATGCGACATCGGTGCGCCGCTCACCGGCGCACCCCCTTGCCCCCACCGTTTAGTGCGATTTCGACTATCCATATAATATTTATTTACTTCCCCTAAGCGGGTTATTGCGTATGCTGCTAAGTCACGGACACTGTCGACCGAACAGGAGCGGCCATGAGCAAGATCTATCAAGATAACTCCCAGACTATCGGGCATACCCCCCTGGTACGCCTTAATCACCTCGGAAACGGACATATTCTGGCTAAGGTGGAGTCACGCAACCCCAGCTTTAGCGTCAAGGATCGCATCGGTGCCAATATGATCTGGGATGCCGAGAAACGCGGCATTCTGAAACCCGGTGTCGAACTGGTGGAACCGACCAGTGGTAATACCGGCATCGCCCTCGCCTTCGTCGCCGCCGCACGCGGCTACAAGTTGACGCTCACCATGCCAGAGAGCATGAGTGTAGAGCGCCGTAAGCTCTTGAAGGGATTGGGCGCTGAGCTCATTCTCACCCCCGCAGAGCAGGGCATGAAAGGGGCGATCGCCAAGGCCGATGAAATCGTCGCCAGCGACCCGGCCCGCTACCTCATGCTGCAACAGTTCAGCAACCCGGCCAACCCGGAGATCCATCGCCAAACTACCGGCCCAGAAATCTGGCAGGATAGCGCAGGGCAGGTCGATGTGTTGGTGGTCGGTGTCGGCACCGGGGGTACGCTGACCGGTACCGCCCGCTATCTGAAGCAGGATCGCGCCCATCCACTCTGTGTCGTCGCCGTTGAACCCGAAGACTCGCCGGTGATCAGTCAAGCGTTGACGGGTGAACCCCTGGTACCGGGGCCGCATAAGATCCAGGGCATCGGCGCCGGTTTCATTCCCGCTAACCTCGACCTGACCTTGATCGACCGTGTCGAGCGCATCGCCAACGATGAAGCTATCGAGATGGCGCGGCGACTCATGCGTGAAGAGGGAATCCTGGCTGGCATCTCCTCCGGCGCCGCCGTCGCCGCGGCGTTACGCCTCTCGCAACAGCCGGAGTTCAGCGGTAAGAATATCGTGGTGATCCTCCCCTCCTCAGGCGAACGTTATTTGAGCACCGCGTTATTTGCCGGGCTATTTCCTGAGCAAGAATGAGCGCCGAATTTGATGGCATGAATTGTTCAAAACAGCACCCTATTGGGTGCTTTTTTTGTGGAGCAGTTCAAATTTTACCACCCCCTATCCTTGCTTTTATTTTCTGGGTCTAGTATTTAACCAGACCATTATTTTGAAGCGCAAAATTATTCGCGCTTGCTATGAAAAATCCGCTGAATCGATTTAACGAATGAGGCGGTGATCTTAACCGAGGTGGATTGAGCCGCGGTGAGCACACAGAGAGGAGGACGACACACCCTCTTCCCTCTGCGTCACTACCACGGAGCAGTGCACCGGATACGCACCTAAAGGCAGGCTAAAGTTAAGCGATTACGCTAAACTTTAGCGCCACGACATTAAACATAAATAGTTGGGGAAAACTATGTTCCAGCAAGAAGTCACTATCACCGCTCCGAATGGCCTGCACACCCGTCCTGCCGCTCAGTTCGTGAAAGAAGCCAAAGCATTCGCTTCCGACATCACGGTTACCTCCAACGGTAAGAGCGCCAGCGCCAAGAGCCTGTTCAAGCTGCAAACGCTGGGTCTGACCCAGGGCACCGTAGTTACCATCTCCGCCGAAGGTGAAGATGAGCAGAACGCCGTTGAGCATCTGGTAAAACTGATGGCCGAGCTTGAGTAAGCCTCACGGCTCACCACTCTAGGTTAAACCAGTCTAACGTCAAAGGTAGGGTTATGATTTCAGGTATCTTAGTTTCACCGGGCATCGCTTTTGGTAAGGCACTTCTTCTCAAAGAAGACGAGATTGTCATCAGCCGTAAGAAGATCACTGCCGACGAAGTCGAGCACGAGATCGCCCGCTTCAAAGAGGGCCGCGACAAGGCCGCACAGCAACTGGAAGCCATTCGTCAGAAAGCCAGCGAGACTCTCGGTGAAGAGAAAGCGGCGATCTTCGAAGGGCACATCATGCTGCTGGAAGATGAAGAGCTTGAGCAGGAAATCATAGCCCTGATTAAAGATAACGGCATGAGTGCCGAAGCCGCCGCCCGCGAGGTGATCGACGGCCAGGCTACCGCGCTGGAAGAGCTGGACGATGAATACCTGAAAGAGCGTGCGGCCGACGTACGTGATATCGGTAAGCGTCTGCTGAAAAACATCCTCGGCATGACCATCATCGATCTGGGCGCCATTCAAGATGAGGTGATCCTGGTTGCCACCGATCTGACCCCGTCAGAAACGGCACAGCTGAACCTGGACAAAGTGCTGGGCTTCATCACCGATCTGGGTGGCCGGACCTCCCATACCTCCATCATGGCACGCTCTCTGGAATTACCGGCTATCGTCGGTACCAGCGATGTGACCCAGAAGGTACAGAACGGCGACTATCTGATCCTGGATGCCGTCAATAACAAGATCTACCTGAACCCGACCGCCGAGACTATCGATCAGCTGAAGGCCGTTCAGGCGCAGTACATCAACGAGAAAAACGAACTGGCCAAACTGAAGGATCTGCCGGCGATCACGCTGGACGGTCATCAGGTAGAAGTCTGCGCCAATATCGGTACCGTGCGTGACGTCGCCGGCGCCGAGCGTAATGGTGCCGAAGGTGTCGGCCTGTATCGTACCGAATTCCTGTTCATGGATCGCGACGCGCTGCCGACGGAAGAAGAGCAATTCCAGGCATACAAAGCCGTGGCCGAGGCGATGGGGTCGCAGGCGGTCATCGTGCGCACCATGGACATCGGCGGCGACAAAGATCTGCCTTACATGGATCTGCCGAAAGAAGAAAACCCATTCCTGGGCTGGCGCGCTATCCGTATCTGTCTGGATCGCAAAGAGATCCTACATACTCAGCTGCGTGCTATCCTGCGTGCTTCCTCCTTCGGCAAGCTGCGTATCATGTTCCCGATGATCATCTCGGTCGAAGAAGTACGCATGCTCAAGGCGGAGTTGGAACTGCTGAAAGCGCAGTTGCGTGAAGAAGGTAAAACCTTCGACGAAACTATCGAAGTTGGCGTAATGGTGGAAACACCCGCCGCCGCGACCGTTGCCCACCACCTGGCGAAGGAAGTTGACTTCTTTAGTATTGGGACAAACGATTTAACCCAGTATACTCTAGCAGTAGATCGTGGCAATGAGCTGATATCTCACCTCTACAACCCGATGGCGCCGTCAGTGTTGACCCTGATTAAACAGGTGATCGATGCATCTCACGCGCATGGCAAGTGGACCGGCATGTGCGGTGAACTGGCTGGCGATGAGCGTGCTACACTGCTCCTGTTGGGCATGGGGCTTGATGAATTCAGCATGAGTTCAATCTCAATTCCGCGCATCAAGAAAATCATTCGCAATGCGAACTTTGAAGATGTGAAGGCATTGGCAGAAGAGGCGCTGCGTCAGCCGACGGCTGACGAATTGATGGGCGTGGTCAACAAGTTCATCGAAGAAAAGACCCTTTGCTAATGGCGAACGCTGGAACGCCGCCCAACATTACTTGCTTAGGAGAAGATCATGGGTTTGTTCGATAAACTGAAATCGCTGGTTTCAGACGACAAGAAAGAGACGGGCAGCATTGAGATTTTTGCTCCCCTGTCCGGTGAAATCGTCAATATTGAAGATGTGCCCGATGTCGTATTCGCCGAAAAAATCGTCGGCGACGGTATCGCCATCAAACCGACCGGCGACAAAATGGTAGCACCGGTCGACGGTACTATCGGTAAAATCTTTGAGACCAACCATGCTTTCTCTATCGAGTCCGATAGCGGTGTTGAGTTGTTTGTCCACTTCGGTATCGATACCGTTGAGCTGAAAGGCGAAGGTTTCAAACGCATCGCCGAAGAAGGGCAACGCGTGAAGAAAGGCGACGTGGTCATCGAGTTCGATCTGCCGCTGCTGGAGGAGAAGGCCAAGTCAACGCTGACTCCAGTCGTGATCTCCAACATGGATGAGATCAAAGAGCTGATCAAGCTGTCTGGCAGCGTCGTCGTTGGCGAGACGCCGGTGATCCGCATCAAGAAGTAATGACCGAGTCAAGTATGCAAAAGCGGCGCCCTCAGGCGCCGTTTTTTTTTGCGTTATCGCCGGGAGAGAGCCCGACAAGGGAGGCGGAATAACACCCACCGCCCTGATGACCTTATAAGGTCAGCAAACGCTCCACAGAAGGCGCAAAATAGTAACTCCCGCTCACCGGTTTGCTGAAACGAAGCAGCTGGTCATGCTTGCCATCCAACTCGCCGAACATGCTCAGCAACTGCTTCTCGATATAGTGCAGATGCGCGCAATAGGCGATGAACATCAGACCATGCTTGCCGCTGGCGGTGCCATAAGGCAGGCTCTGGCGAATGATCTTCAGTCCCTTCCCATCCTCCTGCAGATCGACACGGCTGACATGCGAGGTATCCGGGCGCTCACTCGGATCGATTTCCTCACTCTCCTGCTTGGTACGCCCGATGATCTGCTGCTGCTGCTCGACGCTAAAGCGTGACCACTGACGCAGGTTATGCTCCCAGCGCTGCACCAAGACATAGCTGCCGCCGGCATCGACCCCTTCGGCGATCACCCCGACGGCCGGACGTGCTTCGCCCGCCGGATTCTCCGTGCCATCGACGAAGCCGCTCAGATCACGCTCCTCGATCCAGCGGAAGCCATGGACCTCCTCCTCGACCACGATGGCGTCGCCGAAGGCAGCCAGCGCCGCCTGTGCCAGGGAGAAGTTCACATCATGACGCAATGACTGAATGTGGATCAGTAAATCGCGCTGTGTTGCCGGCGCCAAGCCCTTCCCCAACGGTTCGAACGGCTTCAGAGAGGCGCCCTCTTCATCATTGGCCGTCAATTCGCGCCATAACGCGTGACCGAAAGCGACCACCGCCCCCAGGTGCGCATCGGGATAGCGCTGCTGCAGTGCCAATAGCTGGGTGGTAAAGGTTTTGCATCCCTGGCGTAATCCAGCCAGATCGCCGGAAGCCATGGCTTCGATGAAAATACCGAAGCGACAATGTTCCGGCAGAATGCCGCTCTGAGGCTGAGACATGAGGCTCTCCATTACGTTATCGTCTAATTAATCACACCACCGGCAGCATGACATCACGCCGGTCACAGTGACGGCCTATCGAGGCCGATTTATGCATATATTACGCCATACGCGCGGCATTCCCTTGTTACAAAACAAAGAAATGCCGCTTGGCCGAATGGGGACTAGACGGCGTCGGCCCGCCAGATGATCTGGCTGACCGGCCATGCGTTCAGCACATCATTCGGCGGCATCAGGCCCGCCGGGCCGTTCCACTGGCCATAGAACCGATAGCTGACACGCTTACTCTGCGGCGCCTGACACTGCACCGTGACCCCCTCCGAGGCGGGCACACGCTGGCATTCGCCCTCATAGGCACTGGCATACAGGGCGGAGAAAGGCATGCCCACTCGGGTTCCCCACGCGGTGGCGATCGTGGCGCTATCGAGGGTGATCTGCTCGACCCGTGTCTCGCCACGGAGGGTCAAGATCACTTGCCCATCCGCCATCGCCTGGTAGAAACGCGTCATCCTCCCCCCTTCGATCCCCATGCCACTGCGCAGACGATACTGTCCCGCTAACCCCTGATCGATGGCCTCCTGCTGCATCGGCGTCGAGGCATCGACCCCGCCGATACCATCGGCACGCATCTCGAGTGTCGAGCCGAACCAGTTAAAGGGGGAAAGCGATGACCACGACAGCGACGGCATGCTGGCGCAACCGCTCAACAATAATGGCAGCGCCACGATCAATAAACGAATACCCATCGATAGACTCCTTGCGAATACGGCCGTGCCGTAGGGGGAAACATCAGGGGATTGGAGTGATAAAACACGAAAAAGTTGCTGTGCCGCAGGTAAAACCGCGGCCACAACCACGCGACGCGATGGCAAAGTGGGCGGCGAATCCCCCCCTCGCGCGCTTAATACTCCTGATCGATGATCAAGCGCTTACCCAGGCATAAGACGTCCTGAGTCTCATACTCCAGCTTCTCATACATGCTAATCGCCGCGTCATTGTCCGCATCGATCAAGATGCGCACCTGAGGACAGCCCCGCGCCAGCAGCTTCTTCTCTAGACGGCTGGCCAAGGCATTGGCGATACCACGCCCACGGAAGTCTGGATGTACGCACAGATAGTATGCCGAGCCGCGATGACCATCATACCCGCCCATCACGGTTCCGACGATCTCACCGCCGACTTGCGCGACCAGGAAGAGATCGGCATCGTGATTCATCTTGCGCTCAATATCCGTTTCGGGATCATTCCAGGGATGCAACAAATCGCAGCGCTCCCATAGGGTAATCACTTCGTCAAAGTCGGATTGATTAAAAACGCGAATTTCCATGATATCGACCGTTATAGATTATAAGATGCCCGGGCATCGACCTCGGGCCAGGCCGGTACAGCACGAGACCGGGCGCGATCAACGCGCTCCCACACGGGTTGAGCCGTCGATGCGGCGCCAACCACCGCCCATAAGGCGCAGGATGCCGCCTAATTATCGCTGTAATCCACAGATCCGCAATGGAAATCTTGCGATCTCCCACGCCTTGTGGTCACTCGGCACCCCAGCGGACATCGCGTGATGGCGAGCGTCATCTCTCCGCGTCTCCCTCAAGCAACAAATCGACATAGTTATCCTCTCGATCCATGCATTTTCATCGCGTTAGGATTAACGTCTATCGTTAACGACGCTGACTGATGGAATAGATTGCACCATGAAGAGATTTTCCGATTTTCGCCCTCTACCACAGCCCACTTCCCGCCGCCAGTTCCTCTGCTCGGGGCTGGCCCTGTTGCTCGGCGCCGGCTTGCTGCCCCAGCGTGCGCAGGCCGCGGTTCCCGAGCATTTGGGAAGGCAGCACAAGGCCGCGAACGCGCCGCGCGTGATCATGCTCGATCCCGGTCATGGCGGCATCGATCCCGGCGCGGTGGGGCATCAAGGCTCGAAGGAAAAACACGTGGTGTTAGACATCGCCCACCGGGTACGCGATCTGTTACGTCGTCAACACAACCTGGTTGTGCGCCTCACCCGCGAAGATGATTACTTCATTCCGTTGTACAAACGGGTGGAGATCGCCGCCCAGCATCAAGCGGATCTGTTCGTCTCAATCCATGCCGATGGCTTTACCAGTCCAGAAGCCGCCGGCGCCTCGGTGTTTGCCCTCTCCAATCGCGGCGCCAGCAGCGCCATGGCGAAATACCTCTCACAGCGTGAAAATGACGCCGACAAAGTGGCTGGAGAGCGTTATGCCGCCGAGGACAACAACTACCTACAGCAGGTGTTGTTCGATCTGGTGCAGACCGACACCATCAAGAACAGCCTGATCCTCGGACGCCATCTGCTTAACCAGATCCGCCCGATCCACCGCCTACACTGCCAGCATACCGAGCAGGCGGCCTTCGCCGTGCTCAAGTCACCGGCCATCCCCTCGGTACTGGTCGAAACCGCCTTTATCACTAACCACGAAGAGGAGCGCTTGCTGACCTCCTCGGCTTTCCGCACCACCATCGCCGAAGCCATCGCCGGGGGTATCGTCCATTACCTGCATGACTTCGAGGCACATCAACGGCGCCGACCCGCGTAAGCGGCCGGACAATCGGTGCCCTGCCTCTCCGGTGACGATCGCCCTTCCGTTATACTCAGCGGGACAAACCACGCGGAGAGACACCTTGATGATCCCAGACAGTGACGCGGTACGACACTTCCTGCTGCAACTCCAGGATGACTTGTGCCAACAACTCGCGGCCGCCGACGGTGGCGCGACCTTCCAGCAAGATGAGTGGCAACGCGCCCAAGGCGGCGGCGGACGCACCCGAGTCCTGCGCCAAGGCGCGCTGTTCGAGCAGGCTGGCGTCAACTTCTCTCACATTCGTGGCGACAGCCTGCCCGCCGCGGCGAGCGCCCAGCGCCCAGAGCTGGCGGGCTGTGCCTTCCAGGCGATGGGGGTCTCCCTGGTGTTACACCCATGGAGTCCCTATGTCCCCACCGCACACGCCAACGTCCGCTTCTTTAGTGCCGAACGCCCCGATGGCTCCTCACTGTGGTGGTTCGGCGGAGGCTTCGATCTGACGCCGTTCTATCCGTTTCATGAAGATGTGGTGCACTGGCACCGCCAGGCGCGCGATCTGTGCCAACCCTTCGATGCGCAGTACTACCCGCGCTACAAGGCGTGGTGCGATCGCTACTTCTCTCTCCCTCATCGCCAAGAGGCGCGCGGCGTGGGCGGGCTGTTCTTCGACGATCTCAACACCCCGGACTTCGCGCATGCCTTCGCCTTCACCCGCGCCGTCGGTAATGGCTTCTGTCCAGCCTATCTGCCGATCGTCGAGCGGCGGCGTGCCCTACCATGGGGTGAGCGGGAGCGGCAGTTCCAACTCTATCGGCGCGGCCGTTATGTAGAGTTTAATCTGGTGTGGGATCGCGGTACGCTATTCGGCTTACAGAGTGGCGGACGCAGTGAATCGATTCTCATGTCGATGCCGCCGCTGGTACGCTGGGAATATGACTATCAACCCCCAGCCGACTCGCCGGAGGCGCGCCTGACGCGCGATTTTCTCACACCGCGCGATTGGCTGGCTAACGAGACAACATGACAACACGACAAATCTGGATCGATGCCGATGCCTGCCCAACGGTGATTAAAGAGGTGCTACTCCGCGCGGCGGAGCGACACGCCTTGGCGATCACCCTGGTCGCCAACCGCCCACAACGCCTGCCGGCAGGGAGCCGGGCGCGTATGCTCTGCGTGGCCACCACCCCCGACGCCGCCGATAACGAGATCGTGCAACGTATCGCCCCCGGTGATCTGGTCGTCACCGCCGATATTCCCCTGGCGGCGGCCGTGTTGGAAAAGGGGGGATGCGCCCTCAATCCGCGCGGCGAGCGCTACGATCCGGCGACGATTCGCTCCCGCCTGACGATGCGTGACTTCATGGAGACGCTACGCGCCAGTGGCATCCAGAGTGGTGGGCCGGCGCCGCTCAGCCCACGCGAACGTCAGCAGTTCGCCAACCAATTGCAGCTATGGCTACAGGCGCGCTGAGGCGCTATACCAGACATAATCAGCCTGCTGCGCCGTCACCCCCGCCCCCGGCGCAGCGAGGATCAGCACGCTGACATCGGTCAGCGGCTCCTCATCCTCGATGTGCAGCGGTACGCCAAGATCGCGCCGTGCATGGAGCGTACCGACCAGCAACAAGGCTGGTAGTGGCGCCGCCAATAGCGCCTGTGCCATCCGCCGATCACGCCACTGCTGTAACGCCAAGTCGTATGTCAGCTGTGTGCTCTGCGGTAGCGTCCCCTTATACCGGCTGGCCAAGGCGGCGACGATCTCCACCTGCACCGCATCCTGGGTACTCAAGGCACCCGGCGGCGGTACTGGGTGCAAACGGATTCGCGCCAACTCCCGCTCGCTCAGGTTAGCCGCCAGCAACGGATAGCGCCCCTGTAGCGCGCGACGCACCAGGGGACCATACTGTGCCCACGGCCAGGTAGACGGCCAGTGCAACATCGCAGACAACCTCGCGTCGCTCAGATCTGTGAGTGGGCGTCCCGTCAACGCCGCGATGGCAGCCTGCTGCTCCGGTTGCACCCTCTCCAGCAATAGGCTGCCCTGCGCCCGTCGCTGGCTCAGTTGCTCCAATAGCCAATCTGCGATCTGTTGATGACGAGGGTTACTCGGCTGCTCACCGACGATCAGCCGGGGTGCCGCGGCCAGGTGCTCCACCAGCTGCTCCGGCGTTAACAGGCGCCCCGTCTCCAACGCCACGATGCGCTCCGCAGGCGGTATCGCGCGCTGGCAACCCACCAACGCCAAGAGCGCCAACGTCAATAGCATCGCTCGCATCGCCCCTCCCGCCAGATAACCTCCGCCGCCATCCCCTCAACGACCGCGGGAACGCGCTAAAAAAATGCCGCCCAATGGGCGGCATGTTACGGACTTAACGCGCTCGACTCTGCGCCTCAACCACCGCCAGCGCCACCATATTCACGATGCGCCGCACGGAGGAGATTGGCGTCAGGATATGCGCCGGTTTACGGATCCCCATCAGCATGGGGCCAACGGTGACCCCCTCGGAGGAAGAGACCCGCAGCAGGTTATAACTGATACGCGCCGCCTCCATGTTTGGCATGATCAGAATATTGGCGGCCCCTTTCAGGGGACTATCCGGCATCACCCCCTGGCGAATGCTCTCTACCAGCGCCGCGTCGCCATGCATCTCGCCATCGATCTCCAACTCCGGCGCCCGTTGTTTCACCAGCGCCAAGACCTGACGCATCTTACGCGCCGATGGGCAATCGGCCGTGCCGAAACTGGAGTGAGAGAGCAACGCAACCTTCGGCTCAATACCAAAACGACGCACCTCATCGGCCGACATCAGCACGATCTCCGCCAATTGCTCGGCCGTGGGATCCTGGTTGACATAGGTATCGGCGATAAAGGTATTGCCGCTCGGCAACAGCAGCGCATTCATCGCTGCCGCCACATGGCAGCCCTCACGGTACCCAAACACCTCATGCAGCACATCGTAGTGATCCTGATAGTCACCCTCGGTACCGCAAATCATCGCGTCAGCCTCGCCGCGCTGCACCATGATGGCGGCGATCACCGTCGGGTTAGCAATCAACGCCCGACGTGCCTGCGCCTGGGAAACACCGCGCCGTTTCATGATCGCATAGTAACTATGCCAATAATCGTTATAACGCGGATCGGACTCGTTGTTCACCACCTCCACATCTCGCCCGATCTCGATCTGCAGCCCCAGCTTCTTCAGGCGCTGCGCGATCACTTGCGGGCGTCCGATCAAGATCGGTTGCGCCAAGCCTAAGCTCACCAGCTCTTGAGTCGCATGCAGCACTCGCTCCGACTCACCTTCCGCCAACACCACTCGCTTCGGATCTTGGCGCGCCTGGGAGAAGACCGGTTTCATAAACAGGGTAGTCTTATAGACGAACTCGGTCAGGTGCTCGACATACCCCTCCATATCGGCGATCGGCCGCGTGGCGACGCCCGAATCCATTGCCGCCTGCGCCACTGCCGGCGCAATCTTGACGATCAGGCGTGGATCGAAGGGTTTCGGAATGATGTACTCCGGCCCGAAGGAGAGGGATTGATTACCGTAGGCCGAGGCCACCACTTCGCTCTGCTCTGCCAGAGCCAGATCGGCGATGGCGCGCACCGCCGCCAGCTTCATCTCCTCGTTGATCGTCGTCGCCCCCACATCCAACGCACCACGGAAGATGAACGGGAAACACAACACGTTGTTCACCTGATTGGGGAAGTCGGAGCGGCCGGTACAGATAATCGCATCCGGGCGTACCGCCTTAGCCAACGGAGGTAGGATCTCCGGCTCTGGGTTGGCCAGCGCCAAGATCAACGGCGACGGCGCCATACGCTTCACCATTTCTTGGGTCAACACCCCGGGACCGGAGCAACCAAGGAAAATATCGGCGCCAGGAATGGCATCGGCCAAGGTACGCCAGCCATTATCCTCGATGGCGTAGGCCGCCTTGCTCTCCACCAGATGCGCCTCGCGTCCACGGTAGATCACCCCCTTAGAGTCACAGGCGGTAATGTTTTCCCGCTTCAGCCCTAACGCCACCAGCAGGTTAAGACAGGCGATCGCCGAGGCGCCCGCGCCGGATACCACCAGACGCACCTGGTCGATCGGCTTAGCGACGACTCGCAGGCCATTCAGCACCGCGGCGGTACAGATAATGGCCGTCCCGTGCTGATCGTCGTGGAATACCGGGATATTCATGCGCTCACGCAGCTTTTTCTCAATGTAAAAGCACTCCGGCGCTTTGATATCCTCCAGGTTGATGCCACCAAAAGTCGGTTCTAGCGCGGCGATCACCTCGATCAACTTATCGGGGTCGAGCTCATCCACCTCGATGTCGAACACATCGATGCCGGCGAACTTCTTGAACAGCACACCCTTCCCCTCCATCACCGGCTTACCGGCCAGGGCGCCGATGTTGCCCAATCCCAACACGGCAGTACCGTTAGAGATCACCCCGACCAGGTTGCCGCGCGCCGTGTACTTGTAAGCCGCCAACGGATCGTCGGCAATCGCCAAGCATGGCGCCGCGACCCCCGGCGAATAGGCTAACGCCAAATCGCGCTGGGTCGCCAACGGCTTGGTCGGCACGACCTGGATCTTCCCGGCGACGGGAAACTGATGGAAATCAAGTGCACTTTGTTTCAATTGTTCGTCCATTTTAGGCTTCCTTTTAGCGTCTCTCGCTGTCGCCCAAACGTGCAGCCACCCACCATGGCACCACACCGCTCAGGGCGGCACACTCTTTATTATGCTGTAAATGATTTGTGAAACGTGAGTATAGCGCCGGAACCGTGCGAAACCATGAGGCAAGGCATAAAGCCACAAAGAAAGGCACCGTCTGCGTATTTATTTAGCCGCTAAGCCCTTCTATCTCACGAGGAAAACCAGTTGGTTAGCCGCGCATGCTGCAAGAGCATGATGGTTTTACCATCGCAGATGCGCCCCTCTTCGACCATCCGCCACGCCTCCTGGTAGGGGATCTCTAACACCTCAATATCTTCATCGTCGATGCCGCCGCCACGTCCCTGATGCAGGCTCTCGCTATATTCGGCGCAGAAGAAGTGTACGATCTCGGTCACCCCGCCCGGCGACATGTAGGCGGAAAAGAGGCGCCGGACTTCGCCGATGGCATAGCCGGTCTCCTCCATCGCCTCCCGCCGGACACACGCCTCCGGCGCATCCTGATCGAGAAGCCCCGCGCAGGCCTCGATCAACATGCCGTCTGGATTGCCGTTAAGGTAAGTCGGTAGACGGAACTGGCGAATCAGCAACACACAGCGGCGCTGTGGGTTATACAGCAATACGGTCGCGCCATTACCGCGGAGATAGACCTCGCGCCGCTGGCGCACCACCCCACCCTGACGACGTGGTAGGTCATACTCGTACTCGCGCAGCGGACGCCAGGCGTCAGAGAGCAAGCGTTCATGGATAAATTGGATGTTCATCACACAGCCTTATATCGTGAGCCAAGATAGCCATCAGCATACTCATTAATACCACGCGCTAACACTGATCCAGCGAAACGGGAGAGGAGTAGACGAGCGTAAACGCCGTCACGCATCCCGGTCCCCGCCATCGATGTGACGCGATCAACGTACGCTGGGGCCGCGACGGGACGCGCCGCATGATGTAAAACGTCCGGTATCGGGTATCGGGTATCGGGTATCGGGTATCGGGTATCGGGTATCGGGTATCGAAAATAAGATATACCAAGGTAATAGCGACAATGCGGAATGATCATCATAAAAATAAATGTTTTTATATAACCAATCTCACCAAAAATATATAAAGATGAGATTTGATATTATTTACCGAAGCCATTCACCATCAATAATAAATATGTCTACTATCGCTCAGCACTCTTTTTTCTATTCGTCAGCTTCATTGACAATGATCAATTACGGTTATCATGCTGCGCTCTACTATTTTATGACATTCACCAAGCACTCCTCTTATTAGTCTTTATCTCGGCCTATTACGCTAGCGCCGATCATCGTCATACGGTAGAAAATCGCGTTCAATCTCTCGGCTTGAGATCACGCCACAAGGATGTATACGATATGGATCAGAGCGATCATCCCTTATTGGATTCCGAGTTAACTCGCCTGGCCTTTCTCCGCCTCTCTGGACGTGGGCTGGTCGGATTAACCCTCGCCCCGTCACTACTGGCCTTATTCGGTTGCGATCAAGAGGATATCGACAGTGGGCGTGTGAGCTTACTCGCCACGCCGAAGGGCGTCTTGATCACCCGACGAGCACGCTGCACCGGCTGCCAGCGCTGCGAACTCGCCTGCACCCTCTTCAACGACGGCAGCGTAGGCAGCTTCTTTTCCCGTATTAAGGTCCAACGGAATTATTTCTTTGGCAACGCTGGGATCGGCTCCGGCGGCGGCCTGTATGGCGATCTCAGCTATCACGCCGACACCTGCCGCCAATGCCGCGATCCCGCCTGCCTGGATGCGTGCCCGATCGGTGCCATCCGCTGGCGAGCCGACTTAGGCTGTATTGCCGTCGATCAGAAACGTTGCATCGGCTGTAGCGCCTGCACCACGGCCTGCCCCTGGATGATGGCCACCGTCAATACGGTAACGAAAAAATCCGCCAAGTGCATATTATGCGGCGAGTGTGCCGATGCCTGTCCGACCGGAGCACTCAAAATCGTTGCCTGGCAAGCCATCGATGAATAAACGGCGCAGCTCATTCCCGGTAGATATATAACGATATTATTCAATATATATTCAGCAAAAAGATAATTGAGACAGGTTAATTTAATCTTGGCACCAAGGACAATATGATGATTTACGGTTGGAGCGGGACTATTTTACGCGTCAATCTGACGAGCGGAAAGATTAGCCGTCTCGATTCGAGCGCACTCAAGCCCTTTATCGGTGGGATGGGGTTCGGTTATAAGATTATGTATCATGAGGTGCCGCCCGGTACCCATCCCTTCGCGGCGGAAAATAAACTGGTCTTTGCCGTCGGCCCACTCACCGGCTCCGGCGCCCCCTGTAGCTCACGCGTCACCATCACCACCCTCTCCACCTTCACCAAAGGGCACTTAGTGGTCGATGCCCACATGGGGGGCTTCTTCGCCGCACAAATGAAATTTGCCGGCTATGATGCGTTGATCATCGAGGGCGCCTCGCCATCACCGGTCTGGCTCCATATTCACGACGATCAGGTCAGTCTGGAAAAGGCCGACTTCCTGTGGGGCAAGGGCACCCGCGCCACCAGCGAGGCCATCTGCCGCCTGACGAGTGCGGAGACCTGCGTCGCCGCCATCGGGCAGGCCGGGGAGAACCGTGTGCCGCTCGCCTGCATCATCAATAGCCGTAACCACTGCGGCGGCGCGGGAAGCGGAGCGGTGATGGGGGCGAAAAACCTCAAAGCCATCGCCGTGTTCGGCAGTCGTGGGGTCGCTATCGCCGATCGCCACACGATGAAGCGCCTCAACGACTATATGCTGCGTGAGTTGATCGGGGCCAATAACAACCATGTCGTTCCCAGCACACCCCAACCTTGGGCGGAGTACTCCTCCCCGGCCTCTCGTTGGACGGCCCGTCAGGGGCTATTCTGGGGGGCGGCTGAGGGCGGGCCTATCGAGACCGGGGTGATCCCGCCGGGCAATCCCAACACCGTCGGCCTGCGTACGCAAAAAGCCGTCTTCGATCTCGGCCCGATGGCCGAGAAGTACACCGTGAAGATGGGGGGCTGCCACTCCTGCCCCATTCGCTGTGTATCGCAGCTCCATGTCCCACAAGCCGGCGACTTCGGCGTGCCCACGACCGGAGGGAGTACCTGCGTGGCCAACTTCGTGCACACCACCATTTTTCCCAACGGGCCAAAGGACTTCGATGACCCGGACGATGGGCGTGTCGTCGGCAACCTCGTCGGCCTGAATCTGTTCGATGATTATGGCCTATGGTGCAACTACGGGCAGCTACATCGAGACTTCAGCTACTGCTACAGCCACGGTGTCTTCCGCCGTGTCCTGCCCGCCGATGAATATGACCAAATCCGTTGGGATCTGTTGGAGGCGGGCGATCCGGCCTTCCTGCAAGATTTCTACTCTCGCCTCGCGCATCGCATCGGCGAATTCAGCCATCTGGCCGATGGCTCTTATGCCATCGCTCAGCGCTGGGATCTGGGTGAGGCGTACTGGGCCGATGAACACAACAAGCTATGGTCGCCCTTCGGCTACCCGGTACATCACGCCAATGAGGCCTCGGCCCAGGTGGGTGCCATCGTTAACTGCATGTTTAATCGAGACTGCATGACCCACACCCACATCAACTTTATCGGTTCAGGCTTACCACTGGCGCTGCAACGCGCGATCGCCGCCGAGCTATTCGGCTCGGAGGCGGCGTATGATGAAACCAAAAACTACACGCCGATCAATGCCGCCAAGATCAATTATGCCAAGTGGGCGTTACTCCGCGTCTGCCTACACAACGCGATCACGCTGTGCAACTGGGTCTGGCCGATGACCGTCTCGCCGCTCAAGTCACGCAACTACCGGGGCGATCTGGCCTTGGAGGCCAAATTCTTCCAGGCGGTCACCGGAGACGAGACCAGCCAGCAGAGCCTCGATCTGGCCGCCGAGCGCATCCTCACCCTACACCGCGCCTACACGGTAAAATTGATGCAGACCAACGACATGCGCCGGCAACACGACCTCATCTGCTCCTGGGTATTCGATAAAGATCCCCACATCCCGGTCTTCAGCGAGGGAACCGACAAGTTAGATCGTGCGGACATGCAGCAGGCGCTGACCCTGTTTTATCAGGCGATGGGGTGGGACGCGCAACTCGGCTGCCCGACGCGAGAAACCTTAATCCGCCTCGGTCTCGACGACGTGGCGGACGATTTGGCGGCGCTGCATCTCCTGCCGGCCTAGGGAGCGACCCATGACTCATCGCCATGATGTGGCGACTGATCCGCCCACTCCCCCTTCCGCCGCGCCGGTCGACGAGCCCGACCGCGCCAAACGCCAATGGCTACAACGGCTGAAACCCGCGTCTAACGCGCTATCCGTACCCGCGCCAGCGGAAACCCATGATGCGCCGGAAGCGATCCTGGCAGACTTCATTCGCCAGCACTCCGCGAGCGGTAAACTGGTCGCCCGCGCGCACTTCCTGCAACCGCCTTACGCCTTTGCCGAGGCCGATTTAACGACGCTGCTAGCGAGTCTGGCCCAACGCGCAACAGAGGCGGACATTGTCTGCCTCACCGGTGCTCGGGATGACTACTACTATTCGGCGCGTAACATGACGGCCAACTATGCCGATATCTGCCTCCAGATGATGGAACAGGATATCTGCCGAGCGATCGCCGAGGCGGTACGTTTCGCTTGCCGTACCTATCCCCGGCCCTACCCGCTCGCCATGCTGGCGTTACCACCATACGGCTTCACGGCCGCCCAGATCCGCGCCGCGCTAGCCACCTTGGACACCCACCCCGACTATGCCGACATTCGCCGGGTCGAGGCGAGCAACGGCGCGCCGTATCTGTTCAGCGAGCGTTTTATGAGCCATGGCAAAGCCTATGGGTTATGCCAATGGATCGAAATCGAGCAGCATCAGAACCCCTGAGCGGCGCGGGCCGCGTAGGGAATAGGGCGCACGCCGCCATCGCCAGGAGGATAACGCGATGTCATTGACTCGCCGGAACTTTATCATCGGCCTCGGAACGGTCATCTTTTTCACCGGCCCATGCCGGGCCGGGAACGCCGAGGCAGGAATGCGTACCCGCTATGCCATGATCCACGATGAATCACGCTGTACCGGCTGTAACCTGTGCGCGCGTGCCTGCCGCAAGACCCATCGCGTCCCCCGCCAGGGGAGTCGTCTTAGCATCCTGCATATCCCCTTGGCCGAGGATGAACAGGCGACGACCTATCGCTACTTCCGCCAGGCTTGTCAGCACTGCGACCAGGCGCCCTGCATCGATGTCTGTCCGACCGGCGCGTCATGGCGTGACGAGAACGGTATTGTCCGCGTGAACCCGGCAGACTGTATTGGCTGTGGCTACTGCGTCTCCGCCTGCCCCTACCAAGCCCGTTATCTGGATCCTCGGCGGCATGTCGCTGATAAGTGTGACTTTTGCTGTGAGTCGCGGCTGGCGAAAGGTTTCCCGCCGATCTGTGTCAGCGTCTGCCCGCAGCAGGCGCTGATCTTTGGCGACGAGGAGAGCCCAGAGATTAAACGCTGGTTACAGGGGAATAGGTACGAACAATACTGGCTGCCTGGCACCGGTAAGCCACATCAGTACCGCCGCGCCGCCCAACACGTCATTCCTAAAGGGTAGACGATGCGTATGCACGCCGTTATCTCGCCATCTCCACGCTTCCCCTCTCGTGAGGAGGCGCGGCCATGATCCTCACCCTGCACGACCTGCGCCACGGGTGCGCCTCTCGCTGGCTATACCGCTGGTTGCGGCATCATTTCCCACGGGGAGGCCACTACGGCGCGATCTACCGTGCCCTCATCCAGGCCGAGCGGCTCGACTGGGCTAGCGCGCTGGCCGAGTATGGTTGGGCCCGCGGGTACACGCGCCTGGCCTTTATTCGCGAGGATATCGGCGCCATGATGCACCTGGCGGAGCGATTAAGTTCGCTCCGCAACGCGGCCGCTCCCCTCCCACCCCAGGGCGATTATGCACCCAAGATCGCCAGTGCCCGGGATGGTGAACGCTGGCACAATGGCGTTTACGGCAGCCGCATCGCCTGCGCGGGTGACCATTTCCAGCTGGGCAACCACGCGCAACAGAGCCAACTCGCCTGTTGCGGCTCACACTGTCACCTCGGTTGGCGCGGCGATCATGGTGAACTGGCCCTCGCGGGCTACGGCGCGCAGATCGCCTGTAGTGGTGCACGGGTACGCCTCGCCAGCTGCGGCTACCAGGCGCATATTGCCAGCAATGGCAAACAAGTCCGTATCGCGCTGAGCGGCAATGCGGCCTATGTCAGTAGCGCGGGCGCGCATGCACGCATCGTCAATGGCGGCACACGAGCCCATCTCGCCGCCTGTGGGCCAGAGAGTCACCTCGCGAACACGGGTGATCTGGCGCGTCTCGTCAGCTTTGGCGATACGGCCAAAATTATCAATAGTGGCGACGGCGTAGATATCACCGCCGTCGGTGCCAGCTCGGTCATCGCCAGCGTCGCGCCGGTTAACAGTATTGTCTTGGGCGTGGGAGGCTGCGCCGCATTGGCTTACCACGATGGGAAGCGTATACGTTTCGCCCTCGCCGTCGAGGGGGAGGAGGGTATCCGCGCCGGGGTGAGATACCGTCTCGATCACACCCACCGCTTCATCGCCTGCTAAGTCGTGGGATAGCCGCGAACTCACGGACAAGAGCGCGCGCGTCGGCAGAAGCGAGCATGGTGCGGCCAAAGCCCCCTGTCGATAGCTAAAAAAATGCGCCCAGATGGGCGCATTGATTCGCATATCGCCTCAAGGGCGCTTAATAGCCGGTAGGAATGCCTTTCATCTCCGGCAGCTTATGGGCGATGCCCTTATGACAGTCGATACAGGTCTTGTTATCCCGGATCGCCTGGTCATGCATCTTCGCCGCCACCGTTTTCTGCTGGCTGAAGTCCATATTGTCGAAGTTATGGCAGTTACGACACTCCTGCGAGTTATTGGCCTTCATGCGCGCCCACTCGTTTTCCGCCATCTGCAAGCGATGCGCCTCAAACTTCTGCGGCGTATCGATCACCCCGAAGATCTTGCCGTACAGCTCCTTGCTGGCCTTAATCTTGCGGATCATCTTCGGCACAAACTCATGCGGCACGTGGCAGTCTGGACAGGTGGCACGCACCCCGCTGCGGTTGGAATAATGCGCCGTCTCCAGGTACTCCTGGTAAACATTGTCGCGCATCTCATGACAGCTGAGGCAGAACTGCTCGGTGTTCGCCTTCTCCAGACCGGCGTTAAAACCACCCCAGAACAGGATACCGGCGCCAAACCCCAGCAATAACAGCGTGCCGATCGCCAAACGGCTAGGGCGACGCCACCACTGCCACACCCGGCGCAGCAGACCCGGCTTGTTGCCCGTCGGGGCGTTGTGTTGCTCACTCATCATAGGCCCCTTTTACTGACCGAAACCGCTGGAGGGGGTAAAGGTGTTGCCGACGATCGGGGCGGCATCACTCTGCGGCACATGGCATTGCAGACAGAAGTAACGGTTAGGCGCTACCTGCCCCAACATCTTGCCGCTGGCGTCGATAAAGTGAGTCGGGCTGACACGCATCGCACCGGTAGTACGGTAGTTCTCCACCCCGTGGCATTGCAGGCAGCGGTTGGTGTTCTTGGTAATCTGGTAGCCGTCCACACTGTGCGGGATCATCGGCGGTTGGTTGACATAGTTCAATGCCATCCGCTCCTGCTGTTTCGGCATCCTGACCTGCCCTTCGGCGGTGCCGGACACCTCCGGTGACTGGGCTAAGTCGACCGCATTGTCGACGGCCGAGGCCCCCCCCGCCAACGCCAGTAACAGTACCCCCAGGGAGAACCGCTTCTTGATGACATTGCTCTTCATTGTTTATCTCCCGAACGATGAAATCGTGTCTTAAATTCAAATACCTGCTCGGCACATACGTCCATGCAGCGCCCACAACTGATGCACTCTTGCTTCAGCACCAGCGGGCTGTGATTGTGATTGAGTACCGGATCGCGCAATACCTGAGGCTCCGGGCAAACATGGAAACAATCCATGCAACGGGTACAACGTTCACGCCGCGTCGCACCGATACGCAGCAGACTCTTGCTGCCGATCACCCCATACAGGGCACCCAGCGGGCAGAGGTGACCACACCAGCCATGCTCGGTGACCAACAGATCGAAGAGGAAGATCGCCAGGATCAGCCACAGCCCGGCGCCCGCGCCGAAGATCAGGCTACGTCCCAATAACGCGACGGGGTTAAGCCACTCCCACAGCAGCGTGCCGCTGACGGCGCTACCGACCAAGATGGCCAGCAAGATGCCGTAGCGTAGCTGGCGCGATAGCGGTGCCGATTGGCGGATGGCCAGGCGGCGGCGCAACCAGGCGGCCAGATCGGTCACCGGATTCAATGGGCATACCCAAGCGCAGAAGGCGCGGCTGGCGATCAGGCCATACAGCCCCAGCACCACTAACGCCCCCAGTAACGCCGTCATGGCCGGCCAATGGCCCGCGAGCAGGCTCTCCAGCATCATCAGCGGATCACTCATCGGCAACGTATCCAGGAAGCGACTGGCGCTGTAATTGCCCTTCAGGATCCATACCCCGAACACTGGGCCGCTGAGAAACAGCGCCAACACCCCCAACTGACAGCTGCGTCGCAGCCACAGCCAACGGTGGCTACGCCACCAACCGAGACGCCGACGCGCCTCCAGCCCCGCTTGGGCGACCGGATTCGCCATCACTCACCTCCCTGCGGTTGACGGATCGGCAATGGCGCACTCTCTGGCACCAAGGCATGCCCCGCCTTCTGTTTCTCGACCCAGCCGAGGCGGTAGTGCCGCCCCAACTCGCCACGCGCCAGCGCCAAGGGCAGCACCTTGATCGCCGACTCCTCCAGTACGCAGGCCTGTTCACACTTGCCGCAACCGGTACAGTGATCGCTGTGGACGGTCGGTAAGAACTTGGCGTGTTTACCGGTGCGTTCGTTGCGATGCAACTCTAGGGTGATGGCCTGATCGATCGCCGGGCAGACGCGATAACAGACGTCGCAGCGCAATCCCTGCCAGTTGAGGCAGTTCTCGTGATCGAGCAACACCGCTAGCCCCATGCGGGCGTCATCGATATCGGTCAACGCCGGATCGAGCGCCCCGCTCGGGCAAGCCGCCACACAAGGGATGTCGTCACACATCTCGCACGGTGTCTGACGAGCGATGAAATAAGGGGTACCCGCCGCCGAAGGCGACAACAGCGTCGCCAACTGCAACGTGTCATACGGGCAAGCCTGGACGCACTGCCCACAGCGAATACACGCGGCCTCGAAGCGACCATCGGGCAACGCGCCGGGCGGACGTAATGCCAACCCATCCCGTGCCTGAGACTGCTTCTGTTGCAATCCCAGCAGGATCGCTACGGCCGCCAACCCGCCCGCACCGCGAACGGCATCGCGCAAGAAGCGCCGCCGTGCCGGTCCCTTATCTCGTTGTTCCGTCATCGGATCTCGTCCTTACACCTTCTCAACCTTCACCGCGCACTTCTTAAAGTCGGTCTCTTTCGACAGCGGATCGGTCGCATCTAGCGTCAACACGTTGACCAGTTGTGCGGCATCGAAGAATGGCATATACACCAGCCCCTGCGGGACGCGGTTACGTCCGCGCGTCTCGACAATGGAGATCATCTCGCCGCGACGTGACGACACCTTCACCTTGTCGCCTCGGCGCAAGCCGCGCGCCTTGGCATCCAGCGGATGAATAAACAGCACCGCCTCTGGGAAGGCGCGATGCAGTTCCGGCACACGGCGCGTCATCGAGCCGGTATGCCAGTGCTCCAACACGCGGCCCGTGGAGAGCCACAGGTCATACTGCTGATCCGGCACCTCGGCGGGCGGCTCATAGGGCAGCGCAAAGATCACCGCCTTACCGTCCGGCTTGCCGTAGAAACGCACCCCTTCTCCCGCCTTAACGAACGGATCGTAGCCCTCACGGTAACGCCACAGGGTCTCCTTGCCGTCGACCACCGGCCAACGAATACCGCGCGCCTTGTGGTAGTCATCGAACGGCGCCAGGTCATGACCATGACCGCGACCAAAGCCGGCATACTCCTCGAACAGCCCCTTCTGCACGTAGAAGCCGCAGGCGCGCGCCTCATCGTTCAGACGATCGGCCGGGATCTCATCCAGCGAATACTTGTTGACGTTACCGTTGACGAACAGCACCTCATACAGGCTCTTGCCCTTCAATGCCGGCATCTGCGCCAACAATTCGGCTGGCCACACCTCATCGACGGTGAAACGCTTGGCGAACTCCATCAACTGCCACAGATCCGACTTGGCCTCTCCCGGCGCCGGAACCTGCTGGTGCCAGAACTGGGTACGGCGCTCGGCATTACCGTAGGCGCCCTCTTTCTCCACCCACATGGCGGTCGGCAGGATCAGGTCGGCGGAGAGCGCGCTCACCGTCGGATAGGGGTCAGAAACCACAATGAAGTTACGCGGATCGCGCCAGCCTGGCATACGATCCGTATTGATGTTCGGACCGGCCTGCATGTTGTTGTTACACATCACCCAGTAGGCGTTAAGCTTGCCGTCTTTCAACGCACGGTCTTGCGCCACGGCGTGCAACCCAACCTTGTCCGGAATGGTTCCGGCCGGGATCTTCCAACGGGTTTCGGCGATCTGGCGATGCTTGGCGTTGGTCACCACCATGTCCGCCGGCAGACGGTGGGAGAAGGTGCCGACCTCGCGGGCGGTACCGCAGGCGGAGGGCTGGCCGGTCAACGAGAAGGGACCACAGCCCGGCTTAGAGATCTTGCCGGTCAGAAGGTGGATGTTGTAGCACAGGTTATTTGCCCACACCCCACGGGTATGCTGGTTGAAGCCCATGGTCCAGTAGGAGACCACCTTGATGTTCGGGTCGGCATACAGCTTGGCCAACGCCAACAGTTGATCCTGCGGTACCCCGGTCATCTTGGCGGTTTTTTCCAGGGTATACTCGGCCACAAAGGCCTTGTAGTCCTCGAAGCTCATCGGCTCGGAGGCATCGCTCCCCGGGTTCTTCGCCGCCTTCTCCAGTGGATCGGTCGGACGCAGGCCGTAGCCGATGTCGGTCGCCCCTTTACGGATGTTGACGTGCTGATCGAGGAACGCCTGATCGACCGCGTTGTTCTGAATGATGTAATTGGCGATGTAGTTCAGGATCACCAGATCGGACTGCGGCGTGAAGATAATCGGGTTATCCGCCAGCTCGAAGCTACGGTGTTCGAAGGTGGAGAGTACCGCGACCTGAACCTTGTCGTTGCTCAGTCGGCGGTTGGTGATGCGCGACCACAGGATCGGGTGCATCTCCGCCATGTTGGAGCCCCACAGTACGAAGGCATCGGCCTGCTCGATATCGTCATAGCAGCCCATCGGCTCATCCATACCGAAGGTACGCATAAAGCCGACCACCGCGGAGGCCATGCAGTGACGCGCGTTGGGATCGATATTGTTGGAGCGGAAACCCGCCTTAAACAACTTGGCGGCCGCATAGCCTTCCCACACCGTCCACTGACCGGATCCGAACATGCCGATGGCACTCGGCCCCTTCTCCTTCAGCGCACCCTTGAACTTGTCGCTCATCACATCGAAGGCTTGATCCCAGCTGACCGGGGTAAACTCGCCCTCTTTGTCGTACTGCCCATTCTTCATGCGCAGTAACGGTTGGGTCAGACGATCTTTACCGTACATGATCTTGGGCAGGAAATAGCCCTTAATGCAGTTCAGCCCCCGGTTGACCGGGGCATCCGGGTCACCCTGGGAGGCCACCACTCGGCCATTCTGTGTGCCGACCAGTACACCGCATCCGGTACCGCAGAAGCGACACGGGGCTTTTTCCCACGTGATCGTATCCGCTGCATCTCCCGTCACCGCGCTGGCCACGGTCGGAATGGTCAGCCCCGCCGCTGCGGCAGCGGCAGCGACGGCGTTGGCTTTCATGAAGTCTCGACGACTGAGTTTCATGGCGTATCCTCACCTTGCTCATCCTGCTGGTGATAAACCAGCGACACCGCCAGCACGCCTGCCACATTGCGCACTGACTCAATTCGATCCAGCAGCGTGCCTGAATCCTCGCTTTGCATGACAACCACAAGCTTGCCCTGCTGCGGCTCACTGGCCGCGACTTCGGTACCGTCCATGGCGGATAACTGTTGCGCCACGTCCGTCACTGCCTGCGGGCGGGCCTGAACCACCAGCCCGCAGACGTGCCATATCTCTCTGCTCATTACGCTTCCTTAACTTCGCTGGGGGTGGCGCTCTCTACCATCCGCAGCGCATCAACCGGACAGGCGGCGATACAGGCGCCACAACCACTACAGCGCTCGGGGGCCAGACGCAACGCCGCGACACTCCCCGGGCGAGGGATGAAGATAATCGCCCGCGGTTCGCAGCCATCCTGACAACTGCGGCACTCAATACTGCGCTGCGCCAAGCAATGCGCCTGGATCTCAACATGTAACCGCCAAGGACGCTGATCGGCGGGGTGAAACAGCGGCTGCGGACAGGCGTCGGCGCAACGCCGACAGAACGTGCACTCGGCACGGGAAAAATCGAGGGTAGGAAAGCCGCCTTGGCCGACGACCAACACCCCGCTCTCACACTGGGTGATGCAGGCATGGCAACGGCTACAACCGGCCACAAAGGCCGATTCCTCTAGCGCCCAAGGCGGGCGGCGCTCCGCCACGGCATGACGCCAATGGCCACGCAATAAATGGCGTCGGGACAGAGTAGTCATCGAACGCTCCTGTGACATCGCTCATCCATCGGGTCAAAAAGGGCGCGCTCGGCGCCAACATCGCTCATACAACGTTGCGCTCGCGGCCTACGATCGTATCCTCAGAGGCACGCGACGACGCATGACATGCATGCGACAGGAACAACGTCTAGCCTTCACCACAGCATTTATGTTGTTATTGTGCTTATGGCGTCGAGTATCCGGTTTCTATTACTGCTGATAATTCCTCTTTAGAGTTAAATAGGGGGGATAATTGCGCGGGATCAAACCTTTCCGCTCACTTTCACGCATTGTGTCCGCTGTTGCGCTGAATTTCGCTATTTATACAGTTATATAACGCATGGCGTCTCCCCACGATCGGCGCTGCGCCATGTCTCACTTAGGAAAGCTGATGTGTTGGTAAAACGTTCCGTGACCAGTACCCTGGCGCGCGCCTTGATCGCCATGGTGATCCTCTCCGTGCTGTCGACGGGCATCGCCTTGTTAACCGTCGCCAGCAGCATCAATGATGCCGAGGCGGTGAACATCGCTGGCTCGCTACGTATGCAAAGCTATCGTCTGGCCTACGATCTCACCAACCAACCGCAGGATGTGGCGCGTCACCTCGAAGAGTACAACCAGTCATTGCACGCCTCCGCGCTGCAAAAACTGACCCGCTTCTATGTGCCTGGCTCGGTGCAACGCGAGTACGCCCAACTGCTCACCACCTGGCAAGGGTTAGAGATCCAACTCCGCCAGGGACATAGCCAAGCCTTCCTACATGGCGTGGCCCATTACGTCGATCAGATCGATCACTTTGTCCTGGTGCTACAGCGCCATGCCGAGCAAAAAATGGAACAGGTGGTGCTGATCAGCCTGATCGGCCTGCTGGCGCTGCTCGGCTTAGTGTGGTTCGCCATCCGCACCATTCGGCGCGAAGTGGTGGCGCCGCTCAACAAGCTGGTCAACGCCAGCGTCCGCATGCAGCGGGGTCACTTCACGCCGCTGCCGCTGGACGTCAACTTACCCAACGAGATGGGCGTCCTGTCGAAGGCCTTCGTACGCATGTCGGGCGAGTTGGAGAAGCTGTACCGTTCACTCGAAGATAAGGTCCGTGAGAAGACCGAGAGCCTGACCCAAGCCAACCGTACCCTCGGCGTGCTGTTCGAAGCTTCACAGGCGCTGACCGTGAGTCAGATCACCCAGCCCAGCTTCGAACAGGTCCTGGAGATCGTGCGCAGCAGCGAGGGGCTCGACTTCTTACAACTCGAGGTGGTGGACAGTGGTCAGGGGCGCTGGCTGCTCGCCAGCGGCGAGGTGAGGCCCAATGAGGCGAGTGAGACGCTGCCGCTGATGCTGGATGGACATCCGCTCGGTATGTTGCGTTGGCCGGCGCATCAGGCTCCCCAACGCCAGTTGATGCAAAACGTCGCCAATATGCTCAGCCGTGGCGTCTACTTCAACCGCGCTCAGAAGCAGCAGGTGCAATTACTGCTGATGGAGGAGCGTGCCACCATCGCTCGCGAGCTGCACGACTCGCTCGCTCAGGCGCTGGCCTTCCTGCGCATTCAGATTACCTTGCTACGCCGGGCGACTGAGGCCGAAAACCATCAGGCTCAAGCGATCATTCAAGACTTCGATCGGGCCCTCAGCGACGCCTACCGCCAGCTCCGCGAGCTACTGGCCACCTTCCGCCTAACGATCGAGGAGGCCGATCTGCGCGAGGCGTTGCAACAGCTATTGGCCCCGCTAAAATTGCAGACGACGGCAAAGATCACGCTACACTGCACGTTGTCTTCCCAATTACTCAATGCGCAACAACAGGTTCATGTGCTACAGATCGTCCGGGAGGCCACGCTTAACGCCATCAAGCATGCTCAGGCACAACACATTAGCGTGAACTGCCACGGGCGCGCCGATGGCATCAGCGTCATCAGCATCACCGATGATGGCGTCGGGTTACCCAGTAGCGAAGAGCCGCCGGGTCACTACGGTTTGACCATCATGGCCGAGCGCGCCGCCCGCCTGGATGGCGAATTACACCTTACCCCAGGGCCGACGGGAGGGACGCGTGTTACGCTAACGTTTCGCCCCACATCCGGCGATGGGATCTGATTTATAATAATAACGCTGGGTGGTGATACACCGCCCTCCTTCAGGGAGCTTGTCATGGAAAACCCAACTTCAACTACCGCCGGCTTTCGTGTCATGATCGTCGATGATCACCCACTGATGCGCCGTGGCATACGCCAACTGCTCGAGTTGGATCCCCTCTTCGACGTGGCGGCGGAGGCCAGTAGCGGCAGCGAGGCCATCGCCTTGGCCGAACGCATTCAACCGGATCTGATCCTGTTAGATCTCAATATGAAGGGGCTATCGGGACTGGATACACTCAAGGCGTTGCGTAACGAAGGGGTCGATGCACGCATCATCATCCTCACCGTCTCCGACGCACGCAGCGATGTGTATGCCCTGGTCGATGCCGGAGCGGATGGCTACCTGCTGAAGGATAGCGAGCCCGAGACACTGCTGGCACAGATCCACCAGGCGGCGGAAGGACACAATGTATTTAGCGAGGCGGTCTTGAACTACCTGGGTACGCGCAGCGAGATCGCCGATCCACTGGCCGATCTCACCGAACGCGAGTTGGACGTCCTGCAAGAGGTGGCGCGCGGCATGTCCAACAAGCAGATCGCCGCGCAACTACATATCTCGGAAGAGACCGTTAAGGTGCACATCCGTAATCTGCTGCGTAAGCTGAATGTCCGCTCACGCGTCGCCGCGACGGTACTCTACCTGGAGTACAAAAACCAATAACGCATGGGGCGAGGCGGAAACGGCGCCTCGCGACTTATGCCGCCTCCGTGAGGCTAACACGCAACGCCTCGGCGTGCTGCGCCACCCAGGCCGCATCAAGCGGCCCCCAATCCGTCAGCATGTAGTAGCCATCGTTATGACGCACCCCCTGCTCGACGAAACGCAGCGTAACCCCCAGCCCGGGTAAGGCCTTGAGCACATCCTGTAATGTGCGGCGCGGCCAGCCGGTGCACTGCATGAGGCGTGGTACATTCGGCTTCTCTTCATGGGTCAATAGCCAGCATAGATACAAGCGGCGGGCAAATACCGGATTGATCTCCATTCCCTCTCCTTCTGACTCCCTGGATGCGATAACGCCTAGTATTGCACAATTTTTCCGCAAAACCCGGCAAAATCGACATGTGCCAGCGCCGTACTGGCGCTTTTTCGACCACTCATCGCTCAGCCATGCGCCAACGCACGATTTTTTACGTTTTTTCCATTTTTTCTCCACTTTTTTTCCCATGACACAGGATACAGTGCAGCATCATCATCGGCGTGCTCGTGCGTAACCCGCACCACGAGTAACCACCTCCCTCGGTTGTCAGAATTAGCAGGATGGCTACTCATGGCTAAATTTTTTATCGATCGCCCCATCTTTGCCTGGGTTATCGCCATCATCATTAGCCTGGCCGGCCTGTTGGCCATCCGCGATCTCCCGATTGAACAGTATCCTGACTTGGCACCGCCGACGGTACGCATCAGCGCCTCTTACCCCGGCGCCTCGGCACAGACGCTGGAAAACACCGTCACCCAGATCATCGAGCAGAACATGACCGGCCTGGATGGACTGATGTATATGTCCTCGCAGAGCAGCAGCAGCGGCAGCGCCTCCATCACCCTGACCTTCCAATCCGGCACCGATCCCAATGAGGCGATGCAACAGGTACAGAATCAGCTCAGCGCCGCCACCCGCAAGCTACCCCAAGAGGTACAGCAACAGGGGATCCGGGTCAGCAAGTCGGGGGACAGTAGCCTGATGACGGTGGCCTTCGTCTCCACCGATGGCAGCATGGATCGCCA